>SVRQ01000009.1 GCA_015064725.1 Oscillospiraceae bacterium | reverse complement strand
CGATGGAAATGCTCGATGCGGCTGTTGAACAGAAGCGCAAAAAGAGCCAGGCTGAAAACGAAGCACAGCGCCTTGCCAACGAAGAAGCAAAGCGCCGCGAGGAAGAAGAACGCAAAAAGCGTGAAGAAGAGCTCGCTCAAAAGCAGGACCGCGATGACTTCGGCAACAGACCCCAAGGTCCGTTTGGATTCTGAGAAAATCCTATTACAGAACAAAAAAACAGCTTATGCCAATGCGTGATGTTCTTATCGGAGAAATAACAAATCAAATTGCATTGGTTGATACGCAGTAAACAAATAAGTAACCCCGGCAGATTTTTATGTCTGTCGGGGGGATTTCAGTTAACATTCAAATATGATTTCGAGTATTCTATTGCATCAGAGGGGGAAAGTTTGGATTTATCGGTAATTGACAAAAAGGCTCTTGGTAAATTATGAAATGCCTTTATATAACGGCTAACTGTATTCATATATCCTTTTTCTTTTTTCACTATACTATTGATACACATTGATAAAATCAAATGCATTTGAAAAATAACGTCATCGTATTCATCAGAAAAAAACGACTCATCGGAAGCTTCTCTCAACAGGTTTGAAAATTGCTCCGTATTATAATCGTATGTATCGTGTAACACAGAAATAATCTCTTCTGCTTGCGTATGAGATATGTTTTTCGAGCCAATAGAAGCTACGAGAAATTGCATTGCCGACAGAGAAGAAACTAATTTATTTCGATTATTATTCCATATCAATTTATTGAAGTTCCGAGTCTTTAATCCAACTGATTTACTATATAAAACAGATGCCAAAACATTTATTCTCGTCATAAAATGTTCCTTTCGTAAAAATACTTTTATCGCCAGTTTCGCATTTGTCTTACAAAGGCTTCGGGCAAAGCCCATACCCCTAAGGCTACGCGTATCCTGAGGCTCCCTCCGGGAGGGAGCTGGCGCCGTAGGCGACTGAGGGAGAGCGCGTTACAATGAAGTTAGTGCAAACCTAAAGTCATGCAGGCTCCTTCCACCGCTAACGCGGTCCCCCTCCCTCTCGGAGGGAGGCTTTCCTGTAGCCCTATTATAACACAAATTGGCAGAGAAAACAATGTCTCTGCCAATTTTTATGTGTCTGCCAATTCTCCGTTAAGAACAACAGAGAAACGCATAAGCTGTTTTTTCTTAATAGTTTTTTAATTTTTACCTAAGCTCCTTTTAATTGACATATGATACCAAGGCGTGATAAAATATTTTTATAGAATGAAAGGAGATATTTATGTTATACGATTTTTTTGAAATGCTGTATTTTGTAATTCCCGCCGCCTTTCTCGTTTTCTTTATCGTAAGCCTTTGCCTTTACGTTTGTGCAAAAATAAAAAACAAGAAAAAGGCAGGAAGCGTGGAGGAAAGCCGCGTAAAGCTTTATAAGATGCTTCTCATCATCTCCGGCATAATCGTAGGAGTGATAGCCGCCGTTGTAATTTCTTTTATCGCGCTTATGTTTATGGCCGTTGCTTATATGTGAGGCGCATATGAAAGACAATATCTTCGCACGAGTTTTCATCTGTGTCCTTGCACTTTGCCTTATCTGCACAATAGCTCACGCAGCATACGCTGTTTACGCTTATGAGCATTGCTCCATTATTCAGTTTATTGCAAAGGAGCTGTGGTAAAGTGAAAAATAAAAAGTTCATATTTCAAATCTCCGCCCTCGCGCTCACGCTCATCATCTTTTTTGCCTTTAACGCAAGTATGTATTTTATGCTTACGCGAAAGCTCTCCAATAATTTCAGCGGTACAACGCAATCCAAAATGATAGACGTTTCTCTCTATCTTCCGCACGAAGAGAAAAGCGAGCTTGCAAGAATAGACTCTTCCCTGCATCTTTCGGAAAACCTGCCCGTGCTGGACGGTGCGGCGGCGCTCGTTCCCGTTTATGCCTCCGTTATAGAAAACGTTTATCCCAAGGGCTCTGTTACGTATGAGGGCGGCGTTTTTTCCGATGACAATTTCTACGGCGAAAATTTTGCCGAGGACAGCAAGATGCAATATAAAAACACCGTTCGCGGCTACAAAGCCATCGTGGACGGCGAAACGGACATTCTTTTCTGCGCCGCCCCATCCGAGGAGCAGAAAAAATACGCCGAGGAACAGGGTGTTGAGCTTGTTTACGTTCCCATCGGGCTTGAAGCGTTCGTTTTCTTCGTAAATTCCAACAACCCGGTGGAAAACCTTACCGCAGAGCAGATACGCGGCATCTACGCAGGCGAATACAGGAATTGGAAAGAGCTCGGCGGTGCCGACCGCATTATAAACCCGGTAACGCGCCTTTCGGGAAGCGGAAGCCAATCCGCAATGGAATCTTTTATGAAAGGCACACCGTTCGGCAAAAAATCCCTGCTCGCTATAACGGGTGCTTCGATCGGATATTCTTTCCGCTATTATATGGACGGTATGGTGGGAAGCGACAGCGTTAAGATGCTTTCCCTTAACGGGGTTTACCCGAGTGCTGAAAATATCCAAAACGGCACTTACCCGGTAACGGTAAAATTTTATGCCATCTACCGCGCGGACAACGAAAACAAAAACATCCCCATCCTTATAGATTGGCTTCTCTCCCCCGAGGGGCAGGAGCTTATCGAAAAGACAGGGTATGTGAAAATAGAGCCGTAATAGAAAAGTGCCGATTTTTTCGGCACTTTTGTTTTTCGGTTATAGCAAAAGAGATGAAACATTCCGATTCAATATATCCTGAACTCCGTGCGATCTAAAGAGCCATCCGAGTATTCCAAGACCAATCTGTACGTTCCGGGTGTGAATTCATACGCTGAAGTCAAATTATTTTCAAGGTAGATAACGCCTGTAAGCTTTTGTTTGGAAACGCTTCTTAGCTGTGCTCCGTCCAATTCAAAGGGGATGCGCGCCCAACGTCCGTTTTCTCCCTCGGTTATCGGCTGATATATATCACCAAAATTTTTTGTGACGTATCTGTCATACAGCTTATCGTAATTTTTTTCAATGAATATCGTTTGGCAATCTGCAATGTCATCACGAAAATCAGGATACTTACCGGCGATATTTTCAATAGTAACAATAATATACTCAGGAACTCCCATGAATTCGGTTCGCTTCAAAAACGCATTTTGTTTATCTCTATAAAGTACTTTTGTCGTGCAACCCACCATCGTATCAGTGCTTGAGATATTGCTTTCAAGTACTTTACCATCTTTTGCGCAAGAACAAATAAAAACCAAGCACACACAGAAGCACAACAGCAAGCCTATTATCTTCTTCATAAAAGAATTTACCTTTCGATATAATATGCAATATCATTATTTTAATTTTACATTTTTCACTTTCAAAAAAATCAACAGTTCATTGGTATCGCCACCTCTACTATTTATACAATCGAAAACGCAAAAATCCTTGCAAAAAACTCAAAATAATTTAATTATTTTTTGCAATCCGTGATAAGAAAGGCTTCCCCTCAGGGGAAGCTCCGCGCAAGCGGGGATGAGGTGTTTATAAATTGATTTCACGCGATATTTTTTTGAGTATCTCCTCATCCTTCGCCTTTCGAGCTACTATGTAGTGAGAATTTGGATAAATAAAAAATCAGCACTCGATTTAATTGGGTATAGACGAAGTTATCTCCTCATCCACCGCAAGCGGTCCCCCTTCTCCGCTGGAGAAGGCTATATACTTAAACTGTTTCAGCGTAATTTGCTGAAAAGAACAAAAAAGTGTGCTTTCGCACACTTTTTCCTTTATCATAACAAGAACGCGGGCATATCGTCGCCGACGCGAACGTTTTTAAATCTTTCGTCAACCTTTTTTGCGCTCTTTTTTGGCGCAGGCTTCTTCGAAGGCGCGCGCTTTGCGGGAGCTTTAACTTCTTCCGCCGCTTTTTCTTCGGGAGCGCTTATTTGCGCCACAGCTTCGGCAGGCGCGGGAATTACGGTTTCAACGGTCTGCTCTGCTGCGGGCTGTTCTTTTTTTGCTGTTACGCTTGCCACGCGGGCAAGGCTCTTTTTACCGACTGACATATTTAAGCATCTCCTTTGTAAGTTCGTAGTATTCTTTTGCGCTTCTGCTCGATTTCTTATATGCGAGCACGGGCGCGCTGTTGTCCTGCGCCCATTCCACGGCACTGTCTACCCTGATATAATTTTCAAAAAGGCGTACTCCCTCTATTTCGGAAAGAGTTTCCTTCGTTTGCTTAAAGTAATTCTTTCTCTCGTTTGCCTTTGTGATAGCAACGCCAAGGAGTGAAAGATCTTCGTTTATATCGCTTGCCTTGCCGAAAAACTCCAGCATATTTGCAAGACCGAAAAGTCCCCAGGGGCTTGCCTCTATCGGAATAAGCAAATGGTCTGCGGCGCACATTACGTTCATAACGAGCATACCGAGCGTCGGCGGCGAATCGATAAGTATAAAATCGTATTCTCCGCTTTCCTTTACACCGGCAAGCACGCGGGAAAGAACGGTCTCCTTTTGCGGCTTTTTGTAAAGTTCATACTCCGCGCTGCTCATAAGCACACCGGATGGCAAAAGATCGAGGTTTTCGTATTTAGTTTTGCGGATAAACTCCCTCGCATCGCGCTCCTCGCAAAGCGCAGTATAAAGGTTCTCTCCGCTTTCGGAAAAATCGAGCACGTCTTCCTCGGCGAAAAACGAAAGGGATAAGTTTTGCTGCATATCCGCATCAACGAGAAGAACGCGGTATCCCTCCAATGTGAGAGCATAGCCCACGTTGGAGCAAGTGGTAGATTTTCCGCTTCCGCCCTTATTATTCGCAAAAGCAATAACTTTTGTTTTCTTTTGCACAGCTTAATCCTCCTTGTTAAGGTAATCCGCAAGCTCCCTTATTCCCTCGTCCGTATAGGAGCTGATCGGGAATATTTTTTTGCACCCCGCAAGACGCAGCCAATTTTCCGCTTTAGCCACGTTTGCGCGCGGCTTGTCTATGCCTGTGATGATACCGATGACCTCTCTGTTCACCATACAGGTGATATTCGGGCCGAAGATCGAATAGGAATCATCCGCAGAAACAAGAAAACCCACTATATCCGCCTCGTATGCGTAGAGCGCAAGCGCTCCGGCAAGGCTTGCACGTTCCGTGTATTCTCCGGGTGTGTCGATAATGCTGTCGCCGTAATGGATATACTGGGTCTTATAATAACTTATATCTTCTCCGCGCAGTCTTTGCGTAAGCGTGGTCTTGCCAGCGCCAACTCTGCCGATAAAAATTATTTTTTTCATATCATTATGTCTTTGTAATTTCACAAACTGTGTAGTGGAGCTTATCCTTGCAGTAGCCTGCCATAGCGGTTATGGAAGCCTCCACCTCGGATACCGTTCCCGCTATAATAACTGTACCTGTAAATCTATCCACAAACTCGACCGCAGCGCCGGAGGATTTCATCGCAATATCAGCGCAGATGACTGCGGTTTCCGCAGGGCTCACCGTAAGCACGCCGATGGCGCTTCTCTTATAATCATTCTTCGGGTCAAGACCCAGCTTCTGAAAAAGTATCGGATCGGGATTTGCGATAATATGTGCAAGCGTTATCTGCTTGCCGGGAACAAGCTCCTGTATTATACGCATCTTATCCTGCATTGAAATTTCATTCATACAATATCTCCTCCCATTTATAAAGACGGACAGTCGAGGACGCCTGTCCCTACATTTTTTTGCGCATCTTTGGTCCGTGCATCGTAGGGGAGGCTTGCTCCTCCCGTTTGTAAAAACAAACATTCGGGGACGCCTGTCCCTACGTTTTTTCACGCATTTTTGATCCGTTTGCTCAACCGCCCACCTGCACGATAAGGCCGCTTTCGCACGCCGCTTCGTAGAGCGTATTTATCTTTTCACTTGGCAACGGTTCAATTCCGTCAAGCGCATAATCTCTTCCAAGACCCGTATATTTATCCCTGCCGAGTCTATGGTACGGCAAAAGATGCAAGTGCATCACCTTTGGAAGCTTTGACGCAAATTTTGCAATAGCGCGTATCTCCTCAACCGTATCGTTAAACGTGGGTATCACGGGTACACGGACGGTCATATCATCCGCCATTTCCGCAATATACCTCGCGTTTTCAAGGATGAGCGCGTTATCCCTGCCCGTAAATTCCTTGTGCTTTTCGCCGTTTATATGCTTTATATCCATAAGAACGTAGTCAACGTGAGGAATTACCTTTTCAAGCACCTCGCGTTTTGCGTATCCCGTGGTCTCTATCGCTGTGTTGATGCCCCTGTCGTGGCACGCTTTAAGTATCGCCGCGGCAAATTCAGGCTGGCAAAGTGCCTCGCCGCCTGAAAGCGTAACGCCTCCACCGCTTCTGTCATAATACGGAGAGTCACTTTCGATCTCGTCCATAATATCGCGCACGGTAACGTCGCGCCCGATTATCTCTTTTTTGCCTGCGCGCTCCATCTCCTGGATTTTAAACTCCTGAGATTCGGGGTTGCAGCACCAACGGCAGCGCAGGGCGCAGCCTTTAAGGAAGATTATCGTGCGTATGCCGGGTCCGTCGTGGATGGAGAAACGCTGTATATCGAATATTCTTCCCTGTGTATCGAGAATGCCCATAGGCGCTCCTCCTTTCTTTTTTCAAGCCAAATTACTCAACAAAGTCGAAATCGTCCTTTGCGTTTTCCATAAAGATCGCAAAAACCGCTTCAAGAGCTTTTTCATCGTCAACGCTGAGGAATTCTGCCTCGCCGTTGCCGTCTTCGGCAATTTCAAGGATTATAACCTCGTCTGCGTTTTCATCGGTAGAAATAAACACGCCGTAGTTTTTGCCTTCGTATTCGATTTCGTCAAGGACCTCAAGCGCAACCTCGTTGCCCTCTTCGTCCATAAGAACGATCACATTTTCGTTATCCATTTTAAAATACCTCTTAAAAATTAAATTATGGGGAAACCATAGCCGTTTGGCTATGGTTTCATATTAAAATCCCTGTTCTGTTCTGTTGATGATGTCATCCTGCAAGGAGCGTGAAAGCGTTGTGAAAAGTGCGCTGTAGCCCGCAACGCGAACAACAAGATTCTTGTAGTTTTCGGGGTGCTTCTGCGCATCGAGAAGCGTTTCTCGGTTTACTACGTTGAACTGAACGTGCATACCCTTCTGGTCGAAGTAACCACGGATAAGGGATACGAACTTTTCAAGACCCGCCATACCTGCAAGTGCGCTGGGATGGAATTTCTGGTTAAGAAGCGTACCGTTGGACGCTATACCGTGGTCGAGCTTTGCAACGGAGTTTGCCGTTGCAGTGGGACCTTTTCTGTCGCTTCCCGAAACAGGACCGACACCGTCCGCAATGGGCGTATATGCAAGTCTGCCGTCGGGCGTCGCACCCGTCTGTGCGCCGAGAGGCACGTTTGCGGAAACGGGATAAAGACCCGCCTGATACTGACCGCCGCGGTAGTTCTTGTATTTTTCAACTTCTTTTGTGTATGTGTAAGCCACATCTCTTGCAAAGAGGTCGGCTTCTCTTATATCGTTGCCATACTTGGGAAGCCCTGCGATAAGCTCGAGAATTTCATCATATCTCTTTTTCGCGCTTGCCGTAAGGTATTCGCCCGTTGTGACCTCGCGGTATATCTCCTTGATATCCGCCTCCGTTATTTTGCTGCCGCTTTCGGCTATCTTGCAGGCAATATCCGTTGTAAGCTTCTGGGCATCATAACCGCGAAGACCCTTGCCATAGTTGTGCTCGAGCGCCTCCTTGAGCTCTGCCATAGAAACGAGCTTCTTTTCAAAAACGAGCTCTCGAACGGCGATAAGCGCGTCCGTCATATTGGCAATGCCGAAGCCCTGCGGACCTGTGAAGTTATAGATAGCGCCGCCCTCCTGCAAGGACTTGCCGCGGGCAATACAATCGTCAACCATACAGGATTGGAACGGGAGAGGACAACGCATAGCGTGCGCCGCATCTACCGCGTTATCCGCGTTGACCATAAGGGAGATCATATAAGCTTCCTGCTTTTTGTAAGCATCGTAAAATTCTTCAAACGTCTTCATTTCAAGAACGTCGCCCGTGTCAGGGCCGATTTTCTTGCCCTTATCGTAACCGTTTGAGAAAACAAGCTCCAGCGGACGGCACATATTGAAGAACGCCGCATCGTGCCAGCCGTCCGTTTTGCCCGCCTTTTGAGGTTCAACGCAACCGATTATGCAGTAATCGCGCGCATCTTCAAGTGTAAGCCCGCGAGCCATAATGGAGGGGATGATAACTTCGTCATTATAGTATGCGGGAACGCCCGTGCCGAGTCTTGTAAGCGATGCCGCCTTGATGAGCAAGGATTTCGGAGAGCCGTTCCAAACGCGGATGGAAAGAGAGGGCTGAGGGAGAGAAACGTGGATGGAGGCTTCAATACACATATAGGAAAGATCGTTCGTCGCATCCATTCCGTATTCATCCTGACCGCCTACAATAAGGTTTTGGAAAAGACCGTAGCCTGCAAAACCTTCCGCGCTTGCCGCGTCGCGCACCTTGTTTATATCGTTGAGCTTTACCCAGATATTATCGATAAGCTCCTGCGCTTCCTCTATGGACATAACGCCGTCATCCATATCCTTCTTATAGAAAGGATACATATACTGGTCGAAACGTCCGGGGGAGATGGAGTGTCCGCTGGACTCCGTCTGCAAAAGCATCTGAATGAACCAGAAAGACTGGCAAGCTTCAAAGAAGTTTCTCGCGCCCTTTTCGGGAACGTGAGCGCAAGCATTCGCAATGCGGATAAGCTCCAGCTTTCTGCCCATATCGTGCTCTTTTTCTGCAAGCTGTGTTGCAAGAAGAGAGTAACGGTGGGCATATTCTATAACGGCTTCGCAGCTTTCAATAACAGCATCAAGGAAATTCTTGCGTGTAACGTAATCTCCGTCGCCGAAGTTTAGCTTTGCAAGCTCTGCCTTGGCTTCGTTTATTATAGCTTCGTAGCCGTAATTTATAACTTTGTCATACTGAACGCAAACGTGGCCGATACCGTTGTAGAAGTAGTTACCAACGGTAAAGATACCGTGGTTCATAAATACGTCATACGCTTCGGGTGCCATATTTGCTTTTGCGAGGTCGGAAACGGTCTTGCCTTTCCAATAGGGATAAACCTCGCGAAGTCTTTGCTTTGTTTCTTCGGATATGTAGAAGGGGTCTGCTTCTCTGGTTGCGACCGTGTCAAACTCCGCTTCGAGCCATTCGTAGGAATATTCGGGGAATACCTGGCAGCCGCGGGGTGTCACGGTAGTGCTTCCCGCGATAAGCTCGTTTTCGCGGATAACGATCGGTATATTGCGAAGAATGTGCGCGAAAGCCGCACTTCTGCGCTTGATAAGCGGAAGCCCTTCCGTCGCTTTGTAACTTTCTGTTACAAGCACGCCGCGGTCCGCTTCGATCTCCGGCAATTTTTCGTACATCGCCTCTATAAGCTTACCTATGCGTGCGCTTTTCTCTATACAAAATTTAATGTTTTCCATTTTAATTACCCCGCCTCAAATCAAATTTGTTCCCAAAGCTCTTTGTGCGGTGCGGCAATAACGGATTTGTTCATAAGAAGTCCGAGGTCCGCCGCGTGGGAAGCGCCTGCTTCAACAGCCGCATTTACGTCACCGACGTCGCCCGTCACCATAACAAGACCCTTACCGCCCATACCGCGAGAAACGCGAAGATCGTATATATCGACCTTTGCCGTTTTAACGGCAATATCCGCAGCCTTTATTGCGCTTGCCGCGCTGTACGTTTCTATAACGCCGAGAGAGCCGCTTTTCTTTATGGGCTCCGTGCCGAAGAGCGCGGTGATGACCTGCGGATCTATTCTGCCCATAAGGGAGGAGTCTATTATAGTTCCTTCAAATCTTGTTTTCACGTGGGAGAGAGCCGCGCTTACGTCGGCAATAGCACCCGTGATGATTATCTCATATTTTCCGGGACACGACGGATGTGCGCTGACAAGCGTAATGCCTGCGCTTTTAAGCGCGGAGTCACACGCTTCAACGCCTTTAGCTATACTTTTAAGCTCAATTATACCTATGGCCTGATACATATTACAGTTTGTCCCTTTCTTTTATATTCTTTCAATGATTATCTTGTCGCTGTCCACACGGCGGCAAACGCCGGAGATGGAAGCGTACTGCGGAAGCGAAAGTCCGTCTGCCGCGTCCGCTATCTTTTCGCCCAAGGCAACTGCCTGTCCCTTTTCAACGCAAGGAACGGAGGGTGCGCCTATGTGGCCTCTCATAGATATTTCTACTCTGGAGGGAGCAAAGTCCTTATCTATAAATTCGGCTTTCTTATCATATTTGGAAACGCCGATTATCTCTTTCCAACGCTCGCTTGAGATAAGGCGGTAATCCCTTGTATCTCTGGGAGAGATGGTTTCGTCGGAAATATATCTCGTCTTGTTCTTTGCAAGATCGTCCTTGAGCTTAAATATCATCGCTCTGGGGGAAAGACCCTGACCGCACGCCGCGTGCTCGCAAATGCCGCATCCGCAGCAAAGCGTTGCCGTTGCGAATATCTTGGGGTCAACGATACCTGCGCCCTGCGCCGCGCGCACGAGCTTGTGCGGCTCCAAAGGATAACCGAGCTGGTTTCTGGGGCAAAGGTCCGTACATCTTGTGCATTGGCAGCACGCGGAAGTGCCGCGGCGCACCTGCACGTCAAGCGACGTCATCTTGCTCTGTATTATCGGCAAGCTTTCGGGCAGTATAAGGATCGATTTTGTCGTCTTTGTAACGGCGGCGCGTTCGTGATCTATAACTCTGCCCATAGCCGGACCGCCGTCAAGCACCACGTTGCCCTTCGGCACGCTGACACCGAGCATTTCCAAAAGCTCCTTTACGTACATACCCACGGGAACTCTTACAACAAAGCTCTTTTCCGTGTTTCCGCCAACCGTAAGCCATTTATGCGTAACTGCAATTCTGTGTTTGAGTGCTTCTCTTATATCAAAAACCGTTTCCACGTTGTAAACTATAACGCCCACGGAGATGGGGAGCGAACCGGGCTTGATGCTTCTGCCCGTAGCCTCATAAATAAGGCTTACTTCATCGCCCATAGGATACACGTTCGGCAAAAACTTCACAAATGTATGCTCGGAAAGCTTCTGCCCGTCAAAGAAGCCAAGCTCCTTGCCCGTATGCTCCTTTACGCAAAGAAGACCTTTTTTCGCCGTTGTATTCGTAACAACGTGATCTATACCCTCCACTACTTTGCGAAGCTCATCGCGCATAAGAACGTAGTCCGTATAAAGCAGGGACTCACATTCCGCGCCGTTGATAAGAATCGTATCAACGCCGTCTGCGATCTTCGCGTAAGATGGGAAACCTGCGCCGCCCGCGCCGACAATGCCGGCGGTCTTTACGCTTTCCTTAAACTCGATATGTGTGGCGGTCATACGAAGTATGCCGTCGTGCGTATCGGGTGCGGGCGCGGGTTTTCTGTAAAGCGGATATTTCGTTTCCTTAACGGAAATATTGTTCATTTCACCCGACATATTTTTCTCCTATCTTAATATCAGTCAACTATACCTACGATAACCGCGTCAACGGGCTCAAACTGGTTGCGAAGCGCAAGGCGCGCGCTGCTTCCCGTCGTCACGAGAACGACCTCGCCGATACCCGCACCGACGCTGTCGACCGCGATTATATATTTATCGGTCTTAACACCGTTTTCTATAAGGTTTACTTCAAGGAATTTGCTTCCCATAAGAGATTCCTGTTTTTTTGTGGAAACCACGTTTCCGACAACGATTCCCTTTAACATATCATTACTCCCGTCGAAAAATTATTCTTTGACAATTTTAACAAGGCTGCCGTTGCCGATTCCCGCAGCGTTTGCGTCATCCGTGTCAACGTGCATTTCAAGAGCAAAATTCTTGTTTACTCTTACCTGAACGCCGTACCAGCGTGTCTTTTTGCCCTTGCCCTCAACGTCAACGGTAACGTAATCTCCGTCGGATACCGCGTATTTTTCGGCATCGGCAATGCCCATATGTATGTGGCGGTTTGCGATAATGCAGCCCTCTTTAAGAGTTACAACACCCTTTGGGCCGATCATTGTGATACCCGCAGAGCCTTCGATGCTGCCGGATTCGCGCACAGGGGGCTTGACCTTGAGTACGTAAGAGTCCGTCATAGATACTTCCACCTGGGAAGCGGAACGGATGGGACCGAGAACTCTTACCTTTTCGATGGGGCGAAGCGAGGGTCCGACAATAGTTACTACCTCGTTTGCCGCATACTGTCCCGGCTGAGAAAGGTCTTTGGCTTTCGTAAGCTCGTATCCCTTCCCGAAAAGAATATCGAGGTGCTCTCTGGAAAGGTGTACGTGGCGGTTGGAAACGCCGATCGGCACGTCTGCGCCGTTATTTTCTTCGGTGCTTCCCATATCGGATATAACTTTTTTAACGATTGCGGCTATTTCCGCAGATGAATATTCCATAATCTTCGGCTCCTCTGCTGTAATTTTTATTTATGTAAATCCGCACGATGCGGAATTTTGTTCGAAGTTAAAAAATTGTTTTGATAAATGCGGGAGGAGCAAGCCCCTCCCCTACAAATATAGGGATGTTTTTTAATAAATTTAATTTATTTTACGTTTTTCGCCTCTTGCGAGCCGAGAAAGACAAAAGAGCTTTTGCTCTTCAAATATTATTTAATTTAAAATGAGCATCAAAAGCGGAATTTTCGAGGGGCGCGGTGAAGCGCCCCGAAAATTCACGAAAGTTTAATTAGCCGAGCTTGGGGAGAAGTTTTTCAACGTCTGTGTGAGGACGAGGAATTACGTGTGTAGCTACAACTTCGCCGAGTCTCTGAGCTGCGTCGCCGCCTGCTGCAACAGCAGCCTGAACAGCGCCAACGTCGCCGCGAACCATTACGCTTACGAGACCGGAACCGATCTTTTCGCTGCCGATAAGTGTAACGTTAGCGGATTTAACCATAGCATCTGCTGCTTCGATAGCCGCAACAAGACCTCTTGTTTCTACCATACCGAGTGCTTCCATTGTATATTACCTCCATTAAAATTTTTTGTATTTCTTCAAATGGGTCTTATCAACCCGTTGTGAGAAAGCTCATAACGTCGGGGTGCGGGCGTGCGATAACTTCCGCAAGTTTTACGTTGCCAACAAGCTTCGCCGCTTTTACACCTGCTTCAAGAGCCGCGGTCACATCGGACACGCTGCCCTGCACAACGACTGTTACCAATCGTCCGCCCAAGCGTTTCTCGACGTGGATGAGCTTTACATTTGCCGCCTTTACCATCGCATCAAGTCCCGCGATGGCTGTAACGAGCGCCTGTACTTCGAGTAACGCTATTGCCTGATCCATAATTTCGTACCGTTTCTTTAAGAATTAGCCGAGTTTAGGGAGAAGTTTTTCAACGTCTGTGTGAGGACGAGGAATTACGTGTGTAGCAACTACTTCGCCGAGTCTCTGAGCTGCTTCGCCGCCTGCTGCAACTGCTGCGTTAACAGCGCCAACGTCGCCGCGAACCATTACGCTTACGAGACCGGAACCGATCTTTTCGCTACCTACGAGTGTTACGTTTGCTGCTTTAACCATTGCGTCCGCTGCTTCGATAGCTGCAACGAGACCTCTTGTTTCTACCATACCGAGTGCTTCCTGCATAATAATTGTTCTCCTTTAATTTTATATTTTTGTTTGATTTTTATTTTTTTTAGTTTTCTTCTTTTTCCGTGTTGCGGAGTTTGTCTTTTCCGAGTGCGCTGAGATTCGCGAACCACTCTATCTCCTCCGACTGTCTGGAAATAAGCTTTGATGTAATGAAAAGATTTCTCTTTTCCGCTTCCGCAACGCCTGCGTCCATAGCCGCGGCAACCTCGGAAGCGCCGCCCTCAAACTTAACTACCATAACAAGGGGAACTTCCACCTTATCTGCGTTTGCGGGCTTATTTTTGTCTATAGCAACGACCTTGACATCGGCACTTTTTGCAACCTTATCTGC
Organism: Oscillospiraceae bacterium; assembly: GCA_015064725.1. Taxonomy (GTDB): domain Bacteria; phylum Bacillota; class Clostridia; order Oscillospirales; family CAG-272; genus UMGS731. The sequence goes on along the minus strand of SVRQ01000009.1, from coordinate 56,950 downwards.
TACAACGATAGCCGTGGTAAAGCCGTAAACTTCTATCATACCGAGTGCCATATGCGCTCTCCTTAGTCAGCAACGTAGCAGATCTTTATGCCCTGCTGGGAAACGTTCATTTCCATTGCTTCGTTCATCTTTTCAAGCGGATATGTATGAGTGATGAGTTCTTTGATCGGAATGTTCATCTCTCTTGCCTGACGGAGGAACGCCATTGTTGTGGGATAATCGTCTGCGCTGTAGTCCCAAGAACCAACAAGGTTGATCTCTTTGTTGCACATTGTGAAGTGGGGGTTGATCTGGTATTCGCCGTTGTTAACGAAGAAGCCCATTTCGCACATACCGCCGCCGCGGCGGATGTAGGAGTAGATGTCGGCAGCAGCCGCGGGAACGCCCGTGCACTGGAATGCGAAGTCGGCAAGGTTGCCGCCGCACGCTTCCGTAACGAGAGCTACGCGCTCTTCAAGAGTTTTTGCTTCCTTGAAGTTGATGACTGTCTTAACGCCGAGCTTTTTAGCCATATCAAGTCTTGTCTGTGTACCGTCGATGGCGATGATATGGTTGATACCCGCCGCGCGGAGCACGCAAGCCATAACAAGACCAACGGGGCCAAGACCCTGGATAACAACTTTAGTATTGAAATTCATAAGACCTGTGCCGTTTGCACGCTTGAGGGCGTGAACGCAAACGCAAGCAAGCTCAAGTATCATTCTTTCGTAAAGGTCAAGGTCGTTTACAACAAAGTATGTAGAACCCTTGCCGCGGATAAGAAGATGTGTTGCGAACCAGCCGAGGAGGGGCTGTTCGTCATTGTGGGGGATAAGGCCGAACACGCCCTGCTTGTCGCAAAGGTTTGTATTCGCGGGATGGTTGCGGCAGATGTTGCATTCGCCGCAGGAGATAACGGAAGTTACCACCTTATCGCCAACCTTGATGGGCTTGCCGGATGTATCTGTTTTAATGTTTTTACCGAGAGCAATGATCTCGCCTGTGCCTTCGTGACCGAGGACTACGGGCATAAGACCGAACGGGTCTGCTCTCCATTCGTGAACGTCCGTACCGCAGATGCCTGCGCCTTCTACCTTAACGAGGATGTCGTCATCCTGAAGTTCGGGAATGGGGAATTCCTTGATCTCGATAGTTTTTGTTTTTGTAAGCATCGCAACCTTGGCTGTCTTGGGGATGCCTGCGGAATGCTTGCCGCATTTGCATTCGCCGCCGTGGCCGCCGCAGCATTCGTGCTTGTGCTCGCCCGCGCCGTTCATCTCGCTTACGATCTTGCGAACGATGCTTTCAATGTCGGAAGGGTTAAATGCCATTTCTATCTCATCCTTTCGATTAGATTATGCGGAAATTGTCCGCCATTACGCAGCGGCGAAGGCGAGTAAAGCTCTTCGCGGAGGTGATACCCTCGCCCGTGGGGCCTGCGATAGTAAATGTTGTATGTCCTTCGCCGCCAAAGCCTATGCCCGCGTAGGAAGGAGCGTTTTTAACGAATATAGTCGTTTCAACCGCACGCGCAAATCTTGTGAGGTTGTCGATATTCTTGGAGTGCATATGAGCCGTATGTCTGTTTCCGTGTTCTGCGGCAACAGCCTTTTCGATAGCTTCGTCGATGTTCTTAACGCGAACGATGGGAAGGATGGGCATCATAAGCTCTTCCTGAACGAAGAGGTGGTCAAAGCCCGTTTCGCATATAATGCAGCGAACCTCATCGCCAACGCTTACGCCGATCTTGGAGAGAAGCACCTTTGCATCTCTGCCGACGCAGTCGCGGCAAACAGTCTTCTTAACGATGCCTGTTTTGGGGTTCTTAACGTCAACGAGAACTATCTTTGCAAGCTCGTCCGCTTGCGCCGCCGTGATCTTGTATGCGCCGTTCTTCAGCATACCGTCGATAAGCTCGTCCGCAATATTGTCGAACGCGAAAACTTCCTTTTCCGCGATGCAGGGCAGGTTGTTATCGAACGTACAGCCGTCGATAATGTCTTTTGCGGCTTTCTTTATATCCGCCGTATCGTCAACGATAACGGGGGGATTTCCCGCGCCCGCGCCGATAGCCTTCTTGCCGGAGGAAAGAACAGCTTTTACAACGCCGGGGCCGCCGGTACAAACGAGAAGTCTGATAAGCGGGCTCTTATACATAATGTTCGCCGTATCGAGCGTGGGCTTCTTAACGGAGGCAACAAGTATCTTGGGGCCGCCCGCTGCGAAGCACGCACGGTTTATAAGGTCAACGGCATAGTTGGATGTTGCAATAGCGTTGGGGTGGGGGTTGAAAACGATACCGTTGCCCGCCGCTATCATACCCATACTGTTGCAGATGACTGTTTCGGAAGGGTTCGTGCTGGGAGTAATGCTGCCAACAACGCCGAAAGGAGCCATTTCCGTAAGCGTAAGACCGCAGTCGCCTGTTTTAACCTGAGAGATGATGTCTTCCGTTCCGGGCGTCTTGTCTGCTACAAGACGGTGTTTTGCGATCTTGTGATCTACTCTGCCCATCTTTGTTTCCGCAACGCCGATGGTCGCCATAATTTCGGCTTCCTCGCGCGTAAGCTCGCGGATCTTGGAGATGAGCTTTTCTCTTTCTTCAACGCGCATAGAGCGAATTGCCTTATAGCCTGCATTTGCGGCGTTTATGGCATCGTTCATATCCTCGAAGATACCGATAAATTTTCTGCCGTTATAGCTTTCGGAATCGAATGCGGGCGTTTCTTTTTTCGCCTCGCCGCCGATCTGGGAAACGACCATTTTAACGATCTCTTCTATCTGCGCGTCTGTCCAGTTGATTGCCATTTTATATCTCTCCTTTCAAGGTTTAATTTTCAGCAAAGCCAAAAATTATCTGCCAAGAGAAGCGAGAACTTTCTTTGTGATTTCAGCAATGAGAGCTTCGTCAGCGCCGGAAGCCGTTACGATGCCGCTCTTGGGTTCTGCATTCTGTTTGCACTTGCAATCGGGTGTGCCGAGGTTTTTGCAAGTTTTGCAGCCGGGGTGCTTGCCGGGGATACGCATCTTCTTACGGAGATCCATGAGCTTTTCAAGCTGATCGCAAGGAATTTCTTCAACCTTGCCGAGTTCCATAGCGTATTTGCAGATCTTTGCGTTGAATTCAACTTCTTCCATTGTGAAGAAAGCTTTTTTAAGTGTGTTACCTACTGTAAGAGCACCGTGGTTTTTGAGAAGGAACGCGTCGTGGTTCTGGATGTAGGGCATAAGGGAATCGGGAATTTCCATTGTGGAGGGTGTACCGTATTCGCAAGTGGGAACGAAGCCGATTGTAAGAACTGCTTCGGGAAGGATGTACTTGTCAAGCGGTACGCCTGCAACTGTGAAGGCTGTTGCAACGGGGGGATGAGCGTGTACAACTGCGTTTACGTCGGGACGTTCCTGGTAAACACGGAGGTGCATTTTAATTTCGGAGGAGGGGTTGAGTCTGCCTTCGATCTTGTTGCCCTTGCCGTCGATACGAATGATCATATCGGGTGTAAGGTCGCCCTTGGAAACGCCTGTGGGGGTGCAGTAGTATTCGTTATCGTTTACTTTAACGGAGATGTTACCGTCGTTTGCAGCAACGAAGCCCTCTGCATAGATTTTGTGACCTACTTCGCAGATCTCTTTTTTAATTTCGAAAGATGAAACCATAGTTTTATATTCCTTTCATTTAATTATTTTACAAGATTTTGTGTGTCTTTTGCTATCATATATTCCTCGTCCGTGGGAATGATGAAGACCTTCATCTTTCCGTCCGGCGCGGTAATATCGTTAAATTCGCCTCTTGCGGCGTTCTTGTTCTTTTCTTCGTCTATCTTGATACCGAAGAAATCCATATCGCGGCAAACGCCTTCGCGTACGGCAAAGTCATTTTCGCCGATACCCGCTGTGAATACGAGCGCATCCGCGCCGTTCATTTCGGCAAGGTAAGAGCCTACTATCTTTTTAACGTCGTTTATAAGCATATCGAGCGCAAGCTTTGCTCTCTTATTGCCTGCGTCCGCAGCTTCCCAGATCTCGCGGCAGTCGTTGGAAACGCCGGAAACACCGAGAAGACCGGATTTGCGGTTGATTATATCGTCCATTTCCTGTGCGGAAACGTTTTCCGTTTTCATAATATATGTAAGAACGGTAGGGTCTATAGCGCCGGAGCGTGTACCCATTATAAGACCGTCCTGAGGGGTAAAGCCCATAGACGTATCAAGAGCCTTGCCGTATTTTGTTGCCGTGATGGAGGAGCCGTTGCCCATATGGCAAGTGATTATTTTAAGTTCTTCAAGCGGCTTGCCCATGATCTTTGCACATTCCGCCGTTACAAAACGGTGGCTGGTGCCGTGGAAGCCGTAGCGGCGTATTTTATATTTTTCGTAATATTCGTAAGGCAAAGGGCAGATGTAAGTGTAATCGGGTATCGTGCTGTAATAAGACGTATCGAAAACGCCGACCTGCGGTACCTTGGGAAGAAGCTTTTTGCACGCTTCTATGCCCTTGATCGCGGGCGGACCGTGCAGGGGGTTTATATCCACGATGGAATAGAGGTATTCAAGCTCCTTTTCTCCGATAAGAGAAGAGCTCTTGAGCATTTCGCCGCCGTGTGCCACGCGGTGGCCAACAGCTTCTATCTCGTCGATATGCTCGATAACGCCAAGCTCCTTATCCGTGATAAGACCAAGAACCAGAGAAAGAGCCGCACCGTGGTCGGGAAGCACGGGTTCTGCCTTATATGGCTCGTGTCCGGGGCGCTTGTGGGTAATGATACCGCATTCGCCGCCGATGCGTTCGCAAAGGCCTTTTGCAAGCACTTCCCCGCTTGTCATATCGAAAAGCTGATATTTAAGCGATGAACTGCCCGAGTTGATAACCAAAATTTTCATAACTTTTCCTCCGCATTTATTTGCTTGTATAAAAATTGACTGTTTATTCGTTAACGCGTTTGGATCTGAGGTTATTTTCGTTTTCCTCGTCAAGGCCCGTGCCGTTTGCCTCGTTTCTATATACAAGGTAATAGCAAAGAGAGTCTATGACAACCAGGCGCGACAGATGGGAACTCAGCGCAAGGGAGCTGTGCTTCGTTTCCTCCGTGTCCGTTAAAAGTACGATGTCGCTCTGTTTCATAATGGGCGATCTATCTGTACCCGTGATGCAGATGGTGGAGATTCCGCGGCTCTTTGCGAACTTGAGCGCCTCCACTATATCCTTTGAAGCACCGGATTGGGAAACGCCTATAAGCACGTCCCCCGCCTTCATATGGGAGGCAGCTATCATCTGCATATGCGTATCCCCGTAGGAGTACGCGGGGTAGCCGGCGCGCAAAAACTTGTTTGCCGCATCCTGTGCAACGGAGGCGGAGGAGCCGAGACCGATAAGCACGGTCTTGCCCGCGCCCGCGATAAGGTTTGCCGCGGCGGCAATGTTTTCGGGAGCGATGGTGCGCTTTGTGCGCTCAAAGGAAAGGTATGCATCGTTACATATTTTTTCAAGTATCTCAAAGCAGGAGTCATTTTCGTTTATCGTGGGCAATACCACCTTTTTCTCCTGCTCTCCCGCAACGCAGATCTTAAGCTCTCCGTAGCCGGAAAAGCCGAGCCTGCGGGCAAAACGCACAATGGTGGATTCCGAGCTTTCGCAAAGCTCGGCAAGCTCCGAAATAGACATCGGAAGATTATCTCCCGGATGGGAAATAAGCCAATCCGCAACCTTTTTTTCGGATTTTCCCATTTCGGAATACAAAAGCTGGGTCTTGAGAATTATTTTATTCAATTATACGCCCTCGCTTTCGTTCTGAAAATTTACTGCGTTTTTTTGATGTTTCTTTTTTTATCAAATGAAAAATATTTTCATTTTTCTTCATTTTACAACATTCAAACCCGTTTGTCAATAAAAATTATTGTTTTTTCCTTTCAATAGTGAAAAACTCCTTTTACGTTGCATATTGCATTGTGAAAAACGCTGTATCAAGGCTTGGTTTTTTGGTTATTTTCACCTTTACGGCAAAAGCAAATAAATTTTGAATAAATTTTAAATTTTCACGAAAATTTTTTGCGCGCTATTGACAAAGCCCAAACTCAATTGTATAATTGTATACAATCATACAATCCCTTTGGAGGAATAAACAATGCTTACAAGAAGCGACGCAAGTAATTTGCTTGAATTTTCGCAATACAAATACTCTCTTCAGGACGTTGAAAACCCCAACCTGTACAGAGATATATATCCTTATACGGAAGTTCCGAAAGTTCCGTTCAACCACCGCAGAGTGCCCATCTCTATGCCCAAGGAAATATGGATCACGGACACGACCTTCCGCGACGGTCAGCAGTCCCGCGCCCCCTATACGACGGAGCAGATAGTTGACCTTTACAAGATGCTCTCGCGCCTCGGCGGTGAAAAAGGCATAATTCGCCAGAGCGAATTTTTCGTTTACAGCAAAAAAGACCGCGACGCCGTTGAGAAATGCATGGAGCTCGGCTATAAATTCCCGGAGATCACGACCTGGATACGCGCAACGAAGGAGGACTTCAAGCTCGTGCGCGACATCGGTATCAAAGAAACGGGTATCCTCGTTTCCTGCTCCGACTACCATATATTCAAAAAGCTCGGTATGACGCGCTCCCAGGCACTTAACAAGTACCTTTCCGTTGTTTACGATGCCTTCAACGCGGGCCTTCGCCCCCGTTGCCACCTTGAAGATATTACGCGCGCCGATTTCTACGGTTTCGTTGTTCCCTTCGTAAATGAGCTTACAGAGCTTTCCGAGCAGGCGAACATCCCCGTAAAGATCCGTATGTGCGATACTATGGGCTACGGCGTTCCTTTCAGCGAAGTCGCCCTTCCCCGAAGCGTTCCCGGTATGGTATATGGCTTGCACCATTACGCAAACGTACCGAGTGAGATGCTTGAATGGCACGGACATAACGACTTCTACAAGGCTGTTTCCAACGCCACAACGGCTTGGCTCTACGGTGCTTCCGCCGTCAACTGCTCGCTCCTCGGAATAGGAGAACGCACGGGCAACGTGCCGCTTGAGGCAATGGTTATCGAATATGCCTCCATCCGCGGCTCCTTCGACGGTATGGATCCCTCTGTTATCACAGAGATAGCGGAATACTATAAAAAGAACCTCGGCTACAACGTACCTCCTATGACCCCGTTCATCGGAGAAAACTTCAACGTAACCCGCGCGGGTATTCACGCAGACGGTATGATGAAGGATGCGGAGATATACAATATCTTCGATACGGAGCGCATACTCGGCGTGCCCGCCAGCGTTTCCGTTTCCAACACATCAGGCCTTGCGGGAATTGCATATTGGATAAACAACCACTACCGCTTGCGCGGAGAGGAAACGGTATCCAAGCGTGACGAGATAGTTATTAAAATGAAGGATGCTATCGACAAGCTTTACGCCGAAGGCAGAGTGACGCTTATGACGGATCCCGAGCTCGAAGAGATATTCATCTCCCTTAGCAAGGAGCTTGAAGCAGCAAACGCAAAAGAAGAAGCGCAGACCACCGAAGAATAATCTACAACAGAAGGCAGGACGCAAAGATGTTTCAACCGGACGGAGCATCAACACTTGAAGAAAAGGTCTATAACATACTTGAAGATCAAATACTTTCCCAAAAGCTTCGTGCTGGTGACTCCGTTACGGAAATGAAGCTTTCAAAGGAGCTGGGCGTAAGCCGCACACCCGTGCGCGAAGCACTCCAGCGCCTCGACCGCGAGGGGCTTATAAAGCTTCGCCCGAACAAGGGCGCGGTGGTCGTTGGCATTTCCGAGCGCGATCTTATCGATATATATAAAATAAGAACGCGCCTTGAGGGGCTTGCCGCGCGCATCGCCGCGGAAAACGCAGACGAAACGCTCATCCGTCAGCTTTCGGACAACATAGAGCTTACGGAATTTTATATGTCCAAGGGAAATATAGAAAAGCTCAAGGACCTTGATTCCGACTTTCACGATATAATCTACGGCTATTGCCAAAGCAGGATACTCGGCAAAACGCTTTCGGAGCTTCACCGCTACATCGTGTGCTACCGCAAGCTTTCCCTTTCCGTTAAGGGACGGCTTGAAAGATCATTGGCGGAACACAGAGAGATCGTTGAAGCTATCAAAAAAGGCGATGCCGATGGCGCGGATTCGCTCATGTCCGCGCACGTAGAGCTCGCACTCTCAAACCTGCTTACCATAATACAAAATAAAGATTGAAAGGACACCACCGATATGGGACTTACCATAGCGCAGAAAATAATCAAAAACCACCTCGTTTCCGGTGAAATGACTCCGGGAAGCGAGATAGGACTCCGCATAGACCAGACACTTACACAGGACGCAACGGGTACTATGGCGTACCTCCAGTTTGAAGCGATGGGCACGGAAAGAGTTAAAACAGAGCTTTCCGTGGCATATATCGACCACAACACGCTTCAGGCCGGCTTTGAAAATGCAGACGACCACAGATATATCCAGACGGTGACAAAGAAGCACGGCGTGCGTTTCTCCCGTCCCGGCAACGGCATCTGCCACCAGGTACACCTTGAAAGATTCGGAATACCCGGCAAAACCCTCATCGGCTCCGACAGCCATACCCCCACGGCGGGCGGTCTTGGTATGCTCGCAATGGGTGCGGGCGGCCTTGACGTAGCCGTTGCAATGGGCGGCGGCGCGTATTACATCAATATGCCCAAGATAATCGGCGTAGAGCTTAAAGGCAAGCTCCCCGATTTCGTAGGTGCCAAGGATGTTATCCTCTACGTTCTTTCCAAGCTCGGCGTTAAGGGCGGCGTGGGAAAGGTAGTTGAATACTACGGCGAAGGCGTTAAGACGCTCTCCGTTCCCGAACGCGCAACCATTACGAATATGGGCGCAGAGCTCGGCGCTACAAGCTCCGTCTTCCCCTCCGACGAAATAACGCTCGCTTTCCTTAAATCTCAGCAGAGAGAGTGCGATTACGTTCCTCTTGCTCCCGACGACGACGTTGTTTACGATGAAACTCTCACGGTAGATCTTTCCGAGCTCGTGCCTCTTGCGGCTTGTCCCCACAGCCCCGACAACGTGCGCCCCGTTTCCGAGCTTGCCGGAATGAAGCTCGACCAGGTATGCGTAGGCTCCTGCACGAACTCTTCTATGCTCGATATGCTCACGGTATCCTCGATACTCAAGGATAAAACCGTTCACGCGGACGTAGAAATGTCCGTTTCCCCCGGCTCAAAAGAAGTTCTCTCTATGCTTGCGGACTGCGGCGCTCTTACGGATATGGTAAGCGCAGGCGCAAGAATCCTTGAATGTGCGTGCGGTCCCTGCATCGGTATGGGCTTCTCCCCCAAATCCGCAGGTGTCAGCCTTCGCACCTTCAACCGCAACTTTGAAGCAAGAAGCGGCACTGCCGATGCAAAGGTATATCTCGTTTCTCCCCAGACGGCGGCAGCCTCCGCCATCACGGGCGTATTCACAGACCCCAGAACGCTCGGAAAAGCTCCCGAGATCGCGCTCCCCGAGGTTATGAAGGTAAACGATAACCTTATAGAAATGCCCGCAAGTGCAGAAGAATCGGCAGACGTTCTTGTTGAGCGCGGCCCCAACATCAAGCCCATCCCCAAAGGCGTGCGCCCCGCACAAGACCTTTCCTGCAAGACAGTGCTCAAGGTTGGCGACAATATCACAACAGACCACATTATGCCCGCCGGCACAAAGATACTTCCCTACCGTTCCAACGTACCGAAGCTTTCCGAATTCTGCTTCACGGTATGCGATAAAGAATTCCCCGAAAGAGCAAAGGCTCTTGGCGGCGGCATCATCGTGGGCGGTGCAAACTACGGTCAGGGCTCCTCTCGTGAGCACGCGGCTCTCGTTCCCCTTTACCTCGGTATCAAGGCGGTCGTTGCAAAGAGCTTTGCGCGCATCCATATGGCAAACCTTATCAACTTCGGCATAATCCCCCTCACGTTCAAAGACCCCGACGATTACGAAAAGATCGCAGAGGGTGACGATATAGAGATTCTCGGCTTTGCAGACGGCATTGCAAACAAAGAGGAGCTTACACTTTGCAACAAGACAACGGGCGAAAACGTAACGCTCGTCCTCGCAGCAACGGCACGCCAGCGCGAAATACTTCTCGCAGGCGGACTTCTCAACTATACAAAAGACAAGGAGAACTGACACAATGGCAGACGTAAACGTAAACGCACAGCTCGATGCGGCTTGCGAAAAATTCAGAAAAATTCTTGAAAAACAGCTTGTAAGAATCGAAGATATGAAATCTCAGGGCGATTTTGTAGATTACAACGCCCTCGAAAAGATCCGCATCGGCGTATGCGGCGGTGACGGCATCGGCCCCACTATCACGGCGGAAGCAAGACGTGTGCTTGAATTTATGCTTGCTGATATGGTTGAAGCGGGCAAGGTGGAATTCGTAAACATCGACGGTCTTACCATCGAAAACAGAATCGCCTGCGGCAAAGCTATCCCCGATGACGTTATGGCACAGCTTAAATCCTGCGAGATCATCCTTAAAGGACCGACAACGACTCCCCAGAAGGGCGACGGTATGCCCAACATCGAAAGCGCAAACGTCGCTATGAGAAAAGCACTCGACCTCTTTGCAAACATCCGCCCCGTTAAGGTGCCCGCAGAGGGCATCGACTGGACGATCTTCCGTGAAAACACGGAGGGCGGATACGCGGTAGGTAAAGAAGGCTTCAACGTAACGGATGACCTCGCCGTTGACTTCGTTATCACAACGAAGCAGGGCTCGGACAGAATAGCTCGTCTTGCTTACGATTACGCAAGAAAGAACGGCTACGGCAGAGTTTCCCTTATCTCCAAAGCAAACGTCATCAAGACAACGGACGGCAACTTCCTTGAAGATTGCCACAAGGTTGCAGAAGAATACCCCGAGATCACAACGGACGAATGGTACGCGGACATCATCACGGCGAAGCTCGTTGACCCCAAAAGACGCAGAGATTTCAAGGTACTCGTTGCTCCCAACCTCTACGGCGATATCATCTCCGACGAAGCCGCAGAATTCCAGGGCGGTGTAGGCACGGCGGGCTGTGCCAACATCGGCAAAAAATACGCTATGTTCGAAGCCATCCACGGCTCCGCGCCCAGAATGGTCAAGGAAGGCAGAGCACAGTATGCAGACCCCTGCTCTATGCTCCGCGGCTGCGTAATGCTCCTTTCCCACATCGGCTTGCAGGAAAAAGCAGACAAGCTTGCAAAAGCGCTTGACATCTGCTGCTTTGAAGAAAAGAAGATCACCATCACGGGCAGAGATACAGGTGCTACCTGCGAAGAGTTCGGCAACTACGTAATGGAAACGCTCAAAGCGCTTTAATACCTCTTCCGTCAACCTGCGGTTGACACCTTCCCCAAAGGGGAAGGCCTGCCACAGCGAAAGAGGTTTTATGAAAATTTAATGTTGTTCTATGCGCCTTCCCCTTTGGGGAAGGTGTCACAATGAAATTGTGACGAAAGAGGTTCAAAAAACAGCAAACTATTAAACTCCTTTTATAAATTTTTTGAAAGAAAATGAGAAAAACCTCCCCTTTCTGCGACTAAAAAACAGAGAGGCGGAGGTCTTTCTCGTTATAATCACACACATCGGAGGTACATAATATGAAAAATAAAATATTCGCAATACTTCTCGCGCTGACCTCGCTCATCTTCGCCGCTTGCGCGACGGTGGAGGAAAGCACCACAGCAAGCACCGTAACAACGCCCACGTTTGAAAGCACGAGCGCAACGACGGTCATTTTAAACGAAGTTCCCTCCTACCCTGCGGATCAAGCACCCATGCGCGCCACAACAGTGCATCAAAATTCCGACGGCGTTTCTATGGAGATAGCTCTTATCGGCTATACAAGCGAAAGCCTCCACGAAAACTTTTACTTTACGGACGGCGTTATGCGCGCCGAAGTCAAGATAACGAACAATTCGGAAAGCACCATATATCAGACCATTCCCTATTACTGCCACGGAAAAGGACATAACCACGAAATAGGCGTCGCCCTCACAGATGCACAGGGCAATCTCCTTCGCAATATGGACATCGGCGTCTGCCCCGCTATGCTCCAGAGCTGGAGCCTTGATACGGGCGAGAGCATCACCTTCACGCTTTCCTTTGCCGCAGGCGATTACGTTACTATTGGCGAGGAAGAAAGCGCCGACATAAAGCTTACAACGCAGACGCACGTGACGGGCATAAAGCTCTATGAAAATTATGAGGACGGCGCTTGCAAATACACGGGAAGCATCTCCTTTGGCTACGGTTATGGGCCAAATCATAATTCCCCCTACAACCCCGAATCCGTTTCCGTTACGATAGAAGCTAAATTTTTGAAATTTTAATTCATAAATATTGATTTTAACCCTCTTTGGTGATATAATACGCCTTAATTGTGTTCGTAAAAAAGCGGGCAATGCCCGCCTCCAAACGCTCGCCTATTGATGCTTTTCATCTGTATAAAAAGCCAAACGGCGAGGTCTGATTTTACGCAATTTTTCAGGCAATAAAAAGGCGGGAGAACACAGTTCTCCCCTACGAGCAAAAGCTTTAATTTCGGCAAATATAATATTGATATTTGCTAAAAGCTCAATTATGTGCGTAGGGGCGAACTGCGTTCGCCCGCTCAGAGCAATACCATATGGTATAAAAAATCATCAAAGAGGGTTATATTTTATGATAGAATTTTTGGCAAAAACTTTTTCTCCCATACAGCTTATCGGGTACGCAGGTATGCTCTGCGCGCTCATATCGTATCAATGCAAGAAAAACCGCAGCTATTTCCTTTTTCAAATGGGGTGCGGTATAGCTTTCACCCTGCAATTTGCCCTATTGGGCTCTTTTGCGGGAATGCTCTTGAATATATTCAGCGTTTTGCGCGGCATCATCTTCGCTCTTGGAGAAAGATGCAAAAAGATAGTCTATCTTCTGATAATGGAAGTCTGCTTCGCAGCATCCTCGCTCATCTCCGTATTTATTTTCGACGAGGTCATTTGGATAGCCCTCCTCCTCTTCATAGCGCAGGCGGGCGGTACGCTTGCAATGTGGACACGCGACGGCAAAATCATACGCCGTGCGCAGCTCTTCCTTATCTCTCCGCTTTGGATAGTAAACAATGTATATTATTTTTCCGTTGGCGGCATACTTTGCGAGGTGTTCAATATGCTCTCCGTTATAGTTTCGTTCATACGCTTCCGCAAAACGGGATATGACAAAGGTTAAAAAGAAAACAGCAGCCTGCGTGATACTCTTATCCGAGTACCGCAAGGCTGCTGTTTAATTTTTTTGGAATAAACAATATTGACCGGGCGTGTAAGCCGGGTTCTGTCGAGAACGATCATCTATCTGCGATGTGTGTTGCCACACACCTTACCTGTTTTTGCAGGTTGCCGCCGCACGCCAAGCTTTCGCTTTGGTCGGGCAGACCGTATAAGCGCGGGGCGTTGCTTCGGATAGGGTTTACATTGCACCCCCAGTTACCTGAGGGTCGGTGAGCTCTTACCTCGCCTTTCCATCCTTACCGTCCGAGGACGGCGGTTTATTTCTGTTGCACTTTCCCGGAAGTCACCTTCGGCGGACGTTATCCGTTATCCTGCCCTATGAAGCCCGGACTTTCCTCATAATAATACCTTTCGGCAACATATTACGCGATCGTTCCGCCCGGTCAATCTTATTTAACTTTGTTATTCTTCCTTTGAAAGTTTGGAAGAAGCCGCGGAAAGATCCGCTGTAAACGCCTTGGGGCGTTCCTTTGTGTAATCGTAAAGCTCCGTTCTTCTGTCGGAACGGTAAACCACTATCTGGTCGGAGAAGGATCTTTCCCTCACGTCATCCTCGATATAATAGGAATCGAGGTAGATATAGTCGATGGAATCCGAAATATATACAGGCTCAAATCGACCCTTGTATATATAAGAAGAGTTTTCCGCGTCCGGCGCAGGGAAATAGGAGGAAGGAGTTGTTTTTTCAACGTCAAAAAGATCCACCCCGGAAAAAGCTATGCGGATGTAATTATATCTTCCCTTGGTAAAGGTATTATATTCGCTTTCCGTGTATATATTTCCCTTATTGTCGCGCAGGGCGAAAACAAAAGGATACTGCGGCAAGCTCTCTTCATTAACTATATCCGCGCTTGTAAACGCATCACCAAGCTCTTCCTGCGCCTCCTTTGTAAGGTGGTCCGCAAGCTGTCCCAGCGTGCTCTTATTGTACCTTATGGTAAACTGCAATTCATCCGTTGCGGGAAGATAGCGCAGCTCATATATAGAGAATTTACCGTCCTTATCGAACGTCTTGCCAACGTCCTGCGTATATATCAAAAAGTCTTCTCCAAGCGATTGGTACGCCTCATATGAATTTTTTGTCCAGATAAGCTCCGACGTCTGCTTGGGATTTTGGGAAGAAAACATTCTCCAAAACAATATTACGAAAACGGATATTATCAAAAGATAACCAAACCATTTCAAAGCAAACTTGAGCGCACGGAAGCTGAATATTTTACGTATCAAGGGTCTTGACTTAAATTCTTCATCTTCGAGGTATCTGCGGTAACTGCCATAGTCGTTAAAATCTTCTGCCACGAAACATCATCTCCTTTCGGTAATTTCATATCGTTATCGTATATATTATAATATGTTATCCCACAAAAATCAATAAGGGTTTTTGTAAACTTTAAATGAAATTTGCTTTTTTTAGGTTTTGATGTTGATTTTAAAGAAAAAAATGGTAGAATAAACTCAACAACCACTCTAAAAAGGAGCTTACCTATGTTAGATAAACATCTCATTGCAAAAACTCGTCCGCTTGCTAACAGCGAAAACATAATTTTTTTCAAAGATTTTCGCGTAACTGTTCTTGAAGAACGCCTTTTCCGTATCGAAAAGGACGCGGGAAGGATATTCTGCGATGAAGCGACGGAAGCCGTATGGTTCCGCGATATGCCGCCCGTATCATTTGAAACAGAGGAAACGGAGGATTCTCTTTTTGTAAAAACCGCAAAAGCCGTTCTCGTCCTCTGCGAGGATATGAAAAAAAGCCACGTTATTTTGAATGGCAAAAAGATAGCTCTTGATAACAAAGAAAATTTGCGCGGCACGTACTCCACGCTCGATTGCTGCGACGGAGAATACCTTGTAAACGGTGAGAAGCGAGAGCCTATACAGCTTGATATGGGTGTGGTTTCCAAAAACGGCGTTGCCGTTCTCGATTACACAAGCTCCTCCGTGCTTCAAAACAACGGTATGATACGTAAAGAGCGCCGCGATGAGCTTGATATATACGTATTCGCATATGGTAAGGATTACCGTGCCGCCGTTCGCGCATTCTACACAATATGCGGTTCAACGCCCAAGCTCCCCCGCTATGCCCTTGGCAACTGGTGGAGCAGATATTACGAATATACAGATAAAGAATATCTCGCTGTTCTTGACAAGATGGAAGAACGCGATATTCCCATCACCGTGGCAACGGTCGATATGGACTGGCACTGGAACACGGGCAACATTCACAAAAAACCCGGCATAGAAGACAAAATGCCCCTTGAAAAAAGAAGCGGCGATTTTTACGGCGGGTCTTCCGGTTGGACGGGTTATAGCTGGAATACGGAGCTTTTCCCCGATCACAAGGATTTTCTTAAAAAGGTTCACGAGCGCGGCTGTGCCGTTACGCTCAACCTGCACCCCGCAACGGGCGTACGCTTCTTCGAGGATATGTATGAGGAGATGGCGCGCGAAATGGGCATCGACCCCAAAACGGAGCGCAAGGTGGACCTGGATTTTTCCTCCGATAAGTGGATAAACGCATACTTCAAGATACTCCATAAGCCCCATGAGCACGACGGTGTTGACTTCTGGTGGATAGATTGGCAGCAGGGACCGCGCGCAAAAGCGGCGGGTATCGACATTATGTGGGTGCTCAACCACTATCATACGCTTGACAACGCGAAGGAGCATACTCCTCTCATTCTCTCCCGTTACTCCGGTCTTGGCGCACACCGCTACCCTCTCGGCTTCTCAGGAGATACGCACATCACTTGGGAAACGCTTAAATATCTTCCCTACTTCACAGCGAACGCCTCCAACATCGGCTTTACCTGGTGGAGCCACGACATAGGCGGACACCAGGGCGGAAAAAAGGATAACGAGCTTTACGTTCGCTCCGTTCAGTTCGGCGTTTTCAGTCCCGTTAACAGACTCCATTCCACCTCCTACGATTACTGCACCAAGGAGCCATTTGCATATAAAAACGGCACAGGTTATATAGCGGAAGAATTCTTGCGCCTGCGCCACAAGATGATACCCTACCTCTACTCAGCTATGCTGGATACGAACGAAATCGGCAAAGCGCTCATAGAGCCTATGTACTACTCCTACCCGAACGAAGAAGCGGCATACAACTGCCCTGAGCAATACACGTTCGGCTCGGAGCTTATCGTCGCCCCCGTAGTAACAAAAGGCGACAGCAAGGGTATGGCGCGCACACGAGTATGGCTCCCCGAGGGAAAATGGACGGACATTTTCACGGGAAGCACCTATCGCGGCGGCAGATGGGTGGATATGGTTCGTTTTATAGACACCATTCCCGTTCTTGCCAAGGAAGGCGGCTTCTTCGTGCTTGATGCACGCAAGCATACAAACAGCATTGACGTTCCCAATGCGCTCAAGGTTATGGCGTTTAACGGAAACGGCGAATATACCCTTCGCGAAGACGGCGCAAATACGAGCTTCTGTGCCGAGGCAGCAAACGGCAAGCAGATAACACGCATAAAAGCTTCCGAAGGCGCTGTGACGCGCAAAATCACTCTGGAGATGAAAAATATCAAAAACGGCAAGGTATGCGTTTTCGCGGACGGCGAAAAGATCTCGACAGACGTTTACGAGGACGAACATCTCTCGGTAACACTTGCAGAG
Source organism: Oscillospiraceae bacterium (assembly GCA_015064725.1). Classification (GTDB taxonomy): domain Bacteria; phylum Bacillota; class Clostridia; order Oscillospirales; family CAG-272; genus UMGS731. The sequence goes on along the minus strand of SVRQ01000009.1, from coordinate 40,051 downwards.
GTGCTTCCCTCTGTCGAATACACCGTTGAAGTTGAGTTCGAGGAAAATGAGCGCGAATACAGAAACGATCGTTTCCTCAAAGCTCTCACTTACGCAGAGATAGGCAACGTTTATAAGGGCAGCCTTTGGAAAAAACGTAATTTGGACGATAAAGAGCTTATGCGCGAAATCTTGACGGACGAGGTCCTTACCGCAAACGAAAAAATACTCCTTACCGAAGCTTGGTAAAATAAAACAACCCTGTACAACGGGTGTCTGCGATAAAGCAGAACGAAAAAACAAACACAAAAAGAAAAGGACAGAGAATTTTAAGGTTCTCTGTCCTCTTTTTTTACATATCGTATTTTGCAAGCTCTTGGCGAACGATCTTAACGATCTCTTCAACAGCTGTATCGATAGCGATGTCAGCTTTAAAGCTCTTGTCACGCATAGAAACTTCTACAACGTTCTTGTCGCAAGTCTTGGGGCTTACAACAACGCGAACGGGAATACCGAGAAGGTCTGCATCCGCAAACATTGCGCCGGGGCGAATATCTCTGTCATCATAGAGAACTTCCACACCTGCTTTTGTAAGCTCGTCATAAAGCTTATCCGCTGTTGCATTGACCTTTTCGTCATCGCGGCGAAGGTTGCAAACTTCAACCTGCCAAGGAGCGATGGACATAGGCCAGATAGGACCGAACTTATCGTGGCTTTCCTGGCAAATGGAAGCGGCAAGTCTGCCCACGCCGATGCCGTAGCAACCCATAATGGGATGCTTTGCAACACCGTCTGCGTCAAGATAAGTCATATCCATAGATTCTGTGTATTTTGTACCGAGCTGGAAGATGTTGCCCACTTCGATACCGCGGCTGATAGTAATGATAGGCTTGCCGCATACGGGGCAGATAGCACCTTCGTATATCTTCGCAACGTCAACGTAGTCAACCTTGCCGTAGTCGCGCTCGATATTGAAGCCGGAATAGTGGTAATCGACTTCGTTAGCACCGCAAACAGTATTTGTAAGACCCTTTGTGGAGGAGTCAAATACAACTGTTGTACCCTTGGGAAGACCCATAGGTCCGATAAAGCCTTCAACGATACCGCTTTCAAGCGTGATGAATGCAGGGTGTATCTCTTCCTTGAGGTAGTTGCGAAGCTTTGTTTCATTTACTTCAAGGTCGCCGCGAACAAATACCACAACGTAAGCGTCGTCCTTGTTCTTCTGGTAAACAACAGCTTTGCAAAGCTTTTTATCATCGATAGAAAGGAATTTTGCAAGGGCATCAATAGTTTTAGCATTCGGTGTGTGAACCTTTGTAAGAGGAGCAAGCTCTTCCTGTGCGTTTTCAACAACGCATTCTGCGGCTTCCATATTTGCCTTGTAGCCGCATTCGGGGCAGATAGCAAGGGTATCTTCACCGATCTCCGTAAGGAGCATAAACTCGTGGGAGATCTTGCCGCCCATCATACCGGAGTCGGATTTAACACCGATAACATTTTTCGCGCCTGCACGGGCGAAAATTCTTTCGTATGCCTTGTAGCAGAGATCGTAATACTGCTCAAGATCCTCCTGGGATGTGTGGAAAGAGTAAGCGTCCTTCATTGTAAATTCACGAACACGGATAAGACCGCCGCGGCAACGGGGCTCATCGCGGAATTTCGTCTGGATCTGATAGATCATAAAGGGGAAATCCGCATAGGATTTTGCAGTATCACGCGCAAGGTGAACAGCGGCTTCCTCGTGTGTCATACCGAGGACCATATTGTTGCCGCTTCTGTCCTTGAAGCGAGCCATTTCACTGCCGATGCTTGTATATCTGCCGGATTCTTCCCAGATCGTGGAGGGCATAACAACGGGCATAAGGACTTCCTGACCGTCGATCCTGTCCATTTCCTCACGGATAATATTCTCTATCTTTCTTGTAATGCGTTTTGCTGGCATAAAGAGAGAATAACTTCCGTTGCTGAGGTATTTCATATATCCGCCGCGCATCATAAGAGCGTGGCTTGCGATGGAACAATCTTTCGGAGCTTCTTTAAAGCGTTCTCCGAGGAGTTTGCTGACCTTCATTTTGTGTATCTCCTGTTTTTTTAAAATAATATGTATATCATTGTTATTTTATCATTATTTATAAGATATGTCAAGGAGTTAAAACACTTTGCGCACAGTTTTTGAATGAGTTAATAAGGTGTGAACGAAACTCCAAAGTGGTTTGTCTTCCTCCGAGAGGAAGGTGGCGTTTGCGAAGCAAATGACGGAAGGAGCATGCGTTATTTCAATTTTTGATAAAATTTTATGTTTACGCACTCTCCCTCAGTCGCCTTATGGCGACAGCTCCCTCCCGGAAGGAGCCTTAAAGTTACTTTTGTTCGCTCCAAAGTTATAACCGTGCATAAAAAATAAATAAAAATAAAAAAGCATTCGGTGAGATTCGCCCTTCGAACGTAGTGAGAATTAAGCTAAACTTTAAATTTTGAACTCGCTCTAAAAGGGTATAGATTTGTTTGCTCCAAAGCCATATCCGTGAAACACATTTTCAAATAAAAATAAAAAAGGATTCGGTGAGATGAATCCTTTTTCTTTCTTATTTACGCTTGACTTACGCTTTTGCGTTGTTGAGCATCTTTGTGAATCTGCTCTTTTTTCTTGCGGCATTGTTCTTATGGATAATACCGTGAGAAACAGCCTGGTCAATCTTCTTAACTGCAGCTGTGTATGTTGCTTCGGCAGCTTCCATATTGCCGGATGCTACAGCAGCTTCGTACTTCTTCATAGAAGTTTTAAGAGCCGATTTGAGAGCTTTGTTCTGAGCAGCTTTTGTTTCGTTAACTTTAACGCGCTTCTTTGCAGATTTGATATTCGGCATGTTCGTCAATACCTCCTTATTTTTTCGATCAGAAACGGCTTTTGCAATGAGAGGGTTGCGGCGGCGCATTTCTTATCACAATTACCTTAATATAATAACACTTATATTTTAAAAAAGCAATAGTTTTTTCAAAATTATTTTAATTTTTCGGTCTTATTTCCGCCGAATTTATTTTCCGTGCCGTTGAAAAGACGGACGATATTTTTTCTGTGCAGAAAAATGATGAAAAGTCCCATTAAAATACAGAATATCGTCTTTATCGGAAAAGATGGGAAATAAACCGGCAATCTGTAGTTCATAAGCGGGAAAAGGAACGCCGCGATTATAGAGCCGAGGGAAACGTATCTTGTAAACGCAACGATAATTACAAATATAAGTATGCAGAGAATGCAGACCAAGGGGTTGAGAACGAGCATAGAAGCCGCCGCAACAACAACGCCCTTGCCGCCTTTAAACTTGAAAAACACGGGGAAAGCGTGGCCTATCATACAGAAAAGCGCCGCAACGTATGCAAATTCATCTCCCGGCATAAGGAAAAGACCGATGCAAGTTGCAACGACCGCCTTGAGTGCATCGCCAAGGAGAGTAAGAGCTGCCGCTTTTTTGCCGTATGTACGGAGCATATTGGTCGCTCCCGCGTTTCCGCTGCCGTGCGTGCGCACGTCATCACCGTATTTCTTGTTGGAGATCATAACGCCGAAATTAAGGCTTCCGAGAAGATACGGAACAACAATGCAGATAACTATACCTAAAATATAAAGCGCAATAGGAGAGTTTGCGCCTATAATACCGTTTGAAACGAACTCTTTCATAAAATCCTCCGTAAATTATTCTTTATCGTCGCCTTTTTGGCGGATGATGAGCTTTATGGGGGTGCCGTTGAAGCCAAATGCTTCACGAAGTTGATTTTCAAGGTATCTTTGATAAGAGAAATGGAAAAGCTCCGCGTTGTTTACAAAGAAAACGAACGTGGGCGGCTTTATTCCGGACTGCGTCATATAGTAGATCTTAAGACGCTTGCCCCTGTCCGTGGGCGGCTGAACGCGCGTTTGTGCATCGGAAAGAACGTCATTGAGCATACCCGTTGTAACGCGCTTTGCATTTTCGTTTGCAACCGCAACTACCGTTTCAAAAATTTTATTAAGTCTTTGACCCGTTTTGGCGGATACGAAAACTATGGGCGCATACGGCATAAACGCAAGGGACTCTCTTATCTTCATAGTAAATTCTTTTACTGTGGAATTATCCTTTTCGACGATATCCCATTTGTTTACAACGATTATGGAGGCCTTTCCCGAATCGTGCGCGATACCGGCGATCTTTTCGTCCTGCTCCGTAATGCCCTCGCTGCCATCGATCATAATAAGGCAAACGTCGGCACGTTCCACCGCTTCGTGAGCGCGGATAACGCTGTATTTTTCTATTTTATCGATGATCTTACTCTTGCGGCGCATACCCGCAGTATCGATAAGCGTGAATTTGCCGTATTCGTTTTCAAGCTTGTTGTCTATGGCATCTCTGGTCGTGCCCGCAATGTCGGAAACGATCATTCTGTCCTCGCCCAAAAACTTGTTGACGATGGAGCTCTTGCCCGCATTCGGCTTGCCGATAACGGCGATCTTTATGCTGTCATCGTCCTCCTCCTCGGGATCGTCCGCCACGGGAGAAAGCTCAAGAATCTTATCGAGTATATCGCCCGTGCCCGTTCCGTGTACGGAGGAAACGGCGATCGGATCGTCAAGTCCCAACTCGTAAAATTCATAAAATCCCAAGGGAAGCTCGCCTATAGTGTCTATCTTGTTTACGCCGAGGATTATCGGCTTTTTGCTTCTTTTAAGCATCTGTGCGATCTCGCGGTCATCCGCCGTAACGCCCGCCTCGATATCGCAAAGGAAAACGATCACGTCGGCGGTGTCTATAGCAACCTCTGCCTGAAGCTTCATCTTCTCAAGCAGAACGTTATCCGTCTTGGGTTCGATACCGCCCGTATCGATAAGGACAATGGGCTTGCCGTTCCAATCCGTTTCATAATAGATACGGTCGCGGGTAACGCCCGGCACGTTATCTACTATGGAAATTCTGGAGCCTGATATTTTGTTGAACAGGGTGCTTTTGCCCACGTTCGGGCGGCCCACTATCGCAGCAACAGTCTTTGCCATTATATTACATCCTTTCTCTCGCTTTTTTGTAAAAAAGCGAGGTAAAAAACTTCACTCGGCACACGCCAAAAGCTTAGTACGTGCCGTATTTTTATTTATCTTCCGATAACTTTTTCAAGGAACTCGTATCCGTCGTTTTCACAGAGCGTGATGCGAACGGAAAGTTCTTCTTCAATCTCCTCGCGGCTTTTGCCGCACAGGAAAAGGTCGCCGCCGTAGCGAAGCATGCAGGATGGAAGAAGGAGTTCTTCTCCAAGCTCCTTGTCCGCAAGCTGGGCGGCAAGATCGCGCCCCGTTACAAGACCCGCAACGGTAACGCTCTCTCCGAAAAAGTCATTTTTTATTTCGTAAACGTTAACTTTTATATTTGGAAATTTCGCTTTTATTTTTTCCGTACATTCAAGTATAAATCCGTATGCCGCGTGACCCGTGGCAATAGAAAGCGTTCTTTCACTTTCATCGCCTTCCTCATCTTCAAGAGCCGAGTCCAGCTCATCCTTCATAGAAGCGATCATACCGACACCGTTTTCTATCTGGCTGTATCCTTCGTAATATTCCCCATCGGGAAGCGGCAAGTCTGCCTCAAGGTAAAGCTCGTCCCCGCAGTAGATTATGGATGAGCCGAGAGAATTTTTGCAGGCGGCGGCAAATGCTTCCACCTGCGCCACAACAGCGGCGCTTTCCTCTTTCGTAAACGGAGTAAGCGGATAAAGCCCGTCGCGGTACTTTGTAAGTCCTGCGGGAACAACGGAAACGCTGGAGACCTGCGGATAAAGGCAGGCAAGATCGTGCATCGTGCGCTCAAGATTTTCACCGTCGTTGATACCGCGGCAAAGAACTATCTGCGCGTTTATTTCAATGCCCGCATCGGCAAGCTTTTTGATATAGGAAAGAACCTCTCCCGAGCGAGGATTTTTGAGCATCTTAACGCGAAGCTCGGGGTCGGTCGTATGAACGGAAATATTGATGGGCGACATACGCATTTTTATAATTCGGTCTATATCCTCTTCCGTCATATTCGTAAGAGTGATATAGTTGCCCTGAAGGAAGGAAAGGCGGCTGTCATCGTCTTTAAAATAGAGCGTGTCGCGCATACCCTTGGGCAGCTGGTCTATAAAGCAGAAAATGCACTTGTTACGGCAGGAATGCTTGTTGTCCATAAGGAAGGTTTCAAATTCCAAGCCAAGGTCATCGTATTCGCCCTTTTTTATATTAAAGGTCTTCTCTTCCTCGCCGCGCAGAACGCGAACTGAAAGCTTTTTTTCGCAAATGTAATATCTGTAATCAAGAACGTCTTTTATCTCGTTTCCGTTGATGGAGATTATTTTATCCCCCGGCAAAAGCTTTGCCTTTTCCGCCGGAGAAAAACGTTCAACTTCCTTTATACAAACCATAATTACCCTCTAAATGAATTGTAGGTATGCCCGAGAGCCGAGCATACCTACCTCGTTTGTTTTAAGCTTTTATCGCTCGATTAAGCGTCCTGCTTAACGATCTCTTTGCCGTCATATGTGCCGCAATTCTTGCATACTCTGTGGGAAAGGTTGTATTCACCGCACTTGGGGCACTTTGTCATTCCGGGAAGATCGAGTTTCCAAACGTTGGAACGTCTTTTGTCTCTTCTTGCTTTAGAGACTTTTTTCTTCGGTACTGCCATTGTTATCTAACCTCCTTGAAAAAGTAAATCTTTCAATTATTGTAATAATGTTTTGAGAATTTCGAGTCTGGGGTCTATTTCCTTTTTGGGGCAAGCGCATTCACCCTCGTTGAGGTTTTTACCGCATTTCGGGCAAAGACCCTTGCAGTCTTCGGAACAAAGCGTTTTGGAAGGCATATCCAAAAGGACCTGTTCTATCAAGGGCTCGAAAATATCGAGTTTTTTATCTTCGATAAAGATATAGTCATCGTTATCTTGGGAAGTGTCTTTTCCCGCGATCTCACGCTCAAAAGACAGCGTGACTTTACCGTCCACCGGTTTTGTGCATCTGGCACAATCCGCCGTAAACAACAGATCGGAATTTACCGTAAGAACCATATATCCCGACATATTCTTTACGTTTCCCTTAACGGAAACAGGGGTATGGAATTTTACATCAGGAAAAAGCTCGGAGAGGACCGCTTCTTCTTCCGGCACGGTAGCAAAATCAAATTCGATCTTGTTTTTTTCGCCGCAAAGTATCGGCCGCATATCCAAGTTCATAAAAAATCTCCTTTGCGAAATAACATACAACGTTATAGTACGCTTTTAAAATTATAGCCTAAAGTCAATGATTTGTCAATATTTTTTTGTGTTTTTCACAGAAAAGCGAAAAAATATTTTTCGGGCAGTCTATTTCGTTGTTTTTTGCCTCTTTCGTCACTTCGTGACACCTTCCCAAAAGGTGGAAGGCAAGAATAACTCTTCTGCAAAGCTTTCACGGGAGGAGCAAGCCCCTCCCCTACGGAAAGCCGATGGGTTTGCAAAATTATATTATATTGTTTTTGTGCAAAGTTCTTTTTGCTTTTTTGCGGACGAGCAATGCTCGCCCCTACGGCAAATCAATGGTTTTGCTAACATTATATTATATTGTTTTTGTGCAAAGTTCTTTTTGCTTTTTTGCGGACGAGCGATGCTCGCCCCTACGGCAAGCCGATGGTCTTGCTAACATTATATTATATTGTTTTTGTGCAAAGTTCTTTTTGCTTTTTTGCGGACGAGCGATGCTCGCCCCTACGGCAAGCCGATGGTCTTGCTAACATTATATTATATTTTTTTGTGCAAAGTTCTTTTTGCCTACTTTTTCTCCGAAAGAAAAAGTAGGTTATTTGGCGATTATGTTGAAGATCTTGTTCTTAACGTAGATCTTTTTAACGATGTTCTTACCTGCAAGGAAAGAAGAAAGCTTTTCGTCTTTCATAATGATGTCGAAAGCAACGTCTTCTTCCGCACCTGCGGGAACGTCGATAGTACCGCGCATCTTACCGCAGATCTGAACGGCGATCGTAACTGTAGAATCAACCGTCTTCGCTTCGTCGTAGGAGGGCCAAGCCTCTACGGAAAGGAGTGTGTTCTCGCCGAGAACGTGCCAGATCTCCTCCGTGATGTGGGGCGCAAAAGGATTGAGGAGAGTTATGAGCGTCTTGAGCTCATCAACCGTGAGCGTGCCGGCATCGTAAATATCGTTTACAAGAGCCATCATAGCGGCAATGGCCGTATTGAACTTCATTTCCTCGATATCCTGAGAAACCTTTTTTATGGTCTTGTGGAAAGCGGATTCAAGCTTGGGTGTTGCGCCCGTGCCCTTTGCAATATCCGTAAGACCAGCTATTCTTTCAAGGAATCTCTTGCAGCCCTTAACGCTGCTGTCGTTCCAAGGAGTTGCGGAGCCGTAATCGCCCATAAAGAGGATGTATATACGGAGAACGTCTGCGCCGTATTCGTCAACAACGTCGTTGGGGTCAACAACGTTGCCCTTGGATTTACTCATCTTGTCACCGTCCGGTCCGAGGATAAGACCCTGAGCTGTACGCTTTGCGTAAGGCTCGTCAACGGGAACCTCGCCAATGTCATAGAGGAAGTGGTGCCAGAAACGAGAGTAGATCATATGTCTTGTTACGTGCTCCATACCGCCGTTGTACCAGTCAACGGGGAGCCAATATTTAAGCTTTTCCTGATCTGCAAATGCTTCCTCGTTGTTCGCGTCGCAGTAACGCAGGAAATACCAGGAAGAGCCTGCCCACTGGGGCATTGTGTCCGTTTCGCGCTTTGCGGGAGCGCCGCACTTGGGGCAAGTGCAGTTTACAAAGGATTCTACCTTTGCAAGGGGGCTTTCGCCGCCTTCGCCGGGAACAAAGTTTTCCATATCGGGAAGTCTTAAGGGAAGTTCTTCATAGGGAACGCCAACCATACCGCATTTTTCGCAATGAATGATCGGAATGGGTTCGCCCCAATATCTCTGGCGGTTGAACGCCCAGTCCTTCATCTTGTACTGTACGCCCTTTTCGCCGATTCCCTTTTCGGAAAGGTAAGCAAGCATCTTATCGATAGCTTCTTTCTTCGTCTTGATACCGTTGAGGAATTCGGAGTTTACCATTTCGCCGTCGCCCGTGTAGGCTTCCTTGGAAATGTCGCCGCCCTTGATAACCTCGATGATGTCGATGCCGAATTTCTTTGCGAAATCATAGTCGCGCTCATCGTGCGCGGGAACAGCCATAATAGCGCCCGTGCCGTAGCCCATCATAACGTAGTCGGAAATATAAACGGGAATTTCTTTGCCGTTTGCGGGGTTGATAGCGGCAATACCGTCGATGCGAACGCCGGTCTTGTCTTTAACGAGCTGTGTGCGTTCAAATTCAGTCTTCTTAGCGCATTCTGCTTTGTATGCTTCGAGCTCTTCTATGTTGTTTATTCTATCCTTGTATTTTTCGATAATGGGATGTTCGGGCGCGATAACCATAAACGTTACGCCGAACATAGTATCGCAGCGTGTTGTGTAGATGCGAAGGGACTCATCGCAGTTCGTAAGCTTGAAATCCGCAAATGCACCCTCGGAACGGCCGATCCAGTTTTCCTGCTGGAGCTTTACGTTGGGAAGGTAATCAACCTTTTTAAGACCTTCGAGAAGCTTATCTGCGTATTCCGTAATGCGAAGATACCAAACGTCCTTGGATTTCTGAACAACGTCGCCGTGGCAGATATCACACTTGCCGCCCTGGGAGTCTTCGTTGGAAAGGACTACCTTACAGTTGGGGCAGTAGTTAACGAGCGTTGTTGCACGGAAAACAAGACCCTTATCGAACATCTTGCGGAATATCCACTGTGTCCATTTGTAGTATTTTTCGTCCGTTGTGTCGATAACGCGAGTCCAGTCGAAGGAGAAGCCGACGCGCTTGAGCTGGGAGGTGAATTTTTCAATGTTTCTGTCCGTAAGTATGCGGGGATGTGTATTGAACTTGATAGCGGAGTTTTCCGTGGGAAGACCGTATGCGTCAAAGCCCATGGGGAAAAGGACGTTGTAGCCCTGCATACGTCTTTTACGGGAAACTACCTCAAGACCGGAATAAGCCTTGATATGGCCAACGTGCATACCTGCGCCGCTGGGGTAAGGGAATTCTACAAGGCCGTAGAATTTAGGTTTTGTGTGGTCTTCGGAAGCGTGGAAAATACCCGCTTTTTCCCATTCTTCCTGCCATTTTGCTTCGATATTTTTGAAATCGTATCTCATTGTTTTATGCTCCTTGATATTTAAACGTCAATCTTCCGTGACAATATTTTCTATAGAAACGTCTTCCGCGTCTGCCCAGAGCTTTTCAAGCTTGAAGAAATCTCTCTGCTCGCGGTTAAAGATGTGGACCATTACGCTTTCGTAGTCCATAACTATCCAAATGCCGGAATCGTATCCGTCGTTGCCCAGAGGGGTCACGCCCATCTCGCCAAGCTTAAATTCAACTTCTCCGGAAAGGCTCTTTATGTGCGTGTTGGAGTTACCCGTGCAGATAACGAAATAATCCGTCATAACAGTCTGATCGTTCACGCGCAGTAGCTTTATCTGCCCCGCTTTGTTCGCGTCAAGTATCTTAACGATCTGTTCCGCAAGTGCCAAGGGTTCGAGCGCGGTGTTCGCGTTCTTTTCTGCGATGTTTTGGTTGTTATCCATACTTTTTCTCCTTTATGAGTAATAATATTGGCTTATATAAGGATTTTTCCCATTGGGGTCATCCGTAAATATTGCATTTTTATCAAATATATCGTATGAAACGTCTTCCTTAAAGGCGTTCATATATCTGTTTATATCGGCAAGAGCCGCTTTTTTGTTAAGCGCGTAATACGTCCAAACGCCGTTTTCCGGGTTCATAACGGCGCTTCCGGAAAGGGTCTTTACGTTTATATTTTCGGCATCGATAGCATATACCGCACTTGCGAAAAACGCAATGTCCTCAAGCGTTGCATCCGTCGTCACGCTGCCTATAAGCTGCTTCGCCATCTCCACCGCAACGGAAAGGCTGAAGCTTGCCCGCACCTTCTCGTAAAGTGCTTTAAGGAAATCCGCGCGCGCCTCCACTCTGCCGATGTCGCCCGTAATATAACCGGAACGGTAGCGGATAAACTGCTCCGCTTCCTTTCCGTCAAGGTGCTGCATACCCTCCTTGAGGTGGATGTAAAGATCCTGCTCCGGGTCTTCGTAGTCCATATCGAAAGGCACGTAGTAATCTATTCCCCCGATGGCGTCTATGATTCCCACAAAAGCCTTAGTGTCCATAAGAACGTATCTGTCTATGGTAACACAGAGGGAGCTTTCAATGGACTCGCAAAGCTTATCCATCGCAAGCTTTTTGCGCGTTTCCCCGGCATAAGGTGCCGCAGTATACGCAAGCGTGTATATACCGTTGATGCGCGTCACGCGGTAACCCGAGGTATCGCGGTTTATAAAGGTATCTCGCGGTATCTGGAGAATGTTGACCTCCCCATTCTTTGTGTCAAGTGACACGAGCATCATTACGTCCGTATTTTTGGATACGTTATCCATACCGCAGACAAGGAATGTATAATATCCGTCTTTTCGCGTGTATTCCGGCGTAACGGCGGGAACTTCCTCGCTGCCCGTTGTACCGTTCACCGTGGGAAGCGTACCGACAAACGGAGGGTCGGAGCTGATGCTCGGGCGAAAAACAATTGCGCATATCCCCGTAAGAAGCGCAAGGCTAAGCACAAAGGCGATAACCGTTATAAGCACTATCGGGCGTTTTTTGCCGTTATTTTCTTCTTTTTTTAAATTATTATCGTTCACTCGTAACTCCTAAATCTAAGATCATTGAATTCCAAGACCTGACCGTTCCGATGTCGATCTGCTGCTTCTCCCGAAGCAGATAGCAGAGCGTATTGCCGATAATTCTCAAAGTGACATCCCGCAGAACGCTTTCGGCGGCTTGTTCACAATCTATTTTTTCACATTCTTTATGCAAATATTCCCGCATTTCGCGGCAGGCGGCGTGTTTTCTTGTTTCTTCCGTGTAATCCGCGATAAAAACCGCCATATCGAGCATACTCATATGCTCCTTTCCCGTTGTGTGGCAATATATTGCGGAAAAGACCTCTCCGTCGACCACGCCGGCACCGAAAAGCTCGCGTGCAAAGTGCGCGCCGGTTTTTTCGTGCATCGTCGGCGCGGAGGCAGGAACGTCTATTCCGTATTTTCGGAACATTTCTTCCTGTTCCCTCTCGCCGAATTTCTTTGTGATATCGTGAAGCAGCGCGGCAAGGAGCACTTTTTCGGCTTTTTCTTCGCTGAAAAAGCATTTGCGGCTTATATATTCAGCCTCTCGCATAACGGCAAGCGTATGCGAAAACCTTTTTTCGCCCTCGTACTCGGCAACGACGCTTTTTATTTTTTCAATATCAGCGCTCATCTGTAAAGCCCCTTTTCTTCGATAAATTCACGAACGCTTTCGGGAACGTAAGCGGAATAATCCTCTCCTTTTGCTATCATATTTCGTATTTCAGAGGAGGATATTTCGAAGGGCTCTTCTTTTATCATCTCTATTTTCGCGCCGTATTTTTCCGTGTATAATTTTTTCTTTTCTTCGATTTCGGCGCGAAGTGCGGGGCTTGAGGTTTCTCTCTGCATAAGAACAAGGGTACACATACGGAAAATATCCTCAAACCTGAACCAAGTGTCAAACGTCAAGAACATATCCGTTCCGCAAAGGAGAAAAAGCTCTCCGTTTCCCGTAAATTCGGGAAGCGTATAAACAGTATAGCTTTTTCCTTCACGCTTCAGCTCCGTATCGGAAACGATCATTTTTTCTTCACCCGCAAGCGCGGTCTTAACCATTTCAAGGCGCAAAAACGGGTCGTCTTTTCCGGAGATCTGCTTGTGCGGCGGAATTCTGTCCGGGATAACGTAAAGCACGTCAAGCTTCATTTCGTCGCGGAAAGAGCGCGCGGCCTTCACGTGTCCGTTGTGTATAGGGGAAAAGGTTCCTCCAAATATGCCTGTTCTCATTTTTGCTCCTTTCATATGGTTAGATTTTGCGGGAGGAGCAAGCCCCTCCCCTACGGTAAGACAATGGACTTTACTAAAATTATCGTGCTTTTTTACAAAGTTCTTTTTGCCTACTTTTTCGCGGACGAGCAATGCTCGCCCCTACTATGCTATAAAATTTAAAGCTTTGCGTTTTTGAAAGACTCTCACGTCGGGAGAGGTTTTGCGCAATGATAAACCTCATCCGTCACTCCGTGACACCTTCTCAAAGTGTGAACAAATCTATTGCCTTTCCTACTTTAGCAAAGATTTTTTGCAAGGCAAAATTCAAATTCTGCGAATTTGAAGGCGCAACCCAAAGGGGAAGGCTTATTATTTGCCTTTTCTTGCAAGCTTTTTGGCAATTTTTCTTTTCATAGCGGGTTTTACCTGAACTTTTTTAGCAGGCTTCTTTTCTTCCTCTATGATGCAAAGCTTTTCAATATCGAATTTTTTGTTTTTCTCGGATTCTCTGTAAAGAATAAAGCGGGAGCCGACAACGCTGACAACGTCCGCACCAAGCTCTTCTGCGATAGTTTCAGCGGCTTCGCGCGCGAAGAAATCGCTGTTTTCGAGCGTGCGGAGCTTGATAAGCTCACGTGCTTCAAGGGCGTTGTCTATCTGTTCGAGCATATTTTCGTTTATGCCGCCCTTGCCCACCTGAAATATTGTTTCATAATCGTTTGCGCGGCCGCGAAGGTACGCGCGCTGTTTGCTTGTAAGCATATTCAATTCCTTTTTTATTTATTTTTTATTTCTTTTGCAAATTTTTCGGAGAAAAGACGCATCGCGCGTGCGCGGTGGCTTATCGCATTCTTTTCTTCCGCATTTATTTCGGCATAAGTTTTGCCGTAAGGCTCGTAGAGGAACAGCGGATCATATCCGAAGCCGCCGTTTCCGCGAAGTGCAAAGAGTATCTTTCCGGGGCATTCGCCGCGAACGGTAAATCCATCTCCGTTCGGATAAGCCAAACCTATAACGGAAACGAAATGCGCCGTGCGCTCGTTCTCCGGCACGTCCGCCATCTTTTCAAGGAGAAGTGCGTTGTTTTTTGCATCGTCACAAGGCTCGCCGGCGTAGCGTGCGGAGTAAACGCCGGGCTCACCGTGAAGCGCATCCACGCAAAGACCCGAATCGTCCGCAATGCCGATATAGCCTTTTGCGGCAACGGCACGCGCCTTGATAAGTGCGTTTTCTTCAAAGGTTTTGCCGTCCTCTATAATTTCATCCGTAAAGCCGATGTCGGAAAGCGTAAGCACCTTTATGCTCTCCAAGCCGTGACAGCGGCACATCTCGTTTATAAAATATTCAAGCTCAACGACCTTGTGCTTGTTGTTGGAAGCAAGTACGATCTCCATAATAACTCCTTATTCAAAGAGCGCACTTACAAAATCTTCTGCGCTGAATTCCTCAAGGTCATCCATCTTTTCACCGACGCCGATAAACTTAACGGGTATGCCGAGCTCGTGCTTGATAGCAAGCACGATACCGCCCTTTGCCGTACCGTCCAGCTTCGTGAGAACAAGACCCGTGATCTCTGCCGCGTTTTTAAATTCTTTTGCCTGTATAAGCGCATTCTGACCCGTTGTGGCATCGAGAACGAGAAGAGTTTCGCGTACAGCCTCGGGAAGCTCGCGTTCTATAACGCGGTTTATCTTCGCAAGCTCTGCCATAAGGTTCTTTTTATTGTGGAGTCTGCCCGCCGTGTCTATTATAAGCACGTCCGCATCCCTCTTTTTGGCCGCCGCGCAAGCATCGAAAACGACTGCCGCAGGGTCGGAGCCCTCTGCCTGACGGATGATGTCAACGCCCACTCTGTCCGCCCAGACCTCCAGCTGGTCGATAGCCGCCGCGCGGAAGGTATCCGCCGCCGCAAGAACGACCTTTTTGCGTTTTTTCTTCATTACGTTTGCAATTTTTGCAATGGACGTCGTTTTGCCCACACCGTTTACGCCGATAACGAGGATAACGGTCATTGCGCCCTTCTCTTCTGCGATGGGCTCGCCCTCGCCTATCATATCCTTGAGTATCTCAAAGAGTACCTTTCTCGTTTCTTCGGGGTCGGTGATATGCTCGTCCTTAATGCGGTCGCGCAGAGTATCGAGAATATTCTCCGTAACCTCCACGCCGATATCCGCCGTTATAAGTATCTCCTCAAGCTCCTCCATCATATCCTCGTCAACTCGGGAAAAGGAACGGAAGAGGTTGTTTATCTTGCCGACGAAGGCATCCTTCGTCTTCGCAAGACCCTGTTTAAGCTTTTCAAAAAATCCCATAGTATTCTAACCTTTCAATCAAGAATAACGCCTGTTTTCTTTTCTATTTCGGAAACGTCCACGGAAAGCACCTGAGAGATTCCCTTTTCGTGCATCGTAACGCCATAAAGGGTATCCGCAATCTCCATCGTGCCGCGGCGGTGCGTAATTATAACGAACTGCGTTTTTCCCGAATATTTCTTAACGTATTGTGCAAATTTATCTACGTTTACCTCGTCAAGCGCCGCCTCTATCTCGTCCATAATGCAGAACGGAGTGGGGCTTACCTTCATTATAGCAAAGTAAAGAGCTATCGCAACAAACGCTTGCTCGCCGCCCGAAAGCAAGGAAAGATTTTTTATCACCTTTCCGGGGGGAGCCGCTTTTATCTCAATGCCGGATTCAAGCACGTTTTCGGGGTCTGTCAGCGATATTTCCGCGTGGCCGCCGCCGAAAAGCTCCGTAAATACCATACCGAAGTTTGCGTTTACAACGTCTATCGTCGTTGCAAAATCACGGCGCATCTGATCCTCCAGCGTGAATATTATCTTCGCAAGCTCTTCCTTGGAGCTGCAAAGGTCGTTTATCTGCGCGGAAAGGAAGGTATAGCGTTCGCTCACCTCGCGGAACTCCTCTATCGCACCCACGTTAACGTGGCCGAGAGCCTTTATGCCCTCGCGGCATTTAGCCTGCTGTGCGGCAACGGACGCACGGTTCTGCTCCGTAACTCTTTCAAATCCCAGCTCGCACGCGCCGCTGTAGGAAAGCTCGTATTCATCCCAAAGGAACGAGAGCAGCTTGTCCTTTTTATCTGCGCTGCTCTTATGTGCAGCTTCAAGCCTTGTGTATTCACGGAAGATAAGCTCACGCTTGTGGGTAAGATCCCTTTGCTTTGCCCTGCTTTGCGCTTGCTTCTGTTCAAGGGATACGGAAACGCGGGAAAGTTCATCGCGCTGTCCCTCAAGCTCCCGAAGCGTGCCTTCGGACAAGGAGATTGTCTTTTTATATTCTTCTATCTGCTCCGTTGCAAGCGCCGTGCTTTCGCGCGCCGTTTCCAGCTCTGCGTTAAGCTCCTCCCTGCGTGAAGCATAGTCCTGCGCCTTGCTCTTCGCCGCGTTTGCCACGGAAAGAAGAAGTTCCAGGTTCTTTTCCTCTCTTGCAAGCTCAACGGCGCGTTCGCCGCGGCTTGTACGAATAGACTCCGATCTTTCAAGAAGCCCGCGCTTTTCTTCCTCAAGGCGTGCATCCCTCTTTGAAAGCTTCTCTATCTGCTGTGCATATTGCTTTTCCTTTTCGGCAAGGTCTTTTATGCTGTTCTCCTGCTTTTCGTTCTTGTTCTTCGCCGCATCGTATTCTGCGCGAAGCTGTGCAAGAGTTTTTTCCATACCGTTGCCTGTGGAGATAAGCACGTGAAGCTGTGTGGATTCCGCCTCCTTCATAGTACGCAAAACGGAAAGAGTGGAAATAACACCGTCGCGGCGCTTCTTCAAGGAGGCGATATTTTCCGCAATTTTCTTTATATCATCGTTTACGGCGGATACCTGCTTTTCAAGAAGCTCTGCCTCCGCGCTCATTTTGTCTATCTGTGCGCGGCGGGAAAGCATACCGCTGTTGTTCTGCGAGGAGCCGCCCGTAAAGGAGCCGCCTGCGTTCACGACCTGACCGTCAAGCGTTACTACCCTGTATCTGAAATCAAGTGATTTTGCTATCTTTGCGGCATTGTCAAGATCGTCCGCGATGATTATTCTTCCGAGCATATTGCGGATAATGCCCGTGAATTTTGCATCCGCACGAACAAGTCTGGAGGCAACGGCGATAAAACCTTTTTTGGAGGAAAGCGCCATTTTCGCTTCATCAAGCTCCGTGCCGAATACAGTTGTCACGGGAGAGAACGTGGCTCTGCCCGCATTCTGGCGTTTCAGGTATGAGATCGCCGCCTTTGCGCTTTCCTCGTCCTCCGTTACGATATTTTGAAGTCCGCCGCCAAGCGCTGTTTCCACAGCAAGGGAATATTCGGCATCGACCTCAAAAAGCAGTGACACAGGACCGTATATCGTCGGCTTTTTGCCGTTTGCGGTAAGTATCTTCCCCGTTTTGTGCGCGTTCATAACAAATTTTACCGCACGGGAATAGCCCTCAAAAAGCTCCTCCATATTGACAAGGTTCTGTATCTTCACCCTTGTCTGCGATAATTCTATAAGCATCTTGCTCTTCTTTTCGGAAAGGAGAGCGCTTTCGCCTTCGTTTTCGGTGCGCTTTGCATCCAGCGCATCCGTTTCTTCTTTAAATTTTTTTTCTTTTTCGGCGTAGCCGTCTATTTTTTCCTGCGCCTTTGCAATACGCGCGGAAAGAAGCTGTATATCCTCTTCGTATTTTTTAATATCCTCGGAAAGCTTCTGCGCCTTTTGTGCGCCGGCCTCCCTTTGAGAGGAAGCAACGGATGATGCAACACGCGCATCTACCGTCTGTGCTTTGAGATATTCCGTATCCTTTGCTATCTCCCGTTTTTCCGCTTCTATGCCATCAAGGGTGGTTCGTATCTCCGCTATCTGCTCATCCGCTTCGGCAAGAGCCTTTTCAACGGCGTTCTTGTTCTTTTCCGCCGCGCGAAGCTGTGCAAGTCTTGCGGCATATTCTTCGTTCGCAGAAAAGAGCGAGGCATCCAGCGAGGAAAGCTTTGAGCCCGCGCCGTCAAGCACGCTCTTGTAATGGGAAAGATCGTTTTCTTTTACCAGGATACCGCTTTTTGCTTCGTGCAGGCTCTTCGTTGCCTGTGCGATGCTTTCCACGGCACGCTCATAATCTATCTTATTCTGCTGTATTTTGGAAAAGAGCTTCTCATCCTCGCGGTCCATATCCGCAAGCGTTTCGTCGGAAACGTCAAGCTCGTGCTTGGAGAGTTTGAGCTTGCCCGCAAGATCCTTTTCCTCGGCAGATGCATTTTCTATATCGTAAATTGAAAGCGATATATCCGCTTCTTTTTTCTTTTCGTATATTTCAAGATATCTTTTCGCTTTTTCCGCTTCCTTTTCAAGCGGACCCACGCGCCCTTCAAGCTCGCCGGCAATATCGGAAAGCCTTACAAGATTTTCGTCCGTGGAAGCAAGCTTTTTCTCCGCCTCGTTCTTCTGGTAGCGGTATTTGGCAATGCCCGCGACCTCCTCGAAAACGTCCCGGCGTTCTTCGCTCTTTTGGGAGATTATCTCCGCTATTTTTCCCTGACCTATAATGGAATATCCGTTTTTTCCAAGACCCGTGTTGAGAAAAAGCTCCACGATATCTTTAAGGCGCGCGCTTTTTCTGTTGATAAAATATTCGCTGTCGCCAACGCGGTAGTAACGGCGCGTTACAACTATCTCGTCATATTCGCCCATACTTTCGTTTTTGCCCGCGTCCTCGCTGTTGTCAAATACAACGGAGACCTCCGCGTATCCCATAGGGCTGCGCTTCTGCGAGCCCGCAAAGATAACGTCCTCCATTTTCGCGCCTCGGATATTTTTGGAAGACATTTCGCCCAAGACCCAACGCATGGCGTCCGAGATATTCGATTTTCCGCTGCCGTTCGGGCCGACAACGACCGTTGTGCCGCGGTTGAAGCTTATAACGGTCTTATCGGGGAACGATTTAAAGCCCTGCAATTCAAGAGATTTAAGCCGCATAACTATATCTTCCTTTCTTCCGAGATTATCTTTATCTTATTTGGCGAAAGCTCACCGCTTTCGCGTACCTTTATGCTGTAAAGAGAGAATTTTTTCTTCAAATATTCTGAGTTCGTTTTTTTCTGTCCAACCATTTTGGAGACCTCGCCGGGGGACACGTATATCGTTACGCTCTTCCCGCACGGCTCAAGCTCCGCCAGCATCTTTTCCGCCATATTGCGAAAATATCGGGAATATATAAGCTCGCCCGTAGCTTCGTGATATGGGCTTGCGGTATCGCTTCCGTCCGTCAAAAGCTCGCTTGACTGAAGCCCGACGCGAATGACGTTCACACCGCTTTCAAGGAAAACCGCAAGCACGGCAGCGCCATCGTCAATAACGCGCTCCATCCCGCGGCTCTCGTATTCGCCGCGCTTCATCATATTTTCAAGCTCCGTGCCGCGAAAAACGACCGTGGGGTATATTCGCGCCCCCGATGCGCCAAGCTCGCAAATGCGCCTTGCAGTGTAAAGCTCCGTTTCAAGTGTTGCCTCGGGAAGCCCCGTCATCATCTGCCCGACAAGCTCAAATCCGCGCGCTGTGATAAGGCGGCACGCACGCTCCGTTTGTGCGGCGGTATGCCCACGTCCGCTTGCACGAAGGACGGCATCGTCCATACTCTGTATGCCGAGCTCGATGCTCTTCACGCCGTAACGGCAGAGGATGTCAAGTATTTCTTCATCGATATAATCGGGGCGAGTGGAAAGGCGTATGCTTTCCACTCTGCCCTCGTCTATAAATCTTTTTGCCGTTTCGAGCAGATATATCATATCTCTGCGGTCAATGCCCGTAAAGCTGCCGCCGAAAAAGGCTATCTGCACGTCCGTGCCCGCGGTAATGGTGGAAAGAGCTTCCTCTATCTCCGCCGAAACGGAGGAAAAATCAGCTTTTTCACAGCCCGATATTTTGCGTTGGTTGCAAAACACACAGGTATTGGGGCAGCCGAGGTGCGGCACAAAAATCGGTATATTTCTGTGTTTTTTCATCAGTTCCACTGTTCACCGAAAAGGCTGAGCGCATCGCGCGCGGCATTCATCTCCGCTTCCTGTATGCGTCTGCCCTCTCCCATACCGATAACGTTGCTGTTGAGCTTTACAACGCAGGTAAAGCGTTTATCGTGGTCGGGGCCGCTTTCCTTTATCTTTTCATATTTAAGCGTTTCGCCGTTCTGCTGAACTATCTCCTGCAAAAGGGATTTGGGGTCGTTGAACCTATGCTCTGCAAAAAGAGCCTGTACCTTTTCCTTCACAAAAGGAAGGAAAAATTCCTTTGCCTTGAGGAAGCCGCCGTCAATATATATTGCACCGACAAGAGCCTCGAAAGCATCTTCAAGGTTGGAGCGTCTTTCTCTGCCGCCGTTTTTCTCCTCTCCGTTGCCGAAGAACATATAAGAGCCGAGGTCTATCTTGCGCGCGAAGGACTCAAGCGCCGCGCTGTCGATTATCTCGCGGCGAAGAGTTGAAAGCTCGCCTTCCGGCTTTTCGCAAAACGAGCGAAAAAGATGTTCGCTTGCGATTATATAGATGACGGAGTCACCGAGAAATTCCAAACGCTCGTTTGATGAAATGTTTTCGTGTTTTCGCTCATTGGAATAGGAGGAATGGCAAAGCGCGTTGTAGAGGAGCGTCTTATCGGCAAAGGTATATTTGATCTTTTCTTCGAGCTCCGTGAAGTCAAAGACTATGCTTTTGCGTTTTTCCGACATTATGAGCTCCTTTCTTTTTTTCTTATGTAATTATTTTTATTCTTTTTCCTGCTCCGCTTTTTTGGAGTCCTCAACGGCTTTTACAGCCTCGTTGAATTTATCCTTGGAGGAAGCTATCTGCTCTATAGCGCCGCAGGAGGCATAACCGAGAGCTTGGCGGATGGCGTTCTTGATAGCGTTGGCATCCGCATTTCCGTGTGCCTTTATAACAGGCTTTGCAAGGCCCAAGAAAGGTGCGCCGCCGTACTCCGTTGAATCAAAGTATTTTTTCATCTTATAGAGCTTTTTCTTAACCAAAAGCCCTGCGATCTTTGCCGTAATCCCGCTTGCAAAGACCTTTTTAACTTCTTTCATAATGAATTTGGAAAGTCCCTCGCTGGACTTGAGCAATATATTGCCCGTAAAACCATCGCAGACGAGAACGTCGCAAACACCGAAGGGCACGTCCTTGCCCTCTACGTTGCCGATGAAGTTTATGCCCTGTGCGTTTGCAAGCATCTTGTGCGCTTCCGCAACGATGGGAGTACCCTTATGCTCCTCTGCGCCGTTATTGAGAAGTCCGACTCTGGGATTTTTAATTCCCATAACCTTTTCCATATAGATAGAGCCGAGGTATGCAAACTGAACAAGGTATTCGGAGGTCACCGTTACGTTCGCTCCGCTGTCAAGAAGGAGCATACCGCCGTTAAAAGGAAGCACCGTACCCAAAGCCGCACGGCGTATTCCGTGGATACGGCGGACGATAAGCGTGGCACCAGTAAAGAGCGCGCCCGTGTTTCCGCAGGAAATAACGGCATCTCCCTCGCCTTTGGATAGCATTCTGAGTGCCGTTGTCATAGAGGAGGCGGAGTGAGCCGACATAACGCTCATCGGGCTGTCCTCCATAGTAACAAAATCGTCACAATGAACGATGCTGTAATCCTCATACCTTTCGCCCTCGGCAGCAAGAGCTTCTTTTATGATGCTTTCATCGCCGACAAGTGTAATATCGCAGTTTTCGTATTCTTTCTTTGCAAGGATAGCGCCGTGGATAAGTTCTTTTGGGGCGTTGTCCGCACCCATAACGTCAAGTATTATTCTCATAGCATACTCCTAATTATATTTATACTAGTATATTATACATCATAATATGGTAAAATTCAAGATAAAAAACATTTTTATTTAAAAGAAAAAAGTGTGCCTTAGGTTGGTTCTCATAAGGATGTTCACGAATTGCATTGTAGAGACCGGCGTCCCCGACGGTCCTTAATACACACATAAAAATCGGTAGAGATATTGTCTTCTCTGCCGATTTGTGTTATAATGGGGCTAACGAAAAAGCCTTCCTCCGGGAGGAAGGTGGCACGCGGCAGGGGTTCCCCGAAGCGAATGAAATGAGCTTTGGGGGTTCGCTGCGAAGCGTGACGGAAGGAGCTTGCGTGACTTTAAGCTTGTGCCAAATTCATTGTAACGCGCTCTCCCTCACCCGACTCCGTCTGGAGCTCCCTCCCGGAGGAGCCTTTGGATGCGTTCAACTTCAGGGATGAGGGCATTGCCAGATGCTTTTTGTAATACAAAGGCGGAATTGGCGCGCGCGATAAACGATAATAAACGAGGTGTTATTATGGACAGCAAAATAAAAAAATATATAGAAGAAAACAAAGTTTGTTCGGATTTGATATTTAGAAACTGGAGTGAGTTTGTAGAATTGCTTTTTGAGTGCGGAGGTTTTGTAAACGAGATCCTCTGGTTTGAATATGTATTGATAGATAAACAAAAAGATTCACTAGGTGGCGGAGGATATGGTGATAAAGAAAATCCCGAATATATGTGGGCTGAAACAATGATATACGATAAAGCTTTAGGGCAGAAAACCTTGGTGGAAATTAAGGACCATATCACTTCTACCATAAAATCTTATGCGCCGCACATCCTTGTTCCGTGCTTCTTCGACATTAACAATTAAAAACCCCGACAGACTGTCGGGGTTTTTGCTGTTATTATTTATTACTTTGCGTTATAACCGCAGCCGTCATTCATACAATAGCTGAACTTTTTGCCCTTCTTTTCAAGCAAGAGTCCGCCGCATTGGGGGCACTTTTCGCCCGTGGGCATATCCCAAACGGAAAAATCGCACTTGGGGTAATTGTCGCAGTTATAGAAAACACTCTTTCGTCTGCCGAAGCTGCGAACGATAGCACCGCCGCATTTCGGGCAGGCAACGCCGATCTCTTCTTTGATAGCTTTTGTATATTTGCACTTCGGGAAGTTAAGGCAAGCATAGAATTTTCCGTATCTGCTCTTACGGATAACGACCTCGCCGCCGCATTCGGGGCATTTTATATCCGTCTTTTCCGGCTCTTCCTTTTCCGCCGCCGTGCTTCCGTCCTTTGCAAGAGGCTTTGTGTTCTTGCATTCGGGATAGCCCGGGCAAGCGGCAAATTTACCGAATCTGCCCGATTTGATTATCATACGCTTTCCGCATTTTTCGCAAATGATATCGGATTCCTCCACGGGAAGCTCCACCTTGTTTTCCTTTATCTTGGATTGCGCTTTTTCAAGCGTTTTTTCAAAGCCTACGTAGAAATCTCCAAGGATCTCTTCCGCGGTTTCATCGCCGGATGCTATCTTATCAAGGTTCGTTTCCATATTCGCCGTGAATTTATAATCGACAATGCTTGGGAAGTTCTTTTTCATAAGTTCTACCGTTGCCTCGCCCAAGGGGGTGGAACGGAGTATCTTTTTATCTCTTTCAACGTATCCGCGGTCGATTATGGTCGTGATGGTCGTTGCATAGGTGCTCGGTCTGCCGATGCCCTTTTCCTCGAGGAATTTGATAAGAGAAGCTTCATTAAAATGAGCAGGGGGCGTTGTAAAGTTCTTTTCGCCGTTTATGCCGTCAAGCAAAAGCTCCTGTCCCTGTGTAAGCTCGCATACCTTTGCAAGCTTTTCTGCCGTCTCGCTTGATTCCGCTTCTTCGTAAACAAGCAGATAGCCTTTGAATTTAACGGAATATTCGCTCGCCTTGAAGATATATTCGCCGCAGGCAATATCCGCGTTCATCGTATCAAGCTCCGCATTCTTCATCTGGCTTGCAACGAATCTGTCCCAGATAAGCTTATAGAGCTTATACTGGTCGTTGGAAAGATAGCGTTTTATAAGCTCCGGCTCGAACTCCATACTCGAAGGACGGATAGCTTCGTGTGCATCCTGTGCAGAGCCCGCGGACTTGAAAGTCCTTCTTCTGGAGGGGTAATATTCCGCACCGTATTTCGAAACGATAAATTTCTGCGCTGCATTTGCCGCGTCGCCGGAAATACGAAGGGAGTCCGTTCTCATATAAGTGATGATACCGTGAGTGCCGCCAAACTCCGAACCAAGGTTTACGCCTTCATAAAGCTCCTGCGCCACGCGCATCGTCTTTTTCGCCTGGAAGCCAAGCTTTCGGGAAGCATCCTGCTGCATTGTTGACGTGATGAAGGGAGGCATGGGGGATTTATTCTTTTTCGCACGTACAACGCTTTCAACGATAAATTTTTCCGTGTTGCAAACGTCAAGCACCTTTTGCGCGTCCGCCTCGCAGGTAAGTTCCATCTTGCCATGCTTGTTGCCGTGGAATTTTGCTTTTATCTTTCGTGTGCCCGCACCCTTGAGGAGCGCTTCCACTGTCCAATATTCCTTGGGCTCGAACGCGGCTATCTCCGCATCGCGCTCTACGATTATTCTTGTTGCAACGGACTGTACTCTGCCCGCGGAAAGACCGGATTTAACCGTCTTCCAAAGATAGGGGCTGAGCTTGTAGCCTACTATTCTGTCCAGAACTCTTCTTGCCTGCTGGGAATTTACAAGGTTCATATCGATGGCGCGGGGTTTTTCTATTTCCGCGAGGACGGTATTTCTCGTAATTTCGTTAAAGGCAACTCTGTTGGCTTTCTCGGGCTCTATTCCAAGCACCGTCGCAAGGTGCCAAGCGATCGCTTCGCCCTCGCGGTCAGGGTCAGTCGCAAGATAGATCATATCTGCGCCCTTGGCTTCTTTTTTGAGCTGATTTATAAGCTCGCCCTTGCCTTGAATATTTATATATTTAACTTTAAAATTGTTTTCTATATCCACACCGAGTGTGCTTTTCGGAAGGTCCCTTACGTGACCCTTCGATGCAACGACCTTAAAATCGTTGCCCAGATAAGAATTTATGGAATTTGCTTTGGAGGGTGACTCCACTATCACAAGTTTCTGCATTGTAACACAACTACTTTGCGAAAATCAAAGTATATCTCCCTTCTAAAAAAATACACGCACTCGAAATTATACACTCAAAAATCAAATTCTGTCAAGAGTGAATTTGTGAATATTGTGTGAGCATAGGTATATATTTTATTTCATTTTTTGATCATTTGCCAAAAAGCCCGCCGGGGAAGCTTTTGCAAAGACCCTCTATCTCAAGAGAGGTGAGCGCACCGAGGACCTCTCCCACGCCAATGCTCTCTCCCGTTTCGCGCACGATCTTCGCCGCGATCTCGTCTGCGGACATCGTGCCGGATATGGCGCGCCACACAAGAAGCTCCGTTCCGGAAAGCGAAGGCTCTGTTTTGGCTTTTTCGGGCTTCGGTATCTCCTCTAAGCGCTCTTCTTCAAACTCTATCCTTACCTCTGCGTTTTCAAGCGCTTCCTCATAGAGCTTTTCGGGCAGGGGCTTTCTTTCCCTTTTACCGCCCCAAGAGCGTTTTTTCTTGGCAGCTTCTTCCGCATACGTCTTTGCAAGCGGCTCTATGGGTGTAAGCGGAGCCTCGCCCGTGTAATATTTATTTTTTGGAATTTTTCGCACAGATATTCTTCCGCGCCAAAGCTCTTCGTATTCAAGCAAAATATCGCGCGCGTCCCGCACCATCGTAGCACCGCCCGCTATAAGCTCGTTCGTGCCGCTGTGATAATTGCTGTCCACGTCTCCGGGAAAAGCAAAAACGTCCTTCCCCTGCTTTCGCGCGTGCTCTGCGGTGATAAGCGCTCCGCTGCCGGCATCCGCCTCCACAACGACCGTGCCAAGGCAGAGTCCCGCAATTATCCTGTTTCTGACGGGAAAGTGTTTACCCGTCGGCGGTGTGCCGGGCGCATACTCCGTTATGACCGTGCCGTTTTGCTCGATAGCTTTCATAAGCGGCTCATTTTCGGGAGGATATACAACGTCTATGCCGCAGCCAAGCACGGCTATGGTATGCCCTTTTTCCGCAAGCGCACCTCTTGCGCACATAGAATCAATGCCCCTTGCCATTCCCGAAACCACAACAGCACCCGCGCTTGCAAGGTCCGCGCCAAGCTTGTATGCAACCTTTATGCCCTTATCGGAGCATTTGCGCGTGCCGACACAAGCGATGGCTACTTTTTCATCTATATTCGGGAATGCGCCTTTATAATACAAAACTATAGGCTTTGCTTGTATGGCGCGAAGTCTTTGCGGATATATCGGGCTGTCCACCGTCATAATACCGATGTTTGCACGCTGGCAATGCTCCAATACGCGTTCCGCCGCGGAAGTATCTTTATCGGAGAGTGCGGCGGCAAGCCCTTCGCGCTCCGGCAATACGGAAAGGAGCGTGTGTCTGTCCGCGTCGAATATTGCTTTGGGAGAGCCGAATTTTGAAAGCAAGAAGCTTGCCGTTTCGTTTCCTGCGCCGCAGCGCAGGGAAAGCCATATGTAATAAAGCAATGGATCCATCTTATCCTCCGTTTATTTTTTCATTCTCGCCCTGTACGCTTCCCACATAAGCACGGAGGCGGAGGTTGCCGCATTAAGAGATTCAGGTCCCTCGCACATAGGGATGATCACGCTTCCCGTGCAGGCTTGTCTTACGCCCGCGCTCACACCGTGCCCTTCGTTGCCTATAACAAAGCCGACCTTGCCCGAAAACGGGAGCGAGAGCAAGCTTTCGCTCGTTTTATCGAGCATCGCAGCATATACGGAAAAGCCCTCTGCGCGAAGCACGGCGATATCTGCGGCAATATCCGTGCAGACCTTTACGTTCACGCGGAAGAGCGAACCCATACAAGCGCGCACCGTTTTGGGATTGTAGATATCCGCGCTTCCCTCGCCCACAAAAACGGCATCCACACCGAAAGCATCCGCGCTGCGGATTATCGTGCCGATATTGCCGGGGTCGCCAAGGGAATCCAGGAACATCACGGTTGAATTTTCGCCAAAGCATCTGTTTTTTTCGGAAAATTTGCGTGCAACGGTAAAAACGCCCTGCGGCGCACTTTCAAAGGAGAGCTTTTCGTAAACCTCCTCCGTTACAAGCACAAGCTTTTCCGAAACGCCGGAGGAAGCGAAAATATCCTTATATCGCCCGTATGCGCGCTCCGTTACAAAAACTTTTTCTATATCCGTTTTTTCGCGCGCCGCATCCTCGAAAAGCTTTATGCCCTCAAATGCAAAAAGCCCCGTTTTATCGCGCTGTTTTTTGTCTGCAAGTGCGGCGGCGGCAAGCACGGAAGCGTTTTTTCTGCTTGTTATCATTTCGTAATTCGTCTGCATTTTCGTTTCCTCTGTTCGGTGATTCGTTTTCTTGATAAACAAAAACCAAAGTGCGCGCGCACCTTGGTTTTGCTTACGTTTATGTTCCTCTTTAAAAATTAAAGAGCGTTTTTAGCTGTTTCAACGAGAGCAGCGAAAGCAGCCTTGTCGTTTACAGCGAGGTCAGCGAGCATCTTTCTGTTGAGTTCGATGCCTGCCTTCTTGAGACCGCACATAAATCTGGAGTAGTTGATACCGTTAACCTTTGCCTGTGCGGAGATTCTTGTGATCCAGAGAGAACGGAAATCTCTCTTTTTCATTTTTCTGCCTGCGAAAGCGTAGTTACCGCTCTTCATAACGGCCTGCTTAGCCATCTTGAAGTGTTTGGATTTAGCACCCCAGTAACCCTTTGCGAGCTTCAACATTTTATTTCTTCTCTTGCGAGCCATCATCGCGCCTTTAACTCTTGCCATTTCAGTTTCCTCCTAAAGTAAATTCCCGCCGATTAAGCGTTGATAAGGGATTTGATCGTTTTTGCGAAAGAGGGGCTCAAGTAAGCGTTCTTTCTGAGCTGTCTCTTACGTTTGGGTGTCTTGATTCCGAGCTTGTGGCGACGGAAAGAAGAATTGAGCTTTACTTTACCGCTCTTTGTTGTGGAAAATCTCTTAGATGTAGCCTTGTGTGTTTTGATCTTCGGCATAACTTTATATTCCTTTCAGTTTATACAAAAATTTATTGTTTTACGGGCGAGATGAACATTGTCATATTACGTCCGTCAAGAACAGCTTTTTTCTCCGCTGTGCCAACACCCTCGCAACCCTTTTCAAACTTTGCAAGGATATCTGCGCCAAGCTCTGTGTGGCGCATTTCTCTTCCGCGGAATCTTACAACGACCTTAACTTTGTCGCCGCCTTTAAGGAAGCGGTGCGCGTGGTTAAGCTTCGTCTGGAAATCGTGCTCACCGATCGTACAGGAAAGCTGAATTTCCTTTACATCGACAACCTGCTGTTTCTTCTTCGCTTCTTTAGCGCGTTTTTCTTTTTCAAAGCAGAACTTGCCGTAGTCCATTATTTTGCATACGGGCGGAACGGCGGAGGGGGAGATAAGTACGAGATCAAGGTCTCTCTCCTGTGCCATTTCAAGTGCCTTTGCGATTTTGACAACCCCAAGCATTTCGCCTTCGTCTGTTACAAGACGAACTTCAGGGATCTTTATTTCCTCGTTGATAAGATTTTCTTTCGTGCTAATGGTAAAGCACCTCCATAACAAAATAAAATGCGGAAAACCAAAGTAAGGCTCTCCGCATAAATATAGACATAATTACTTCCGAAAATATACGCAAGTAAGGTATTATCTTGTTTATTGACCGAGCGCGCCGTTTGCGGCAGGGTGAGAACGGAGAATGTTCTTCTTTGTTTTACCCGATGATTATAGCATAAAGCGCGCCCTTTGTCAAGAGGGATTTTGAATTATTTTTTAACGTATATCAAAAAATGATTTGTTTCCATAAAACCGAGTTTGCCTTCCGCTTTCGGCGTTACTTTCGCATCCATATAATATTCAATAGCGTATTTGCCGTCTTCAAGCCTTGAAAGCACAACGTCCTTTGTTGAATATTCAACGTCATATTCGGCTTTTATTCCGCCGTAAATATCTTCAAGCTTTTGGTAAACGTTCGCTCTTATCTCTGCCATTTCCGCTTCGCTCGGCACGGGTGCATCCTTCATCCCGCCGAGGTTTTGATATGTGTGAGAGATAACATCGCCATAGACCGTAACGCCCACAACCGCACTGTCGGAAGTTTTCGCACCGTTAACAAAGCGCGCAAATTCAAACGAATACACGGCTTTATATTCGGGAATTTTTAAGTATCGGTAATCCGCAACGGCATAATTTTCAACGTCGGAAACAGCCTTTCCGAGATATTTTTTCGCAATTTCAAGACATTCGTCATAGCTTTTTTCTGCACCCTCCGTTCCGAGAACGTAGGCTCCCAAAAACGAATATTGGTCGATATTGCCCGTTTTCTTGTTTACCCCTATTGAAACTTCTTTGCTTTCGTAAAAGTCTATTTCGCCGTTAAAAAAGTAAGTTTTCATTGTATTTCTATATTCAACATCATAGCTTTTGCTGTTCAGTTCAAATGTCTTGTTCTTGTTCAGCTTCAAGTCTTTTTCGCTTTTTATTTCCAAAACTATATCGGAATCGTGGTTTGCAACGGAACGAGAATCTGCACCGCCGACCTCAAGCACAGTATAAGGCTTTTTCCCGCAGGAAGCAACGATTAACGTCAGCGCAAAAGCCAATATTAAAGAAATTATTTTTTTCATTATAATATCCTCCTTATATTTATTCGACAACTCGATATGAATCGGCTCCAAAAACGTTTATAAATTTGCTTGATGCTTGATAGCAAGCACGCTCCACAGAAAAACCATTTGCGTAATAATTAAAGAAAAATTCTGTCCATTCGTTCGCAACTACCCAGTGTATTGTATCCATAAAGCCAACAGCACAATCCGCTCCGGCCGCAACAGCTGCATACGGCAAACTGGTATTATCGTTAATTCCTGTATAACATCCAACAAATAACATCAAATCACAATTAGTTAAATCAACCAATGGCGTATTAGTTGAAAAATTATATATATCACGCGAATGAATATATTGTGTATTATCTTCCGAAAGTATGATATATGTACCATCGCCATCAGAATTTCCGTGGCTTCTAGAAACAAATATCCTTGATTCAGCCATATAATTTTTTACACTACTACAAGTAATTGAATCGGTAACAATTGCCCTAAAATCATTATATCCCATTCCATCAATATAAGGCATTATTTTCCCCAAAACAGTAGCACGATCTCTCCCGCTTTCTGTTATACCCAAAAGAAAAGCATCATTTCCTATCCCTAAAAGTTGCCATTCATCCTTATAATCAGAATCATTCGAATATGCCACCTGTAAAACATTTCGCCCCTCGCCGGTAATAACTCCCGAACCGGCAGAAAGACACCAATCCGTTGCAAAGTTTTCTGCCGATCTTGGTCTTATAATATAAGTACCTCTAGATGTTTGAGTGAATTTCCACTGTTGTCTTGTGTATCCTGAATAAGGCTCTTGTATAACTTTAACATTAGCTGTATTTGTTTCGCCCTCCGGAACCGCCAGCGACATATTACTAACTTTAGAATGAATTTCATAATATCCATTATATAAATTTACTACTTCCCATTCTTGATACGCACCATTATCAAAATCCCAAAGTTCCATAAAAGCACCATTAGTATTATAAGCAGGATCATCGTTATTATCAATCTGCAAATAGTTTCCTAAATCAGAATTATATAAATAATATTCGCCACCGCGAGGCTCCAATGTAGCGTACACTGCCGCAGGATCATCGTGCACAGTCGCGCTAACATCGATAGGTGCATCAAGAGCAAACGTAAGATTTGAAAACGCACAAATCAATAACGCAATTGTTAAAACCGCCGATAAAAATTTTTTCATAATATAATTCCTCCTTTGTTTTTTAAGGTTTTTGGTAAGTAAACCTTTTATTTACATTTATTCTAGCATAAATTCACAAAAAAATCAATAAAAGAATTATATTTTTAGTCAAATTAACAATCGGTTAATTTTTTATTTACAAAGTATTCACACCTTGCCCTTTCCTATTCCATCGGCAAAGGGAAAATCGGAAATATCCCTTGTGAACGTCTTGCCCTCAAGGTAATCGAGGTGGGAGGGCTCGTCCGAGAGGAACGTGAGCTTGTACGAATAAAGCTCCTGGCTTTCAAAGCCCATCTTCCTGTCCTCGCGGTTAACGGCGTATTTGCCGTCGCCCACAAGCGGATGCCCCACAGAGGCAAAATGTGCGCGTATCTGGTGCGTGCGCCCCGTTACAAGCTCCGCTTCAAGAATATCGCCCATCGGGTGCTTGCCCACAACGCGGTAGCGCGTTACGATATGCTTTGCATCGTGCTTTCCGCGCGGCTCGTGCTCGTAAACGGTGACCTTGTTGTTCTTCGCGTCCTTCCAGATGTAGCCATCAAGCTCACCTGCCTTTTTCTCCATATTTCCGTGAACGGCGAGCAGATAAAACTTTGCAACGGCGCGCTTTTTTATCTTTTCATTCATCACGCGCAACGTTGCCGCATTCTTCGCCGCGATAACGATGCCTGCCGTGTTTCTGTCTATCCTGTTGCAGAGCGCAGGCGCAAAGGAGTTTTCCTCCTCGGGCACCCACTCCCCTTTTTGCCAGAGATAAGCCTTCACGCCCTCTATAAGCGTGTTCTGCTCCCCTGCCGTGTCGCTGTGGCAGAGCAAGCCGGAGGGCTTATCGCAAAGCAAGATGTTTTCATCCTCGTATATCACACCGAAGTTGACACGGATATTTTTGAAAAAGTCGTTTCTCGGCTCTTTTTCCATAAACTCTTCCTTGATAAAAAGCTCCACCGTGTCGCCCACGTTAAGTATCTGACCGATCTCCGCACGCTTGCGGTTGACCTTTATCTTTTTAAGGCGTATATATTTATACATCATTGATTTGGGCAGAAGCGGAAAAGCCGCCGTCAAAACTTTATCAAGTCTTCTTCCCGCATCGTTCTGTTTTATTTCAATTATTTTCATATGTTCTCCCACTTTCTTGAAAGAAAGTGGGCAAAGAACTTCCCTCGCACCCGCATTTTTTAATGCAGGCAACGCAATTTTTCTCAACGCACTTTCTTTTTAAAGCAAATATGTTTTTTCTTGAAAGAAAGCGGGCAAAGAACTTCCCTCGCACCCGCATTTTTTAATGCAGGTAACGCAATTTTTCTCAACGCACTTTCTTTTTCTGTTACTTTTCAATCCCATAAGGCTCTCCCGTTGGGAGAGCTGGCACCGAAAGGTGCCTGAGAGGGTATCTATTGTTCGTTCAAACCTTCTCCGCCAGCACTTTTTCCCCGTCGTATCCGATTATTTTAACTTTTACTATCTTTCCTCTTATATCGATCTCGCTCGGTACGCTTACCTCCAGCATATTTTCCGTATGTCCCGTGTAAACGCCGTTTTTCTCCGTTTCAAAAAGCACGCAGAATTCCATTCCGATAAAACGCTCTATATTTTTCGTACGAAGCGTCTTTTCAAGCTCGGCAAGGCGCTTTACGCGCTCGTTTTTAACACTTTCGGGAAGCTGGCACGGCATTTTTGCGGCAGGCGTTCCCTCTCTTTTGGAAAACGGGAAAACGTGCATGTGCAAAAACTCTATTCTTTCCGCTATATCGTAAGTATCTGCAAAGTCCTCCTCGCTCTCCCCGGGGAAACCCGCTATAATATCACAGGTAAAGGTCGCCGCGGGCATTTTTTCCTTGATATATGCCACGTTGGAAAGCACCGTTTCTCTGTTATATTTTCGCTTCATAGCGGCAAGCACTCTGTTGCTTCCGCTTTGAAGCGAAAGATGGAAGCTGGGCAAAAACTTTTCTTCCGCGCAAAGCTTATCTACAAGCGCTTTTTTTAATACGGAAGGTTCAAGCGAGCCCAGGCGAATTCTTTTTATATCCGTCTTTTGCGCCACGTCGCGGATAAGCAAGGCAAGGTCATATCCATCCTCAAAATCTTTTCCGTAAGACGCGGTTTCCACGCCTGTAAGCACGACCTCTTCGTATCCTGCGCGGCAAAGCGTTTTCACTTCCTCTATTATCTCGTCCGCGCGGCGCGAGACCACGCTTCCGCGCGCGGTCTTTATAATGCAATACGTGCAATGATTATCGCATCCATCCTCTATCTTTACGAATGCGCGCGTGCGCTCCGAGCGAGTTATGCTCATCTTCTCTATCGGGGAAGCTTCCACGTCCATAATGCTTATCTTCCCGTCGATATTCTCTCCGCGCATAAGCATAATTGCCGCTTCCGCTGCGGAAAGCTTGTTTCTGTTTCCGCAAACGTAGCTCACCCCGGGTATTGCCGCCATAACGTCGGAATGAACCTGAGAGGCACAGCCCGTAACTATAACAAAAGCATCGGGATTTTCCGCGTGGGCTCGGCGCACTATCTTGCGCGATTTTTTTTCGCTTTCCTCCGTTACGGCACAGGTGTTGATTATATAAACGTCACACTTTTCGGAAAAAGGCAAAACTATAAAACCGTTTTCCGAAAGAGCTTCCTCTATCGCCGTGGATTCGTATTGATTGAGCCTACAGCCGAGCGTATATACGCCGACGGTGGGCGAGCCGTTGTTTATCATAAATATCTCCTTGAGTAAAATGTAACCTCTTCCGTCACTTCGTGACACCTTCCCCAAAGGGGAAGGCAAAAATAAAATGAGATGATGCTAGCCAATCTGCCCTCCCCTTTGGGGAGGGTACCCGCTATGGCGGGTGAGGCAAAAATAAAACAAGATGATGCTAGCCAATCCGCCCTCCCCTTTGGGGAGGGTGCCCGCTAGGGCGGGTGAGGCAAAAATAAAATGAGATGATGTTTGCCAATCTGCCCTCCCCTTTGGGGAGGGTGCCCGCTAGGGCGGGTGAGGCAAAAATAAAATGAGATGATGTATCATCTCATTTTACCATATATGCATCTCTATTTCAATTCCAATTTCACTTAATTTTCGGGCGCACAGAGCATCCAACGTAAAATTCTCGGAAAAAGGGTAAAAAATCCTATTTTTTCAACGCTTTCTGCGGCAACTATATCCGCTTGCCCCAAAACGGTATTGCCGTTTTTATACGTAACCGTGCCTATCTTGCCGCCCTCCTTGATGGGCGCCGCAACGCTTTCGGGAAGCTCATACACCGCTTCTATTTTTGATTCCGTTCCCTTTTCGACAAGTGCGCAAAAGCCATCGCACCTGAGCGAAAGCGTGTTTTTCACGCCGCCGCGCACGGCAACATCTCCCACATCAGCGTTATCGTCCGAAAACAGCGCGTAATTTGCAAATCCGAAATCAAGAAGCTTTGCCGCAAGCGCGTTTCGCTCGTCCCTTGTGGGGCTTCCCATAATGACCGCGATAAGGTGCAGTCCGCCCCTCTGTGCCGTTGCGCTTATACAGAACTTCGCTTTTGCCGTAGATCCCGTTTTAAGCCCCGTACAGCCGCTGTAAGTGCGAAGCAGCCTGTTCGTGTTGGAAAGTCCGAACGCGCCGCCGCGCACCGTGTCCATCCATATCATAGTATAATCGAATATCTTTTCGTGCTTCATAAGCTCGCGGCTCATTATTGCGATATCGCGTGCAGAGGTCACGTGGTTCTCTGCCGTATCGTCAAGCCCGTTCGTATTTTCAAAATGCGTGTTCGCCATTCCGAGCTCACGCGCGCGCTCGTTCATCTTCGCCACGAACAAGCTTTCGCTGCCGCAAACGTATTCCGCAAGGGCGGTTGCCGCATCGTTCGCGGAGCTTACCACAACGCTTTTTATAAGCTCGTCAACGCTCATCTGCTCCCCCGGCTCAAGGTATATCTGCGTTCCGCCCATAGATGCTGCGTGCTCGCTCACGCTCACCATATCGGAAAAAGCTATCTTTCCGTCTGCTATCGCCTCGAAAACAAGCAAAAGAGTCATAACTTTCGTAACGGAGGCGGGCGGAAGCGCGGTGTCAGCATTATATTCAAAAAGCACCTTTCCCGTCGCAAAGTCCATAAGTATTGCGCTTGCCGCGCTCACCTCTTCCGTAAACTCCGCGGCACATACGCCCGGCGCACAAAAAAAGCACACCATAAAGATCACAAGCATCAACGAAATTATTTTTTTCATAATATAAGCTCTCCCTGTTTTTTACTTCATTTTATATATATTAGGCAAAACATCCGAATAGAACAAAAAAAGAACAGGAAAAAATCCTGTTCTTTTTGCCTATATAATTAGTCCGCCTTTGTCTGCGAAATAAGCCAACCGATAAGGTCGCCCTCTGCAAACGCTTGGCTCATACAGTTGTGGTCAACACCCTCAAGGTACGTTGCCTTCATCTTAGTTCCGCCTGCCTCTGTGATAGCTCTTTCCATATTCTTTGTGCCGGTATAAGGAACTGTTTCGTCCACCGTACCGTGGAACGCCCAGATATCAACGTTGAGAAGGTTTTCCGCCTTGGAGGGGATGCCCGCGCCGCACATAAGGATAGCCGCTGTGAACATATCCTTTTCACGCGCCATAAGCTCCCAAATACCGATAGAGCCCATAGAAGAACCCATTGCATAAACGCGGTTCGTATCCACCTTGCCGCTTGCAAGGAACTTGTTCATAACACCCGTAACCGCAGCAAGAGCAAGCGTGGGGTTCTTGGGCAAGGATCTGTTGCTCATCTCGTTGAACAAGTGGTTGGAGGCTACCCATTCCTTTGTCTTTCCTCCGTCGCATTCGCACTGAGGAACAACAACTATAATATCCTCTCGGGAGATAACGTCCGTCATAGGATGGGCCCAAACGCGGAGCTGACCCAGGTTGTCCGTACCCGTTTCGCCGTGTCCGTGAAGCACGAGAAGGATGGGATATGTTTTTCCGTCATTTTCGGAATAGCCGTCGGGATAGTGTACGCGGCAGCTGAGAGTAAATGTCTCGCCTTTTTCATTTTCGTATCTGTATATCTCGCCCTCGAAATTATAGATGGTGTCATATTCCGCAAGGACGATGGATTCGTTTATGGCATAATCGTATATCTTAATATCGTCTATAATGCCGGCAAAATGCTTTGTTCCGTCGGAGCCGAACGTTATAGCCTCGTCGCGCATAACGAAAGAGGTTGCCACAACGGGAGATTTGGAGTTTTTAGGCATAGTGGAGTTCTGCAAAACGCCGTCAAGATAATATACCACAGTACCCGTAGTCTTGTTCTGTATCAAAACTATGTGATGCCATTCGCTGTTAAGAGCATTATTGGACGCGAAAGTCTTTTCCGTCTGTCCGGACATACCGAGATTGAGCTTTGAAAATTCATCCGTCCAGAAGCCGAAATGAGAGCCCTTTCCGTCAAGCAAGCCTTTTTGGAAGATAGCACCGGGAGCTGCGGATTCATCCATCTTAAATCTTATTTCAACAGCAAAGCTATGTTCGTTCTTAAACTGAAAATCCTTATGGTCTTCAACCGTTATCATACCGCCGTCGCCGGCAAACTTAACGCCGTTGCCGTCAGCAGCTTCAACGCACTGCACGTTTCCGGACACCTTGCCCACGTGGCCGTTACCTGTAAGGTCGGCAACCGTGCCGTCTGCCGATATTTCGGAAAAATCCCAATGCGCCAAAAGATCGCCTTCGGAGAAAGTCAATTGAGTGATCGTCCCTGCAGCAGTTGTAGCTGCTGTTGTGGCTTCCGTCGTCGCTGAAGTTGCCTCTGTCGTTGCCGACGTTGCCACCGTTGCATCGATTGTGGGATCCGCCGTTGCGTTCTGGCCCGTTGTCGTTTCCGCAACGCCGCCGCATGAAGCAAGCATAAGCATCAGCATTGCCGCGGAAAGAATAAGAGAAATTATCTTTTTCATAAAAAACCTCCAATGTTGTCTTTATGTAAAGGATTATACCATAAAATAGGATAAATATCAATAACTTAAATCGGAATTACACGCTTTGTCTTGAATTTTTGTCAAAAGAGCGATATTATATATCTATAGATTACAATATACTTCAGATACAACGTACTTTGGAGGAGTTTATGGCCGAAAAAACGAACGCTATGCGAAAGCTTAGCAGTATGAAAATAGATTATAAGGAGCATTACTACGTTGACACAGGCGCAGTTGCGGGCGTGGATATTGCGCGTGTGCTGGGCGAAGCCCCCGCACAGGTATTCAAAACGCTTGTGACGGTCGGAAGATCAGGCGCACACTACGTTTTTATGGTACCCGTAGCAGAGGAGCTAGACCTTAAAAAGGCGGCTTCTGCTGTCGGAGAAAAATCCGTGGAAATGATAAAATCAAAAGAGCTTCTTCCTCTTACGGGTTACATCCACGGCGGATGCTCGCCTATCGGGATGAAGAAATTTTTCCGTACGACCGTACACGAAACGGCAAAAAATTACGAAACGATTTTTTTCAGCGGCGGCAGAATAGGCTTTCAGATAGAGCTTGCCCCCGAAAAGCTTGAAAACGTCATAAAGCTTGAATATGCGGATATTATAAGGTAAAAAGCGAGAATGGCAAGCACAGACGCTGCGGAAGAAAATCAAATCCTTTCTCGCAGGGACAACCATTGGTCGTCCGCGAATCCTCACACAATTTTTCAAGCAACAAAAAAGACGCTTGCGTAACGCAAGCGTCTTTTTCATAACGTAGATCAGTCAACAATGTAGTTTTTGAGTTCTTCGATGATATCGTCGCAGTTGTCGTTGTGAACAGTCATCGTGATGGGATTCATAAGATCAAGGCTGAAAATACCCATAATGGACTTTGCATCTACAACGTATCTGCCGCTGGAAAGGTCGATTTCGGAGTCGTATTTGCGAACAGCTTCAACGAAATCACGAACAGCTTCAATAGAAGAAAGACGAACTTTTACAGTTTTCATAGTTAATGTACCCCCATTTTGAAATTATTAGTTTACCGTATATATCATAATATCAAAATTTTCAATTTTTGTCAAGCATTTTCCGAAAACTTAATTTATAATGAATAAAGTAAGGCTGTAGCATACCATATATAGTGCATATACGGCAAATATAAGTACAAGCCACGCCGCCATTCTGTTTATGCGGAAAAAGAATTTGAATATAACGGAAGAAAAAAGCAACACCAATATGTAAACGAAAGCTCCTATAAGAAAGCTTGCCGCAGTATAAACAAGCGGGACCCAAGTAAAGCAGAGAAACAGCGTACATACGGAAAGCACGATGGAGATAAGCTTTATATTGTTCTTTCTGTAATACGGCGTGGAAAGCGCGGTTCCCGCCGCCGCCCCGAGCACTGCGTAAAAGACTGTACTGAAAAATATCATAAAAAACGGCGGCAGATAAAACTTCGGCTGAACTATCTCCTCATATACCTCAAGATCTATTCCGCCAAGAGCGAAAATAAGCCCAAGTACAGCGCAGACCGCGGCGCATATTCCGACAAGAGCCGTATTCACACAAACTGATTCTCTTGCTACGTTTCTTTTAACTTTATTGACTATACCCTTCATAAAAACCTCCGAGAAAGAGTTTTTATTTAAATAGTATGAAAGGTACGGGGAAAATATGTATAGGAATAAATAAAAACGCCCTTCTCTCTGCATTCTTAGAGAAGAAATAGGCGAGCACAAAAATTTCGACAGAGACATTATTTCCTCTGCCGATTTGTGGTATAATGGAGCTAACGAGAAGCCTCTCCCTTTGGGAGAGGTGGCGGCGTAGCCGACGGAGAGGGCAAAATGGAGCGAGAACCATTAAAGAAAAATAATGAGTTGCTAAATGTCGCAAGAATTTTACGCCGTAATATGACTCGGCAAGAAAAGCATTTATGGTATGATTTTTTGCGATATTATCCGGTAAAGATATACAAACAACGGATCATCGATAATTTTATTGCAGACTTTTATTGTCATAGTGCTCGTCTTGTGATAGAGCTTGACGGTTCACAGCACTATACAAACCAAGGCAAAGCACACGACACGGCAAGAACTGAAATTCTTGAAAGATACG
The DNA here is from genome assembly GCA_015064725.1 of Oscillospiraceae bacterium. Lineage (GTDB taxonomy): Bacteria > Bacillota > Clostridia > Oscillospirales > CAG-272 > UMGS731. The sequence continues at coordinate 1,308 of SVRQ01000009.1, read as the reverse complement.
GAATTTATGTTTTGCGGTTTTCAAATAGAGATGTAGATAAGAATTTTGAAGGTGTTTGCCGAATGATTGATCGGGTAATCAATGAGAGAATTGAAAACTTGTCGTAAAACGCCCTCTCACCCGCTATCGTGGGAGCTCTCCCAAAGGGAGAGCCTTAAGATGCGCGCAACCTTAGGGGTATGGGCTTTGCCCGAGGCATTTGTAATACAAAGGCGAAACTGGCGATAAACTGAACGAGAAATAAGAATTTGACGGAGGATGCATTAAATATGAGTGTAAACAATAAAGACGAAGTTTTAGCTATTATGGAATTTATAAAGTCTGCTAACCTAAAAGGAAATGTGGAAATAACAGGTGATGACTAATTTTTATGGGACTTAGGCGGTGTTTTTTTGCGTTTTCTTATTGATAATAGTGAAACTACAGTTTTGTATTCACATCGCAAAAGACATCTTTTTGAAATTGGTCATTTTCATGAAGATAATTGCGATGTAATAAGTTTAATTCAGAACATCAATAGTGAAGATAAAAGAGTTCATATAGCCGTTCTGTTGGTTAGTAGTAATTTCAGCATTGAACATAAAACAGAGAAACAAAAGAAAAGCTGGGTGTTGGTTCGCCATTATTACTCTAAACTATAAATTCCAATTTGAAAACCACAATTTTATAAGTGGTTATTAACCCTCACAGGGTTTTAATAAAATCCTCCAAAAGCCTTGAAAATAAAGGGTTTATCGCAAAATGCTCACCTTAACTTATTATACGATTTCACTTATGTTTATTCTTCCCTTGGAAGCTGATAAGGGCAAATACAAGGGCAAGAAAATCTGATAACAAGATATAACAGAATGTGGCAATCGGAGAACTGTGATGTACGTGCGAATATATTATACTGGAGGATTTATCATATGGACAAGTACATTTTTGATGAAAGCAACGGTTTGTGGTATGAATTGCAGGGAGATTATTATATCCCTTGCTTGATACTTTCCGAAGAAGCACAGCCTATCGGCTTATGGGGACAACGCCACAAGCAGTATCTAAAGGAGCATAAGCAGTTCCTTTATACCACAATGCTGATTGATGGCACATTGAACTCCTATCTTACGGATGTTGACAGACAGGCACAGGAGCGTTTGCTCCTGCTGACAAAGCAGATTGCAGAGCAGGAAAATGTGACCGAACAACTGAAAGCCGACAATGCTATGTTGTGGGTTCAGAAAATGAATGAAATTCAGTCCAGAGTTAGAGAAATCATTTACAGTGAGATTATTTACGCATAGCAAGTAGGACTGGGGGTGGTAAGCC
>SVRQ01000026.1 GCA_015064725.1 Oscillospiraceae bacterium | reverse complement strand
CGATATACTTTAAAATATTCAAAAAGGAACCTTGAACAACGTCCTCCGCATCGATCTCATAATTGGCACATCCGTGATTTTTTAATCGACTTTTAGCAAACCTAATCATATCATCGTGATAATTATTGTATAAATATGTGATCTTACCGTGATTGCTTTCATCGGCAATTGATAACAAAAAGCTTAACATAAATTTTTCCCATTGTCTTAAAAACATCGTGCAACTCGAAAAAGCCGAGATTTCTCCCGGCTTTTCGCTAGCAATATTATATATCCAAAATAAACATTTTTCAAGAGGTATGAGAAATTGTTTTTGATTTTCTTTAGATAACTTGCTTACATCAGTCAACTACAATATTATCGAAAGAAGTGCTGTTTTCCGTCTGTGTTGCAATAAGCTTGTTGGAAGTTGCTGTAGTTTCAGATATTTTCGTTGTTTCGGAGGCAATATTGATTGAAAGCTGATATTTGAGACTAATATAGCCTAATAAACACTAAATCTCTCATCGGAATAGATGAATTGGATTTCAACGAAACGCACATCATTCAAAGAGATCCAACCTGTGCGTACAGTATACGGCTTTGCAATGCTTACAACGGTAACGTTGTTTTCCGTGCCTATCTTTACCATATTTTGAAATACAGTCTTTATCGCCGCATTTTTTACAAGAAACTATCGCAGAACGGTTCTCGTTGGATTCGTTTCTTTGTAGTTGAGTTATTATCTTTCTGGAAAGAAGTTGAAGTTCTTCGGAACTTAAATCCTTTAATTTAGAAAGAAACATATCAAAATTACTCATTACACATCCTCCAAAAAGCAATTACCCTTTCTGAATATATTGCATCATATCTGACACAAAAAGTCAATAGTAAAATGAATAAAAATGCAGGAGCCACAAGGGTTTTCCTGCACTTTTCGATATTTCAACTGCAAAGTTCAATAGAGCCAAAAGCATAAATGGGCTAGTATAGTCAGGTACTGCTCGCTTTTTTATTTATCAATTATCAATACCATAGGAGGAGGAGCTTGATGAACGCAAGGGTCATCGTTATCATAATCGCCGTCATAAAGCTTTCCGCGTTTTATCGCCTCGCGTATAGTGGCAAAAAGAAATGCGCCGCCCGAATTGAGGTACTGCTTTTGAAGAGGTACGCTTTCTATATGAGGCGGAATCTCCTGCTTTTTATCCTTATAATATTCACGCAAGGGGTCCAAAAGGTCTTTTTGCATTATTTCGCGCGTGCTTTCCAGAATATGCTTCAGTTCACGCCATTCTGCAAGACAGATAACGGGAATATCCACGCGCGGTTTTCCCTCTTCCATACGCAGTATCTTACATTTGACAAAATGAGGAATAGCCTTCAAGACCTCCGTATCAAGTGCCACTTCCTTCGGATCTATGCCCTTTTCTATTATATAAAGCAGCTCCGTAAGCACCGTATCAAAATCCCCCTTGATCTTAAAATCGGGGTGCGGCTTGTTATAAAGATAATTGGGAAAACCCTCCGCACCGTAAATGCGCAGCACCACATTGCCCAGACCGAGGTAATCGTCGCGCCATCCGCATCTCTCGCCCGAGTATTGGTGCATCATAAGCTCCATATGCTTTTTGTAATCGAAGTCTTCAAAAAGCACCGTTCCGAAAGCGTTCCAGCGTCCGCCGTTCGGGCGTTCGGGAAATATCTGCGTTGCTTCGTAAATCTTGCAAAACGTATCGTAAATTCCATAATCGAGGCAGTTGAACGCAAAATACATCTCAAGCGCGTTTCTCTGTCCCTCTGTGCCGCGCAGATACCATTCCTTACCGCGCACTCGGGAAAGTCCTGCATCTATTGCACCCCAAAATACCTCAAATTTTTCCCGCACCAACGCCTTTTGGGCAGGGATGTATTTTTCCTTATCTTCAAGCGTGGAGATGATAAAATCCGTGTAATATTTGTCCCCGATCTTTCGCATAAGTTCGCCGTCGTAAAGCTTTTTGAGTATCGGTTCTATATAAGCCATCGGAATGCCTATCCCACGGGCAAGCTCGCTCGCCCCGGCAGGCTTCCGGTAGGCAAGCCACAAAAGATTTTGCGCTATCAAGTCACCGTTTATAAGCGAAAAAGGTTCTCCGTTCACCCCATTGTTTCCGCTGTGTGAAAGCCAAAGAGTTATCGGTTTAAAGCTTTGCATTTCATAGTTTTTCATTTTTTCCATTCCTTTCTTAACTCTCGCTCTGCCTGCCGAAAGGCGAGTTTTCACCGTCCCTTCTGGAATTGCGAGAGCCGATGCAATTTCGGGAATACTCTTTCCCTCCATATAATGAAGCACTATGACCTCACGGTAGATATTTTTAAGATAAGCTATCTCGCGGCGCACTGTTTCCGCCTCCTCGGACGCAAAAACGCTTTCAAAAACATCCTCGTCATCGATAATATCAAAATCATCGCCAAGGCGTATAACGGGGTGGCGGTAACGCTTGCGGAGCATATCATTATATCTTCTGTTCATCACGGTAATAAGAAAAGCCTTGAAATCGTCCACCTTTTTGCCCTTGGCAAGGTAAACGAGCGCGCAAAGTGCCGTTTCCTGCATAAGCTCTCCGCCTCGTCCAGATTGCCGCACTTTGAAAGTGCGCGGGAAAACAGCAGGTCAAGATACCTTTCTATCTCATATTTCTTCATTATAATACCTCTTTTTGAAAGCTTTCACCTATAAAGTCGCTCGTTCCTTATCTCGGTTCTCTGCGATTTGCAAAAATATCAAAAAATCGGTGTAAAAACACCGATTTTTTAATTAAAATTTCGTATTTGCTTGCTTTCAAGAAAGCAAACCAACGCTCTTATAAACAGCCTCGCGCAGCTTCGGGTGAACTACCCATTCAAAGCTGTTCTGCATATGCTGTGCATAGTAAACGGAAAGCTTGTTCGCAGGGTCTGCGATGACCATCGCGCCCGCAGCACCGCACCAACCAAATTCGCCAAAGGAGAAATGTCCTTTTACAAGCTCCGGCTTGAGCGCCGTTCTCACGCCGCATCCGTAGCCAAAGCCCGTAAGGTACTTCCATCCGGCCCAGAAATTCTGCATTTGTGAGTCATTCAGTTGATTTTTACGCATAAAGTTTACGCTTTCCTCGCTCATTATGCGCGTGCCGTCATCGGCAAGGCCGAGGTTTGTAAGCATATTCACAAACTTCATATAATCTCCGACGGTGGAAACAAGACCTGCACCGCCGCCCTCAAACTCCGAGCCGAGGATATAGCCGTTGCCTGCGGTCTTTATAACGGCTCTGCCCGCTTCGTTATCGTAGATGTAAAGCGGAGCTATCTTCGCTTTAAGCTCATCAGTCACGTTGAACGTGGTGTGCGTCATACCAAGCGGCTCAAAAAATCTTGTTTTAAGGTATTCCCCGAACTTCATTCCCGAAGCAACCTCGATAACCGCACCCATAACGTCAAGGCAAAGACTATACTGAAATTTTTCGCCCGGTTCAAAGGCAAGCCCCTCTCTGCCGATAGCTTCCGCTATCTCGACCGTAGGGCATCTGCCGTTCGTTCTCTCTTTTACTTCAAGGATGGAATCGGAAGAAAGATTATAATCAAGCCCTGCCGTCATCGTAAGAAGGTCAAGTATCGTTACAGGGCGCTTTGCGGGAACGAGCGCCGTGCTTCCGTCCTCGTTTTTAACACGCACCTTTATATCGTTAAAGGAGGAAATGTACTTTCCTACCTCATCTTCAAAGCGTATCTTTCCCTCTTGTGCAAGGAGCACCGCCGCAGCACCCGTTATCGGCTTGCTTGCGGAAAAGAGATAATAAAGCTCATCGGGAGAGATAGGCTTTTTATTTTCGAGGTCGCTGTACCCCGCCTGATAGCGAAAAACGACCTCATTATCTTTTATAACGGCAATATCGGCACCTGGTATGCGCCACGCCGTTATTTCATCCAAAACGTTTTTCAAGGGAGTAAAATCCATAATATCACCTTTTGCAAAAGGCTTCTCGATCAGGAGAAGCCTTTTATTCTTATCATAAAAATCGCTCAGTTTCAATCTCGCCGTTTTGATCTATTCTGTAATTTTTTAAATTACAACAGGCGAGCGATCAGCTATGGGAAGTGCCCGTTCAATAATCTATAACTACCATCTGGTGGCAGGAGAATTTGTCAACCGTGTAGGTGAGGATGCCATCCGTATAATCGAACGGAATATCCTTCATCTGCGGCGCAAGGTAAACTCTTGTGGGCTTGGAGTACATCTTGACGGAAACCTCTGTTTCATATATGGGAAGAAGATCTTCAATAATCTCTACGTTTTTACCGCGTTTAACGGGAGAAGCGTAAAGGAGGTGGTTTACGTATCTGTGCTCGTTTGCCTGATCCATAAGTGTTACAACACCCTGCGCAGGGAGGTTTGTTGTAAGAGTCTTTTCCTCTCCGAGGAGAATATCGATAGTGTGCTTAACCGTTTCCTTTGCAATAAGTGCGCCGTTGTTAGCATACTCGGAGAACATATTGAACGAAATGTACGCGCCGTCCTTGCCCACGGTAATAGCGGGATAAAGCTTTGTGGGATCATTGGGTGTCTGCGCGTGGCTGCAGAAATGGAGAGCCGTACGGTTAAAGTAGGGATTCTCTCTGTAAGCGATAACGTCGCCCGTTGCCGTAATGTCGGAGGAGGGCTCGTAGATAGCGTAAGCGGATTCCCAAAGACCTTCCATCTCAAACTTGGGGTGAATGTACGCGGGAACGAATTTGCAAGGTCCGTTGTACTGTGCGCCCAGGTCAAGCGCAAAGCCTCTGCCATCCTCATAAAGCGTGGATTCGCCGGAAGCAAGTACCTTACCGCCGCCGCTTACGAAAGCTTTAAGCTTTTCTGCAATGGCGTCGTCTATCTTCGCAGTATCCGTGAGGATTATAAGCTTGTATTTATCAAAATCTCCGTCGCAGTCAACAACGTCAAAGAGGTATTTGCCCTCAAGAAGTATGCGGGACGCACCGATAGTTCCTCTCCAAGCTTTCTTTCCGGGAGGGCAAACGTCGGGGTGCATATGACGGAATACAGCTTCTTGGGAGAGTATTGCGATATCCGCAACGCTCTCTACGTTATCAAGCCAAGGCTCTTTAGCCTCAACCTCTGCAAAAGCAGTTCCGATGAGCTTGTACGTTGCGGGATCCATTTTGCCGTTCGGGTGGAGCTGATCTCCAATAGAGACCTTCGCGCCGTTGGCAATGGAGAGTGCCGTTTCATAACGAAGAGCATTGGGATGCTTAAAGCCGCCAAACTCGCCCCAGGATGCGTGGAACTTACCCGTCATACCGAGGTATTCCATACCGAGGGTTCTTGCATACGCCGCGGAAAGCGGGAAATGGTCATAGCCCCAGCCGCCCGTGGGAAGGCTTTCAAGCTCCAAGTGTGTGTTAGCGTAAGCGTATTCTCTGTTGCCAACGGGAAGATGGCCTGCATTGTGGAATACGGGAAGACCCGGACGGTATCTGTCAACGGTCTCTCTTACGCGCTTTGTATAGCGAATGTATGTGTTATACGCAAATCTGTATGCATTTTCTTCGTTGAAAGGATCCATTCCCTGCTCTATCATATCGTGAACGCATTTACTGCAATAGCAAGGGATGATGTGTACCATATCAAGGAATATCTCGTCTGCATCGTAATTCGCGCAGACCTCGGCTACCTGATCGAGCAGGTAGTCAAGGTATCCTGTGTTATAGCAAAATCTGTGGTATCCGGGAGTTGTGAAGTCCGCTGTCCACGCAACCGTCTGGTCCTTATTGCGCAGGAGCCATTCGGGGCGGACGCGCGCGATCCTTTCGTCAAATCCCGCAGAAAGATATACGGGCGTTCTTACGCCGATCTCGTGCGCCGCGGATATTTGCTCGCGGAGAAGGTCGAAATGGAGATTGGGGTGCATTTTATTTGCGCGGGAGGGGTGATATGCCCAACCGTGATGGCATTTGGAAAAGAGTGTGATGGAGTCAACGTGACCCATTTTAAGACACGCCTGGAACTGTTCGCGTGAAAATTCGCCGCCGATGTTTTCAATGTCTTCGCACGTATGAAAATCGAGATGTACCTGTCTGAATCTCATTCTATACCTCACAATAATTCTATATAAAGTTTTTTATGACAATGTTATTAGTTTCTTTCCACTTCTTCCATAATGAACGCTTCAAGAACGTCGTTCTCTTTGATATCGTTGAATTTTTCAAGACCGATACCGCATTCATAACCGGAAGCAACCTCTCTCACGTCATCCTTGAAGCGGCGCAAAGAGGAGATCTTATCTTCAAATATTACTATGCCGTCGCGTACTACGCGGATCTGGGATGCGCGCGTTACCTTACCGTCCGTAATATAAGAGCCTGCGATAGTGCCCACATTGGGAACGTGGATAGTCTGGCGAACCTCCGCGTGACCGAGCACGTTTTCGCGGTAAACTGGTTTAAGCATACCCTTGATAGCCGCACTTACTTCTTCGATGCACTCGTAGATGATGCGGTACGTGCGGATATCTACGCCCTGTGCCGTAGCGGAATCCATAGCGGATCTGTCGGGACGAACGTTAAAGCCTATGATAAGCGCATTGGATGCGGAAGCAAGCATTACGTCATTTTCCGTAATACCGCCGACACCGACGTGGATAACGTTTACGCGCACTTCCTCATTGGTAAGCTTTTCAAGGGAGGATTTTACAGCTTCGGAAGAACCCTTAACGTCTGCTTTGACAACGATATTAAGGTCCTTGACACCCTCTTTGATCTGTGCAAAGAGCTCGTCGAGGTTGACCTTTGCATTTGCCTTGAACGTATCCTCTTTTTCTTTTTCCTTTCTCTGGTCTGCAAGCTGGCGAGCCATTCTTTCATCGGCAACTACGTTAAACTCATCGCCGGAGGAAGGAACGGAGTCAAGACCTGTGATCTCTACGGGAACGGAGGGACCTGCTTTCTTGAGGTTCTTGCCCCTTTCGTCCGTCATTGCGCGGACACGTCCGACAGCAGTTCCGCATATGATCGTTTCGCCTTCGCGGAGCGTACCGTTCTGAACGAGGATGGAGGCAACGGGACCGCGGCCTTTATCGAGTTTTGCTTCTATAACGATACCCTTGGCGCGTCTGTTGGGGTTAGCCTTGAGCTCCTTGAGCTCTGCGATCATAAGAACGCTTTCAAGAAGATCGGGCAAGCCCTTCTTCGTATGTGCGGAAACAGGAACGCAGATAACGTCGCCGCCCCATTCCTCGGGAACAAGGTCATATTTTGTGAGCTCCGTCATAACCGCTTCCACGTTTGCCGTGGGTTTATCTATCTTGTTGATGGCAACGATAATATCAACACCTGCCGCTTTTGCGTGGTTGATAGCTTCTATCGTCTGGGGCATAATGCCGTCGTCCGCCGCAACAACGATTATCGCAATATCTGTCGCTTTGGCGCCTCTTGCACGCATTGCCGTAAACGCTTCGTGTCCGGGAGTATCAAGGAACGTGATCTCCTGTCCGTCGAGGTTTACGCGGTACGCACCGATGTGCTGTGTGATACCGCCCGCTTCGCCCGTTGTAACGTGTGTGTGTCTGATAGCGTCGAGCAAGGATGTTTTACCGTGGTCAACGTGACCCATAACGCAGACAACAGGGCTGCGAGTAACAAGGTCTTCTTCCTTGTCCTCTGTTTCATCGAAGAGCTTATCTTCTATAGTAACTACAACTTCTTTTGTGACGATCGCGCCCATATCATCCGCAATGAGGTAAGCCGTGTCATAGTCGATGACCTGGTTTACTGTTGCCATAACGCCCATCATCATAAGCTTTTTAACTATCTCGGCAGCAGTTACCTTCATAAGCTTTGCAAGCTCTGCAACCGTGATCTCGTCGGGAATAGAGATCTGTATAGGCTGAGCCTTCTTTGCAGCATCGTCCTTTTTGGGGTTCATCATAGGAGCTTTACCCTTTTCGCGTTTTGCATAGGGGTTGTTCTGCTGCTGCTTTTTCATCTTCTGTCTGTCGGGAGTCATATTATTTCTGCGCGCAGATTCAGGAACAAAATTTTCAAGTCTTTCGTCGTATTTTTCAAGGTTTACGTTCGTTGTTCTTGTATCAACGATGCGCGTGGAGCGCACGGGTGCGCTGCCGCCGGGCAGCGAGGACTTGATCTGCACCGTTGTTGTCTGGGGGCGTTTTTCAGCCTTGGGTTCGGGTTTGGGCGCAGGCTTGGATGCCGCTTTTTCCTGCTGAGATGCAAAATTGGGCTTTGCAAATTTATTGTTTTTGTTTTCTTCCTTTGCCGCAGGATTGGGCGCAGGTTTTACCTCGGGTGCCTTTTCATCCTTGGGCGCGGGTTTTACCTCGGGTGCCTTTTCATCCTTAGGCGCAGGTTTTATCTCGGGAGCTTTTTCAGCCTTGGGCGCGGGTTTTACCTCAGGTGCCTTTTCAGCCTTAGGCGCGGGTTTTACCTCAGGTGCCTTTTCATCCTTGGGCGCGGGTTTTACCTCGGGGGATTTTTCGTTTTGAACCTTTTCGGTCTTTTTTTCTTCTTTTCTTTCGGGAGCTTTCATATCTTTTCTGTCTTCTTTTTTCTCCGGAGAGTTATTTTCTGCTTTTTTATCAGCGGGAGCATTCGCACCCTTTTTGGGAATATATACATTTCCCGCTACGTAGGAAGCCATTTGAGACGTTTGATTTTCAAGTGTAAGCTTATCGAGAAGAATAGCAAATTCTTCGGGGGTTATAATGGCGGTGGAGGTCTTACCTTCCATACCGCATTTCGCGAGAAAATCCACAAGATCCTTTGTTCGCATATCAAGGTCTTTTGCAAGAGTATTCACGCGGTATTTTTTGTTTGAAACCATATTCTAACCCATCCTTTCGTAATTTTTCAGTATAGGTTGCGTTCTACGTTAAACGCTAAATTTTTATCCGTTACCCCTATGCAGGCAAGTGCGCTTTTTCCGACAGCACCGCCAAGCTCCTCCGGGGTAAGGTTTGTATATAATATTTTTGTTTGGTAATATGAAGCACAGTTTGAAACACGCTTTTTGGAGTTTTCGGATGCCGAGTTGCTGAGGACAACGAGCATCTCTTTTTTATCTCTTATCGCATCGCACACAAGGCTCGCTCCGCAAAGTGCGCTTCCCGCACGCCTTGCAAGAGAAAGCGCAAATTTAAAGCGTTTCTTTTTGCCTTCCGCGTCATCGTTTATAGGCAATTTATTTTCCTGCATCGTTCATATTCTCCATTTCAAGAGCAAGAGCATCAAATATTTCGTCCGGTATCTGTGTTTCAAGATTCTGCGAAAGTCTCTTTTTTGCTTTTTTAAGACAAACAGCGGAAGGACAAATATACGCGCCGCGCCCGTTTTTTCTTCCGGTACGGTCTATTTCGATATTGCCGGTATCCGCACAGCGAAGCACGCGGATAAGCTCGCTCTTCGGTCTTTTTTCATTACAGCCTACGCATTTGCGTTCGGGTATTTTTTTAACGGAGGCACCCATCGCTGTTTCCTCTTACTCTGTTTTGATATCTATCTTAAATCCCGTAAGTCTTGCCGCCAAGCGAGCGTTCTGACCTTCCTTGCCGATAGCAAGAGAAAGCTGTGCGGGGTCAACGATAACGCGGCAAGCGCGTTCGCTTTCAAGAACAACGGATTTCACTTCTGCGGGAGAGAGAGCCTCTCTTACGTAATCCTCGGGTTTTTCGCTGAATTTAACGATGTCTATCTTTTCGCCGCCGAGCTCGTTTACGATATCAGCAATACGTCTGCCGCCGGCACCGATACAAGCGCCCACAGCATCAACGTCTTCATTTCTGCTGGAAACGGAGATCTTTGTTCTGGAGCCTGCTTCACGGGATACGTTGTGGATAACGACCGTGCCGTCTGCAATTTCGGGGATTTCAAGCTCGAAAAGGCGTTTCACAAAGGAAGCGTGGCAACGGGAAAGCGTTACGATAGGACCTTTTACAACTTCTTTATCAACTACCTCCATAACGAAGACCTTGATATGATCGCCCACGTTGAACGTTTCGCCGGGGATCTGCTCTGCTTTGAGAAGAACTGTTTCGCTTGTGCCTGTATCAACAACTACGTTGCCGTTTGTAGGATCTATCTTCGTAACAACAGCGGAGATGATCTCTTCTCTCTTCTTTTCATAAGCTTCAACGGCGCGGGAGCGTTCCGCTTCGCGTATGCCCTGAATAATTACCTGCTTTGCAGTCTGTGCGCTGATTCTGCCGAAGCTCTTTGTTTTAATTTCCGTTTCAACGAATCCGCCGAGAACGTGGCGGCGGCTCATGGATTTTGCTTCTTCCAAGGAAATTTCAACCTCGGGATCCATAACCTCCTCAACGATAAGTCTCTGTTTGTAAACCTTAACGTCTTTCTTTTCGGGGTCGATAACAACTCTTACGTTGCTGTTGCCGCCGTTATCACGCTTGAATGCGGAAACGAGAGCAGCTTCAACCTTTTCTATCATATATTCCTTGGGGATACCTTTTTCTTTTTCCAAAAGATCCAGGGCGTTAAAAAATTCATTATTCATTTTTTTGCAATACCTTTCTAAATCTATAATCAGAACTCAAAATAAATATTTGCTTTCGCAACGGCGGAATATTCAAGAGCTACGCAAACACCGTCCGCATCAAGCTCTATACCGTTTTCATTCGCCGCGCGAAGCACGCCTTTGTAGGATTTGTTTCCGTTTGCATCGGGGGCAAAGAGCTTAACTTCAACAACTTCACCGAGGCAATGAACAAAATGCTCCGGCTTTTTGAGCGGTCTTTCCACACCGGGGGAAGAAACCTCAAGGTAATAGAAATCTTCAATGGGGTCAGCCTCATCAATGATGACTTCGATAGCTCTGTGAACCTTTTCGCAATCATCGATGTCAATGCCTTCGGGGGAATCGATGGTGATACGCAGATACCACTCCGCGCCCTCCTTGACGTATTCCACATCCCAAACAGAGTAACCAAGCTCCAATATCGTGGGCGTTACAAGTCCCTCCACAAGGGGAGCAATGCCTGTATTTTTTGCCATATTCGTCTCCTTTCAAAAAGCCTTACATAAACAGATGAGAGTGGCGTTTGCCACTCTCATCTCCTACTCGTTTTTTATGTCCTTATTATACCACAAACACATTATAAATGCAATAGTTTTCTGATTTTTTTATCACAGCCGAGCCATATTTTTCATATTATAAACTGAAATATATTATGAAAGGTGAAGCAATATGAAGATTATGATATTCAAATCGCCCCGTTTTCTCTCCCCAGTGCTGCGAAAGATATTCGCAAGGAGAAGAAAAAAGTAAATTCAGGTGCAAAGAAGCTCGAAAAGCGCAAGGTATCTCTGCTCCGTTTTTTCAAATCCGTCAAAGCGGAAAAGCGGCTTTGAGAGAAGCGGCGGAGCCGCATCGTATACTTTCTCTCCGAAATAGTGAAGCATCTCGTAATAAAGAAGCGTATCGTCCACCTCGCGCATAAGCGCGTGCTCCTCTTTAGAAAGTGTGCTTCCGAGCCATTTTGCATAGATAACGTCCGCGAGGGCGTTTTCTATTTTCTTATATTCGGGAAGCGCGCTTTTAACCGGGCGCGTCACATCGGAAAGATATGCTTCGCTTGCATCGTGCAAAAGGCAGGCAAGCTGAATGCGCGCGCTATACCCGCGTGCATTCGCTTCTCGCGCGCAGTTCACACAATGCTCCCCTACGGAATAAAACTCCGGAAAATGTCCGTTCGCGCGGCACAAAAGCGAAAGCGAATGTGCTATATCGAGAATGTCGATAAGCTCCTGCCTTGGGGCAAGAGGATCGAACGTCTTTTTTGTATAAGTAGTAATGCTCGTCATAAAGTCACCTTCCTTTTTTCTTTGTTGCGGGAAGCTCGGGGTACATCGCTTCGATCAATTTTTTCAAAAATTCTTTATCGTCCACATTGTCAACAAGAAGCATTTCTTTTGCACCGTCATAAGGAACTTCTCGCGGCGCGTTCGGCATAAGCGATAGTGCGCTTTTCACCGGCTTTATAAGAAATCTGTCATCGTAAATTCCGCCTATTATCTTTCCACGGTAATATAATATATATTCGCCCATCATAGAGCGATACGATATTTCTTGGGAAAAAGAAAGCTGTTCCAAAACAAAATCCAGATACGTTTTATCAGACGGCATAAGCTTCACTCCAAAATAATTATTTTCTTTATTATACCACAAAAATACAGCAATAACAACAAAAAATCACGTGTCCGAACAACAAAAGCCTCGGCGGGAGTTTTCTGCCGAGGCTTTTGCTATTCAGTTAATTATTAAGCGCTCCATTTATCGGGATCGCCTGTTTAAAAGGATCCGTGTCATTCCTAGTCGCTTTTCGTGAAAAGCGGCTCAAATAACGTAAAACAATATTCCGAAGAACTGCGAAATGCTTCCCGCAACCACGAAAATGTGAAAAACGGAGTGCATATATCTGTGCTTTTTGCCAAGGCCGTAAAGAACCGCGCCTATAGTATATGCAATTCCTCCGGCAAGTATCCAGCCAAGACCCGCAAGCGGAACGGACGCAAGAGTAGGCTTTGCCGCCATAACCACGCACCAACCCATTCCGATATAGAACACCATAGCAAGCTTGGAATATTTCTTCATATCAATAGCGGTAAGAGTGATGCCGATAGCCGCGCATCCCCAAACAACACCGAAAAGTACCCAGCCCCAAGCAGTAGAATATTCACGTATCGGGCCAAGCGCTATAGGAGTGTAAGTTCCCGCTATGAGGAGGAAGATCGTGCAATGGTCGATGACCTGCATAACACGCTTGCCCATATTAAGATGCAAACCGTGATAAACGCTTGAAACCGAATAAAGCATTATCATTGTGGAGCCGTATATTGCAGAGCCGACAACGCTCCAGGCATTCCCCTTTATCGCGGAAAAAACCACCGTCAGCACAAGCGCAACGATACCGAAAGCTCCGCCGACAATGTGCGAAACCATATTGAAGATCTCTTCGCCCTTTGTGTAATTAGGCATAGGTCTGTCTTTAAATCTTGTTTTACTCATAAATACATCTCGTTTCCAAAATTAGATTATGTGGATATTATATCACATATCATTTTATTTATCAAGAGGTTTTGTGATTTTGAGTCAGATTTTTTCAAGCAAAAATCGTTCGATATAGGATTATTTCCCGAAAATTGTTTTTAAATCAATGTTATCCTCAAAACAAAAAGCGTGAGCTTTCGCCTCTGCATTCTTAGCGGAGAAATAGGCGGCGGAAGTACCGAGGCATTGAATTGCCTCGGTATTTCTGTTTTTGTGGAGTCAGGATGCTATAGCATCGGACGTTCTCACGGTATGCTGTTCTCTGAATCCTACGGTGAACACGATGTCGATATCGTTGCCCTCGGTGCGTGACCACTTTTCCTTTTTCTCGTAGACATATATCTTGGATATGAATGCATGGACGATCTCGGGAGTCAGCTCTTGAATATCAATAAATCTGTTGGCATTGGCAATGAAATCGTCTATTGAGTTTAGTTCACTTCCATAGCTCGCTTCGGCTTCTTCAAGCTCGGCGAGCTTTTTTGTTAGTGTTGATTGCTCCGTTTCGTAGTTCTGTGCCATCTTGTCGTAACGTTCATC
>SVRQ01000008.1 GCA_015064725.1 Oscillospiraceae bacterium | reverse complement strand
CTCCGTGTTCTTTTTACTCCTTTAGAGTATCTTCGACTGTTCAATTTGCTCTATTGGAGTATTTTGTTCACTTCATTTTACTACATGAACACCGCTTCAAAAAGACGGGGGATTATTTTGGGTTTACGGATTATTTGATTATTGCCTCTCTAAAAAAACTTCAATCGCAAAAACACGATACTTCCTTTACGGAAGTATCGTGTTTTTGCTTGCGAAATTAATATGTAGGGTAGTTCTTCTCACTTATTTTGTGAATAAAATCAAAGCCGAAAAAACAATAATTAAGGTTTCGGCAAAAGCTGTAATAAAAACTGCGTTATTTGGGGCAATAAATTCAAAAAAAGCCGTTTTGCGCTTCAACCAGTTTCCCCGTTCTTTTGCCTTGTTACACTTTTTTTCACTTTTTTTATTACTTTTAGGGCTTTCAAGAGCTGTATGATATTTTAAATATTTGTATTTTTCATCCATCTGTTTGTTTATTTCGTACTTTTTATCGTTTATAAATTGTATCGTTTTTGATTCTTTAAAAAGTATAATACCACTATATATTACAATAACACTGGCAATTACAAAAAACAAACAATACTGATTGTTTGTTAAAGCTATGATAGATATACCCAAAATTTCATTACATATCGGCAATAGCGCAATAATACACACCAATATAAAAAATTTTATCGCTAATTTCCAAAGATGTTCGTTTCTATAAAAAACTCATTCTGATAATATTCTAACATTTTCAGATCTTTTTCGAAATTATCATTTTCGGTTTTTTCGGCAGGGACTGTTTTGCAACATTTTTTGCATTTGGGGCATTTGCCGTTTTTACTTTGATTTTCCATAATATTGTCTTCCTTTATTTATAGTTAATTTTGTATATACAGTAGACTAAAAGTGATCGTATTCCCCTTAGCCTTAACAAACAAAGACTTGTACACCGAGATATTTTACATATCCGAAGCGTACAAGCCCGTGTGGTATTGCGTTTTTGCTTTACGATAACAAAAATTATTTATTCTCATTCAATCTGGGTCGCGGAATCCAACAAAGCATTTGAAGTTATCTCCTGCATTGCCGTGGTAATTTCAGTAGTAGCTGTAGTAGCTGTAGTAGTTGCAGTAGTGGTTACTTCAGATAAATTGACGTTTGCAGAAATATTTACGTCTGATTTGTTTGAATCGTTAGTAGTATGATTATCGGGAATTTGAAAATACATGACTAAAGAAGCCACTATAACAACAGATAGTATACTTGAAACAATTATTGTGATTAGTGGCAATTTTGTTTTGGTATCACTTTTTGTTCGAAATTTATCAATATAGTAAAACATTATTGAAATCAAGCCAAAACAAACCAAGCCCACTAGAGAAGCGACGCCAATAAATTTAAAAACATTTGCATCTTTGATATTATCAATTACTGATGACGAGTAAAACAATCCCGCCACAATAGTCAAAACGATACCGGCAAAAATACCGAGTATGGTAACACTTGTTTCGGATATTTTTTCTGATATTTTATCCATTTTGCGGTTGATAGAGTTATCAACTTTCTTTTCTACAACTTTATTCGTAATACTATCAATTTTCTTTATAGTTTCATCTTTCGCAATATCTGCAACAATTAATTTCAGTTCCTCAATTATTTTGATTTTTGTCACAGTAGAGTTATAATCGTAAAAAAATCCAAAAATACGATAGTGATCACTCATATCATGTATATAGTGAAGTGTAAAATCGAGAATGGGTGGTAATTTATTATTTTGATGCGTACTTTGATAATATTCCTTACAATGTTCACAAAGTTTTTCATACGAACCAGCGCTGTCAAATTCAAAAGGTTTTTTAAAATCATAAGTTGCCGAGAGCTCGGTATATTTCTTTATGTATTTAACAATTTCATTTAATACAATTACTTTAACTTGAGAATCTACCCCTTCCAAATTCAAAACGCTGATGTCTTCTGATGACAAATCGTTTATAAAATGTTCAATGTTTTGTTCATTTTCTCTGTATAAATTATCATTGGTTGTTAAAACGATTTCACAAAAATTAGAAATCAAACTTTGAATATGATTATATTGCTTTTCATCGCAAGGAACACCCATCTGCTGTATTCTCCTCTAAAGATTTTATTGCAATAAAAACTTTATCAATGTATTATCAGATATATCACAATCGGAAAAATCTGAGTAATTCAAACTTTCGAGTTTAGAAAGGTTAATTTCGTTTTTATCATTAGCTATACCGTTGTAATTAACAAGTGGATTTAAGCATTCTCCCAGCATAGCAGGTGTATACGCTCCGAATTCACGAAAAGTAGTTTCAATTTTCTGCTTAATATCATCATCAAGATCAGTAATATCCTTGTATTCATCGGGGATTTTTACTTTTTCATTTAATTTTTCTGATATTTTTTTTGCATCATCTCTATATTTACATTGAGAATATATCTCTCTATCATTAAATCTCAACATTATTTCGCGTATTGCTGTACCACAATTATCATATTTGTATATTGTTTCATCAAAAGCCTGTTTGCCATCACAAGCATATGCAAATGCAACTATAGACAACAATTTACCCACTTTGGTCCTAGTGCAAGAATACTTTTGATTTGTTTTATAGAAAAGTTGGATAAAATAGTTGGTTGCTTTTGCTAAATCAATATTTAAACTTACCATTTTTTCACCATTAACGCGAATAATATTGTAATCGCGATGCGGATTTATAGACTTCTCGCAATTATCCGCATTTACCTCCATCGAAATTCTAATCTTTCCAGCTTTTGAAGCAGAAAAAATTAGTGTATCTATTATACCATCAAAGTCGAAATTTGTCAATTGAAATATCACCTCCGTGAAGAAAAAATTGTACTTATTCAGCAAAAAACGGATATGCATCTTGTATATTTTGGAATATTTATGTAACGCCCAAGTCGTTTATTCCATATTATGCCACATTGCGTTTGTCGAATTCAAGCCTTTTAAGCTGGGAATTTTTTATTTGCTTTCAAAAATAATTATGCAAGATGTGGAGCAAGTGCGCGATATACCAATAAACTTATTTATCACCTACAACATAATAAAGTAAAAGACCTATTTTGCATCAATTGCAAAATAGGTCTTTATTTATAACTCCACAAAATTCAAAATCACCTTTTTGTTATAGTCTGTTATGAATATGTTTTGTGTAAATTGCCGAATTAAAAAAATATCAACTACAGACTGGAATATATAACAGCAAGTCAGAGATATGTTGAATGGGTTATTTGAAAAGCTTCCTGTCGATGCACGACCTCTGTTCCATTCTGATCAAGGTTGGCAGTACCAACACGCTGAATACCAAAGGCTTCTTGCCGAACACAACATTACACAAAGTATGTCTCGCAAAGGAAACTGCATGGACAACGGCATAATGGAAAACTTCTTCGGCAGGCTGAAAGTTGAAATGTATTACGGCGAAAAATTCGAATCCCCTAGGGGATTCATTGAAAAGTTAGAAGAATACATACATTACTACAACACCGAAAGAATTTCTCTAAAACTAAAAGGAATGAGCCCAGTGGAGTACCGAGCTCATTCTCAAACAATTTAATATTTAATTTTTGTCTAAACTTTTGGGTTCACCTCAAAAATCGGGTGATTTTTTCTTATGTCATTTATTTTTTCTGCGATCCAGCACGTCAGCCAGAAGACTTCCGCCTATGCTCAAAACAAGACTTACCAAAACGCCCTCCGCAAGAGCGCAAACGGTGTGGAGCTGTGTAAACACCGTATAAGCATCATTAAAAAAAATGTAATATATCAGCACCAGAGCTTGAATTGCCACAAGAGGCACCGTAAGGCGCAGAATCAGACGCGCAGTGCGGCAAAGGCGCATATCTGCTATTCTGCTTACGCTTTTTATTTTTTCCATATATGTTCCTCCGTAATTTTATTCACACTTGGATTATACCATACCGCACGCATTTTTTCATTGGTGGATTTGAGGAGATTTTGTATAAATATGCGTGTTATCCCAACAATATTCCGCCGTGCCATATTTTTTCGACAAAATGTGACAATCTCCCCTGTTTTAGTATGTTTTTTATTCAAATATTTTCTATTGTTTGTCGAAAAAGCGTGAGTTTTTCCGCTTTCAAAAAACTTTTTAGTCTTTACACAGCGATGGAAAAGACTTATCTTTTTTTACGGATATATCACATTTGGAGGAAATCAATATGAACTATTTTTACAATGACGCCATCATCGAAAAGAAAATGCTCTCGCTCGAAAATATGACCCTTACCTACAGGCTTTTTGAAAACTCTTCGGGAGGATATCCCGTCTATTCCCTGCTCATCACGATGTCGGAAAAAAGTGCGGAAACAGACCTTTATATACCGGACATTTCTATATCAAAGGATACCGCGCTTCGCATATTCCGCACGGTAAGCGAAAAGCTCGTGCTCCCCTCGGAAACGCCGTATTTGTTCTCCGACGGCGCATTTGATGAAATTTTTTCGGATAATATTTCCTAAATGTAAGAATATTTGCATTTTAGGGTTTGATTTTTTGCTTTTTATATGATATACTGTTTGTGTTATTATAGAAAATACGGAGGTATAAGCGAATGAGATGCCCCAAATGCGGTTACACGAAAAGCAACGTAATAGATTCCCGCCCTACGGAAGAAAACGCGAGTATTCGCCGCAGACGAGAATGTCCTTTCTGCCAGAACAGATTCACCACGTACGAAACCGTGGAAATGATGCCCCTGCTCGTTATAAAGAAGGACAAAACCAGACAGACCTTTGACAAGGCAAAGCTTCTCAACGGTATAATTGAAGCGTGCCACAAGCGCCCCGTTACCCTTGAGCAGATGGAAAGCGTCGCAAACGAAATCGAGCTTGAGCTCCAGAATTCGCTTACGAACGAGGTTCCGTCAAGCGAAATAGGCTTGCTCGTTATGGAGCGCCTCAAAAAGCTTGACGAGGTAGCGTACGTGCGTTTCGCTTCCGTTTACCGTGAGTTCAAGGACCTCGATACGTTTATGAGGGAGCTTGAAGCTCTCAAATCGCAAAAGATCGAAAAATAACCGTTAAAAAATTCATTCAAAGCATAAAATTTCTAAAAACGAAAGGGAGATTTTTAATATGATCTCGATCAAAGAAGCAGTTTACAAAAATTACGGCAAATGTCTTGTCATCTCAAACGGAATTATGGAGGTTATGGTAACTATCGACATCGGTCCGCGCATCATCAAATGCAATATCTGCGGAAAAGAGAATATGATGTTCGAGGATGTTGAAAGAAACTTTTTCGAAGACGTTTCCGAGCTTTTCGGCGCTGATAAGAAATGGTACATCTACGGCGGACACCGCGTGTGGATGAGCCCCGAAAGCTTCCCCGTTACTTATTACCCCGACAATGACAAGGTGGTTTACCGCACTTTTGCAAACGGCGCGGAATTTACTCCCGCAATACAGGCCGTTTCCGGCATACAGGTAACGGTAAAGCTTGAAATGGCGGAAAACGAACCCAAGCTCAAGCTTACACACAAAATAACGAATACAAAGAAAGAGCCCGTAACAGGCTCTCTCTGGTGCCTTTCCGTTATGGCACCCGGTGGCACGGCTCTTGTGGCACAGCCCACGGAGGACACGGGTCTTCTTGCAAACCGTTCCCTTATCATCTGGCCCTATACACGTATGACGGATAAGAGAATGACTATCACGGATAAGTACATCACCGTATCTCAGGACAAGGACGCGGACACGAAGCTCAAGATAGGCTTCAACAACACAAAAGGAAAAGCGGCTTACATCAACAAGGATCAGGCTCTTGTTAAATATTCCGAATATCAACACGGTGCCTCCTACCCCGATAACGGCTGCTCCGTGGAAATCTTCACAAACGCCCTCTTTGAAGAAGTTGAAACACTTTCTCCCCTTAAAACGATCGCGCGCGGCGAATCCATAATCCACACAGAGGAGTGGACTATGTTTGACGGCGTTCAGATCTCCGACAAAACGGAAGAAGCTCTCGAAGAGCTTGCGAATAAGCTTTTTTAAATCAACGAAAAAATCCTGCTTCACAGCAGGATTTTTTGTTTTTATCGGTCATATTCATATTCTTTTTTTCTTAACGATCGCTCCGAGCAGGCACATTGCAAAAAAGCATATCATATTGCAAATAACTATCGATGCGCCTATCGGGGTGGATACGGCAAAGGACATAACCATTCCGCAAAGGAAGCTTACAACGGAAAGAGCCACTGCGGTGATTATCGTTCCGAAATAGCTTCGGCAAACGCGCATTGCAGAGATAGAAGGAAAGATTATAAGCGCGGAGATAAGAAGCGTTCCCATAAGACGCATACCTATGACTATGGTAACAGCAACGAGAACGGAGAGGAGCGTATTATAAAAACCGGCTTTCATACCCGTAGCACGCGCAAAATTTTCGTCATGTGATACTGCAAATATCTGCGTATAGAAAACAGCGAATATAATTATAACAAGCGGAAAAAGAACTATAGCGGTAATAAAATCCGCGCGTGTCACGGAAAGAAGGCTTCCGAACATATAGCCGTCAAGGTCCGTGTTGCTTCCCGAAAGAGAAACTATCATAACGCCGATGGCAAGAGCCGCGGCGGATATCATCGCGACCGCGCTGTCCCCTTTAATTTTTCCGTTTTCACGCAGACGCAAAAGCAGGAAGGAAGCGATTATTACAACGGGCAGAGCCACGGCAAGCGGAGCTGCGCCGAGCGCGGAGGCTACGGCAAGCGCGCCGAAGCCGACGTGGGAAAGTCCGTCGCCTATCATAGAATAACGCTTCGGCACAAGGCATACGCCAAGCAAAGAGGCACATACCGCAAGCAGCACGCCGACTATCAGTGCGCGAAGTGCAAAATCCATCTTCAGATATTCAAAAAATTCAGTGATCAATTCCGTGTCCTCCAAGGTAAGCCTTCGCAAGCTCCGTTTTAAGGTATTCCTCCGTGGAGCCGAAGAAAAGCTGTTCGTGCTTTATATGCAGGATGCGATTCGCATATTTCGTCGCCGCCGCAACGTCGTGGGATACCATTATAACGGCTATCCCCTCCTCGCGGTTGAGCTGTTTTGTCATTTCGTAGAGCCCCTCGGTAACTATCGGGTCAAGTGCCGCCGTAGGCTCGTCCAGTATAAGAAGCTTTTCCGCAGAGCAAAGCGCACGCGCAAGCAGCACGCGCTTCTGCTGACCGCCCGAAAGCTCATCCATAGATCTTTTGGCAAACTCGGAAATACCGAGCGTTTTCATAAGACTTTCCGCGCGTTCGCGCTCTTCCTTCGAATAGTACGGACGAAAGCCTCTTTTTCCAAGAAAACCTGTGCGCACTATCTCTCGCACGCAAGCGGGAAAATCCGCATTGGAGCTTTGTTTTTGCGGCAGATAGCCTATGTTCTGGGCGCGCACGCCCTCACCGTAGGCAAGCTTGCCTCCGGCGACTTTTTTCAGTCCCAATATAGCGTTTATGAGCGTCGTTTTTCCGGAGCCGTTCTCTCCGAGGATGCAGAGATAATCCCCCTCGTTCACGCAAAAATTTATATTGCTTGCAACAGTACGTCCGTCATAGGAAAGCGACACGTTCTCACAATTTAATATCATCGGCATTCTCCTTTGTTTTCACATTCCGCGCAAATACCGTTTATCACGGTCGAGCGCGGGTCGAGCTTAAATCCGTGCTCCCCTGCGATATGCTCACAAAATTCCTCCATAAGCTCACAGTCAAGATGAAGTATTTTTCCGCAATCGCGGCATTTTAGATGAAAGTGGCTGTCGCAGGCGTGCGTTTTGTCTATATAGCGGTACAGCACTTTTTTCCCGCCGGCAGAGGTACGCAATATCTGCCCGTCATCACACAGCTTTGAGATCAGGCGGTACACCGTGCTTTTCCCTATCTCGCGCCCCGAAAGTGCTTCGGTTATCTGCTCCGTGGAAAAATCCTCATCGGGATGAGAACGCAGAAAGCCGAGCAATATTTCGCGCTGCGAGGTCTTGTATATATTTTTTTCGTTTTTCATAACCAAGTCCGAATTTGAGAATTATTCTCATATTATACATACTGCGTTCCCCGATGTCAATAGAATTTTTAAAATACGGTGTTTTTTCGTTATATTGCTTTGAAACATTTTTACAGCACAAGTTCCAAAAAGCAATCGAATTTTGTATTGCAAAGGCACAAAATCAAATCTCCATCAAAAAATCAAACCTGTTCTATGCCCAAATTTATTGTGCAATATGTTTATTTTTGCTCGGTTTTATTGACAAATTTTGCGCGATAATATATAATTTTATTGTATGACTATAATATTTTATTTCCAAGGAGGTCGGTTTGAAAAAGCTTTTAAAATATATGGACGGATACAAGATACAATGTATCCTCGGTCCTATTTTCAAAGCGCTTGAAGCCATTTTCGAGCTTTTTATTCCCCTTGTTGTAAAAAACATAATCGACGTGGGAATTGCAAATTCGGATAAGCCCTATATTTTTAAAATGGTCGGGCTTCTAATTGTGCTTGCGGTGGTAGGGCTTTCATCCACACTCGTAGCGCAGTACTTCGCGGCAAGAGCCGCCTGCGGATTTTCCGCAAAGCTTCGCGGTGCGCTGTTTTCCCACACGCAGTCACTTTCCTATTCTGAGCTTGACACGCTCGGTACGTCTTCCCTTATAACAAGAATGACGAGCGACGTAAATCAGGTACAAAACGGTGTAAATATGTTTCTGCGCCTTTTCTCCCGTTCGCCGTTCATCGTGTTCGGCGCAATGATAATGGCGGCAAGGATAGACCCAAAGGTCACTTGGATATTCGCGGCCACGATAATACTTTTGCTTATCGTTGTCTTTTCCATAATGGCAATAACCGTACCTCTCCACAAAAAGGTGCAAAACAAGCTTGAAAAGACCGTTCTTCTCACAAAAGAAAACCTTGCCGGTGTGCGCGTTGTGCGCGCCCTTTCGCGCGAGGCAGAGGAAGAAACAGCTTATAACGAATACAACCGTGCAATGACAAAGGCGCTGAACCGCGCGGGCAAGGTCTCCGCAGTAATGAATCCCTTGACATACGCGATAGTGAACGTCGGTATAATCGCTCTTGTATATAACGGCGCGCTCAGCGTTGAGGCAAGCCTTATATCGCAGGGTGCGGTGATCGCGCTTTACAACTATATGTCCCAGATACTTATCGAGCTTGTAAAGCTTGCAAACCTCATCGTAACGGTCACAAAAGCGCTCGCAAGTGCTTCGCGCATAGAGCACACTCTTGAAGAAAAGAACTCCCTTACTTACGGAAACGAGGATATATGCACAGGCACGGTAGAATTCAAAGACGTTGCTCTCAAATATAAAAACGGCGGCGAGCCCGCCGTATCGGGCATCAGCTTTTTTGCAGGCAAGGGAGAATCCGTCGGGATCATCGGCGGCACAGGCTCCGGCAAATCCACCGTAGTCAATATGATCTCGCGTTTTTACGATGCAAGCGAGGGCGAAGTGCTTATAGACGGAAAAGATATAAAAAGATTTTCCCAAAACGCCCTTCGGGAAAAGATCGGCGTTGTTCCGCAAAGATCGGTCCTTTTCCGCGGCACGGTTGCGCAAAATATGAGAATGGGCGCACCGGATGCCTCCGACGAAGATATAATCTCCTCTCTCAAAACAGCTCAGGCGTATGACTTTATTGCCGAGCGCGGCGGACTTGATGCCGACGTAGAGGGTTCGGGCAAAAACTTTTCGGGCGGACAGAAGCAAAGGCTCTGCATTGCACGCGCACTTATCAAAAAGCCCTCCATCCTTATTCTTGATGACTCCACGAGCGCGCTTGACTTTGCAACGGACGCTAACCTTCGCAAAGCAATACGCGAGCTTGAGTGCTCTCCCACCCTCTTTATCGTTTCCCAGCGTGCCGCATCCGTTATGCATGCGGACAAGATAATCGTCCTTGACCGAGGCGAGCCCATCGACATCGGCACGCACAAAGAGCTCCTTGACAGATGCGATGTCTATAAGGAAATATATTATTCTCAGTTCAGAAAAGACAAGGAGGCATCGGTATGAAAAACAAAAAAATATCGGGAAAGACCTCCGCAAAAACATTGGCAAAGACCCTCAGATACGCTAAGCACAGACGCTTACAGATAGCTCTTGCCGCCCTGTTTGCCGTAATATCAACGGCGGCAACGCTCTACATCCCCATTCTTATCGGCAAAGCCATAGACTGCATACTCGAAAGCGGAGTGGATTTTTCTTCCCTTTCAAGCTATTTTTTGCAGATCGCAGTGCTCACGGGAGCAGCCGCGCTTTGCCAATGGCTTATGAACGTATCCATAAACTCCGCAGCTTACGGCATCGTTGAAAATATCCGCAAGGACGCTATGCATAAAATACAGCGTCTTCCCATTTCGCATATCGACACGCACCCGCACGGCGATATAGTAAGCCGCGTGACAGCGGACGTAGAACAGGTCTGCGAAGGACTTGTGATCGGCGCGCTCCAATTCTTTACGGGTGCCGTAACGATAGTCGGAACGCTTCTTATAATGCTCTCCATCAATTGGATCATAACTCTTGCGGTCGTGGTGATAACACCCGTTTCCCTTGTCGTGGCAAACGTTATTGCCAAGAAAACTTACTCTATGTTCAGCGAAAGCACGCGCATCCGCGGAGAGCAGACCGCGCTTATCGATGAAGCAATAGGCGAGCAAAAGACCGTACAGGCCCTTGGCACGGAAGAAAGCTTCAAAGAAAGGTTCGATACCCTCAACGAAGATCTTCGCAAATCTTCTCAGGTAGCGGTTTTTGCCTCTTCTCTTGTGAATCCCGCAACACGTTTTGTAAACAGCCTTGTTTATGCGGCAGTGGCACTCACCGGAGCTCTCGTTGCAATAGCCCCCGGCGGCTCCGCCATAACCGCGGGCATACTCTCCTCCCTTTTGGCGTATGCTAACCAATACACAAAACCGTTCAATGAAATTTCCGGTGTTATAGCGGAGCTTCAGAACGCTATCGCCTGTGCGTCCCGCGTGTTTGAATTTCTTGAAGAAAAAGAAGAGGAAAGCGACGCTTCGCTCCCCTCTTTGGAAACAGCAAAAGGCAACATCCGCTTTGACGGAGTTTCCTTCTCTTATGAGCCCGAAAGACCGCTTATCGAAAACTTTTGTCTTGACGTTAAACAAGGCGAGCATATCGCCATCGTAGGTCCGACGGGCGCGGGAAAATCCACATTGATAAACCTGCTCATACGCTTCTATGACGTAACGGGCGGTTCTCTTCTTGTGGATGGTACCAATATAGCAGAGGTAACCCGCAAGAGCCTGCGCGGAAATTACGGTATGGTGCTCCAGGATACTTGGCTGCGCCAAGGCACGGTAAGAGATAATATTGCCCTCGGCAACCCCCTCGCCGGTGACGAAGAGATACGGGAGGCGGCAAAGAAAGCCCGCGCGGATCACTTTATCCGCAAGCTTTCCGACGGCTACGATACCGTGATAGGCCCCGGCGGTGCTTCCCTTTCGCAAGGTCAGGCACAGCTCATCTGCATTGCAAGAGTCATCCTGCAAAACCCCAAGATACTTATTCTCGACGAAGCAACCTCCTCCATCGATACCCGCACGGAAATGAAGATAAGTGCAGCAATGGACGAAATGATGGAGGGCAAAACAAGCTTTATCGTTGCTCACCGTCTTTCGACCGTACAAAATGCAGATAAAATACTCGTTATGAATGAAGGCTCTATCGTAGAAAGCGGAAAGCACGAAGAGCTGCTTCAAAAGGGCGGCTTCTATTCCAAGCTCTATATGAGCCAATTCTCAATTTAACAAGGTACTTTATTAGTGAAACTTTATCATAAACCAAAATCTCTCGAACGCAAAAGAAAGGCAGTTTATTATGAAATTCATCAAAAGAGAATCCCCCGCGCCATTACTCATAGTTCTTGTAAGCTTTGACCCCAGCCGCGAGGGTATCGACCACTACGACCCCGAGCATCCGGAGCTTCTCACGGACAAAGACAGCCCCTATTACGGAGAGCAGTGGATATCATCCACACCGCAGCATTATTACGATACTTTTTTCAAAG
Source organism: Oscillospiraceae bacterium (assembly GCA_015064725.1). Taxonomy (GTDB): domain Bacteria; phylum Bacillota; class Clostridia; order Oscillospirales; family CAG-272; genus UMGS731. Next base: position 70,316 of record SVRQ01000008.1, on the reverse strand, counting down.
AGGACGGCAACTCCCTTATAGATTACTATAAGGAGATGACAGGCGGAAAGTTTTGGTTCTACCCCGCAAAGATCGACCACCCCGACACGCCCGATCAGATAGACGGTGTCCTTACTCTTGTTGCCCCCTTTCCCCATCCCGCGGCGCTCCGTAATTTCCGCGGATATGACAACAAGACCGCGGCACACCAGGTTATCCACGATATTGTAAAGATGTGCGATAAATATATCGACTTCGAAAAATATGACAAGGACGGCGACGGAAGGATCACTCCCGATGAATTCGGCATAATCATCCTCAACGCAGGATACGACCACTCCACGCAGAGAGGCGACCCCTCTGTGGGCGTTGACTATGAAAATGCGCCCGACCCGCGCCACCGCTTTATGGTTCACGGAACAAGCCAGCATATCATCGTTCAGACGGATGACGGCGTGCGCCTTACCTGCTTTTCCAACGTGGGTGAGCACAGAAACGTAAATTCCCTTTATATGACCATCGGCACACCCGGACACGAGCTTGCACACAACCTCGGCGCCCAAGACCTCTATTCCCGTTATACGCCTCCGCAGGATGCAGAAAAACGCTGGCCCACGCCGCGCCGCTTCTCCATTATGTGCAACGGCAACCATTCTAACGGCGGCAACACACCCACATATATGGACCCGTACCACCGCATACTTTTCGGTTGGACAAACGTGGACGAGGCTAACGAGGACGGCGTTTATACGCTCCATTCCGTAAGATCGGGAAAAGGCAACGTGCTTCGCATCCCCACACCCAACCCCGATGAATTTTACCTTTGCGAGATACGCCTTAAAGAAGGCTTTGAAGAATACCTTACGTTTGATGACTCCAAGGGCGGCGTTATCGTTTGGCACATCGACGAAAAGATAAACGAAGAATGGTTCTGGAGAGCGCAGTGCGTTTCCTCTAACCGTCCCGGCGGCAAACGCCACGACCTCGGTGTTCAGATACGCCCCCGTCAGGGTATGGAGAAGATATTCGATAAGCGCGGCAGATTTGAAAAATTCGGTCCTCTCTATGATGACACGGATAAAAACGCTATCCCGTTCTTCTATAAGTCCGAAGACCCGGAAACATCCGTTTTCAACTCCCGCGATTATTGCGGTGCCGCTTCCCTTTCCTATTCCCTTAACGAATTCCCCGAGGGTGTAAGCCCCGAATGGAATCTTTGCATTGAGGTTCTCGATGAGCCCGGTGCGGAAATGAAAGTAAAAATCACAAGAGAGGATTAAAAAATGAAAAAAATATTATCTTTCGCGCTTGCCGTAATGATGCTTTGTCTTTGCTTTACATCCTGCGGTGAAAAAACCATCGAAGCAGAGCCTTTCAACGCTGTTGTTTCCGTGGATACAACAGGTCACACTCTCCATCACATAGAGATAGTTATAAAAGATTACGGTACGGTTACACTTGCGCTTGACGAAACAGTTGCACCTGTCACAGTTAAGAACTTCGTTGGACTTGCGGAAAAAGGCTTTTTTGACGGTCTTCCCATCACGCGAGTTCAGCGCGGATTCGTTCTTCAGGGCGGTCAGAGCCAAGAATATACTCCCAGCATAAAGGGTGAGTTTGCTTCCAACGGCTTTGAAAACAAGCTTTCCCACACAAAAGGCATCATCTCTATGGCAAGAACAGAAGACCCCGACAGCGCATCAAGCCAGTTCTTCATTATGCTTGCTGATAACACGGGTCTGGACGGTGATTACGCAGCATTCGGCTGGGTAACGTCGGGTATGAACATTATCGATGCCATCAACGAAGATATCACAAGCGATGATTATGACACATCCAATATTCAGCTCTATAGAATGTGCTTCCTTAAACCCGAATCAATGCTTACGATCAAAACCATAAGAGTAATAGACTGATATAAAACCGTAAAACGCCCGCATTTTTGCAGGCGTTTTGCTTTTTTCTATTGCTATATATTCAAAAATATGATAGAATAAATATGATATAATACATTTCCAAAGGAGCATAGCTATGGGAAAAAAATATTTCTTCTGTAAAACGAACAAGCACCCCGTTGAATATAAGACGGGCGAAAAAATGATATATGAGCTTGAACTGCGCGAGGACGGCAAGAAAATCACCTGCCACACCTTCTCCTACACCATCGAACGCGATTTCGAGGAAAAAACAGAGGGCACTGCTTGCGGCAAGGACGGCACGATAACTCTTGAAACCGTTATGAACAAGCCCGGTTTTGCCCGCGTTATATGCCGCGCGCTCGATGAGCACGGCAACAAGCTTGAAGATTGCGACGATTTCGAGGGCGGTACGGGTGCCGAGGTCGAAACGCTTCGCACAACGACCCCTATGCCCGAAAAATTCGACGAATTCTGGGAAAACTGCCGCAAGGAGCTTTACTCCGTTGACGTTGAGACCATAGGATACAAAGAAGTGGAAAAGCCCGAATATCCCGATTTCAACATATATGACGTTAAAATAAAATGCGCAGGTCCTATGCCCGTTTCGGGTTACATCTCTGCGCCCAAGAAAGAAGGCAAATTCCCTGCTTACGTTTGCTATAAGGGATACGGCGTTGTTCCCGCACCCATAAGCTGCAAGGAAGATACCATTATCTTCTACATCAACGCACACGGCATTGAAAACGGCAGACCCGACGAATATTATCAGAAACTTGCAAATACGCGCCTTAAAAATTACGGCCTTATCACTGAGCAGAATATAGATCCCGATAAATCCTACTTCAAATATATGGCGCTTCGTGCGGCTCAAGCGGCGCGCTTCCTTTTGACACTGCCCAACTTCAATGGAGAGCTTATTCTTCACGGCGGCAGCCAAGGCGCATTCCAGGCAACTGTTGCAACGACGCTCGTTCCCGAAGTAAATAAGCTCGACATCTACATCCCGTGGCTTTGCGATATCAACGCTGCCTCCATCGGCAGAATCCGCTATGGCGACCCGCAATTCACGGACGGTATGGCGTATTACGATCTTACGAACCTTGCAACGAAGATACACTGCCCCGTAACGCTTATGGCGGGACTTGGCGACTACACCTGCCATCCCACGGGCATATTCTCCTTCTATAACGCGATCCCCACGAAAAAGCAGATGCGCGTTATCCAGAATAAAATACACCTTTATCAATCCCCTGAAGCCGAGGAATTCAAAGTAAATTACCCTGTATATTGATAACAAAACCCCGCCAATCGGCGGGGTTTTCGCGTTATTTATTATCAATAAAACGTAGCAACGGGTTCTTCGGGAGCTGTCGTTTTCTCAACTGATATGGGTGTGAGCACAGGGCCTTTTCTGCCGTAGATCTTATTGTGCTTGATATTTATTTTTGCGGTAAGCATTATCCAATCGCCGTGTTTTACGGAGAATTTCGATGCGTTTTCAACAATCATACCCGCGTATTTAATATCATCTGCACAGCATACCATAATCTCCCTGCCGAAAACGAAATTATCCTTGGGAAGGTTTGAGTTGATAGCAACAAGACCCTTTATATGAACGGTCTTGCCGTGATATTTGTCAAGTTCCTCGGAAACGTCGCGGTACCAGATCGCAAAATCTCTGTCCTCGACCTCGATAACGGGAGCATCAATATCGTAAGGAAGCGGATCTTCTATATCATCGTATTCAGCATCTCCGTTCGGGTACTCATATGCAATATCGCACATACGTGAAATACCGCGAACGATGGAGTGGTACTGCATCTTATCAAAGCTCGGGTCAAAGCGATTGAACACAACGAGATCCGCGTTATTTATCTTATCCACAACAAGAGAACGCATATTGGCGTTGTAATCAAGAAAAGTTTCCGCTTCGCAGAACATCATTATTTGAGGCACGAGCCAACCGTCAGGAAGCGCTCCAAAAAGCTCGGGAAGCGTCCACATACCGTTGTATTCGCAGAGCACGCGCACAGCGCCGTGCTTTCTTTGAAGTGCTGCAAGCTTATCGGGGTTGAGCTTCGCTTTATCGGAGATCACTTCCGCAAAGATGTTTCTCTTTGCAAGAGCTTCCGCATCGTATTCCTCAACACCTTCTTCGCAGATGAGAAGGAGCGTCTTTTCGCCGTCGTCAAACTGCCCCTGCTCTATCGTATCGTTTATAAATTTTGTTTTACCGCCTTCAAGGAAGCCGATAAAAAGATATAACGGTGTTTCTCTCATATTATCACGCTTTCAGCTTAACTCCGAAAAGCTCGGATACAGCATTTTTGTCTATTTTTGAGCCGATAACGCAGAGCTTGCCTATAACGTCGGGCTCACCCTCGCGCACGTCTGCTTCACCCGGTACAAAATCAAAGTATATAAATTTATCGCCTTCACTTGCAACGATACCTTTTGCACGCAAAACTTTGCCGTATTTTTCGGTGTCATTGAGAGCATCAAGCTTTTCTTTGATCTCCTCCGCCGTGAATTTTTTTGTTGTTTCTGCGCCGATGCTCTCAAAAACCTCATCGGCGTGATGGTGATGATGGTGGCATTCGCATTCGGGATCGTCGCACTCATCGTGTCCGTGATGATGGTGATGATGCTCGTGTTCGTGCTCTTCGTCATCGTGGTGATGATGGTGGCACTCACATTCGGGATCGTCGCACTCACCGTGCTCGTGATGGTGGTGATGATGCTCGTGTTCGTGCTCTTCGTCATCGTGGTGATGGTGGTGGCACTCGCATTCGGGATCGTCGCACTCATCGTGCTCGTGATGATGGTGATGATGCTCATATTCGTGCTCTTCGTCATCGTGGTGATGGTGGTGGCACTCGCATTCGGGATCGTCGCACTCATCGTGCTCGTGATGGTGGTGATGATGCTCGTGTTCGTGCTCTTCGTCATCGTGGAACTGCAAGGGAGCTTTGGAGCCGTCGATAACATCAAGGATCTTCTTGCCGTCAAGCAATTCCCAGGGAGTTGTAACGATTATAGCCGTCGCGTTCTTTTCGCGCAGCATTGCAACGACCTCGTCTATCTTGTCCTCTTTCATACCGCTTGTACGGCTGAGGATAATAGCGTTTGCGTTGGCTATCTGATTATCGTAAAACTCGCCGAAGTTTTTCATATACATTTTGCATTTTGCCGCATCCGCAACGGTTGCCGCACCTGATATTTTAACGTCATCGCACTCAACCTTTTTAACTGCCGCAAGCACGTCGGAAAGCTTGCCTACACCGGAGGGCTCTATAAGTATTCTGTCGGGGTGGAATTTCTCTATAACCTCCGCCATAGCCTTGCCGAAATCACCCACAAGGCTGCAGCAGATACAGCCGGAGTTCATCTCCGTTATCTCCACGCCCGCTTCCTGCAAAAATCCGCCGTCTATACCGACCTTGCCGAATTCGTTTTCGATAAGAACTACTTTTTCGCCCGCATATGCTTCTTTAAGGAGCTTTTTGATGAGCGTGGTCTTGCCTGCGCCCAAAAAACCGGAAAAAACATCTATCTTAGTCATTTTTCTCATTCCTTTTCTTTAAGTAAAATAGATTTATAATAATATATTTTATCACACACAAAAGCAAAAATCAATGAATATGAAAATTTTACAAAAAATTCGCAAATTCTTCCGTTTGATGTTGATTTTTAAAATACGGTGTGTTATAATCCCCCTCACAAAATTAAATTCCGAGGTCTTCTTTATGAAGCAAAGCTATACAAGACTCAAGCTCGCCTGTTATTCGGCAAACGTATGTATGTCCATCGTGGGAAATCTTCCCCCTGTGCTTTTTTTGACGTTTCGCTCCCTTTACGGCATCTCCTACTCCCTTTTGGGGCTTTTGGTGCTTATAAATTTCGTAACGCAGCTTGCGGTCGATCTTGTTTTTTCTTTCTTTTCTCATAAATTCAACATACCGAAAACTGTTAAATTCACCCCCATCATAACCGCCGCGGGCTTCTTGCTTTACGCACTCTCCCCCGTTATCTTTCCGAGCAACGTATATATCGGGCTTGCGCTCGGCACGGTGATATTCTCCGTTTCCTCCGGACTTTCCGAGGTACTCATAAGCCCCGTTATAGCCGCCATCCCCGCGGATGACCCGGACAGAGAGATGAGCAAGCTGCACTCCGTTTACGCTTGGGGCTCCGTATTTGTCATTGTTTCATCCACGATCTTTTTGCTCTTTTTCGGCGGCGAAAATTGGCAGCTTCTTGCGCTTATGTTCACGCTCGTTCCCATCGCCTCTATAATACTCTACCTCGGTGCCGATATACCGAAAATGGAAACGCCGGAAAAAGTTTCGGGTGCTCTCTCGCTCCTTAAAAACAGCGGTGTATGGCTTTGCGTATTCGCCATTTTTCTTGGCGGCGCGGCCGAATGTACTATGGCACAATGGTGCTCCGGATACATTGAAAAAGCCCTCGGTATTCCCAAGGTCTGGGGCGATATTTTCGGCGTGGCACTTTTCAGTGTTGCTTTGGGAACAGGGCGTACGCTCTACGCGAAAAAAGGAAAAAACGTGGAGAAGGTCTTGTTTCTCGGCGCTGTCGGCGCGGCTATCTGCTATTTTACAGCGGCGATCTCCAATATAGCGGTGATAGGTCTTATCGCCTGCGCGTTTACAGGCTTCTGCGTTTCTATGCTTTGGCCCGGAAATCTCGTTGTTGCATCCGACCGCTTCCCCGCAGGCGGCGTGTTCATATACGCTATGATGGCGGCCGGCGGCGATCTGGGTGCTTCCGTCGGTCCGCAGCTTATCGGTATAATCACGGATACAGTATCCGCAAGCCCGTTCTTCGCCGAGATCGCCGAGGGTATGAATATCGGCGCAGATCAGCTCGGAATGAAGCTTGGTATGCTCGTCGGTATGCTCTTCCCGCTTGCGGCGATATTCGTTTTCGCAAAATTTTTGAAGCAGAAGAAAAAAGCGTCAAAACAATAAGCGTTATCGAATCCGTAAAAAATCGGGCAGCGCCGGATTTTACGCAATATACTATGATCGAAAAAACAGTCTTCGGGCTGTTTTTTCTTTTGTTTTTATCTTGCGAAAATAAATAAATGCAAAACAGTAGATTTTTATAAAAAATTATGTTACAATATTTTTATAAGAACAAAAAATCTCATTGTAAAAAGAGGTAAAAAATGAATTTCACATACGAAAAATCAAGAGATAAACATTTGACGGCGAAAGAACGCATTGCAAAAGCTCTCGGCATTTCCGAAAACGACGGCGTGCTTGATGCAGAGTTTCTTACCGCCGACGGCAAGAAAGCTGTCGCTTTCCTCGGTCTTCCCTATGAAGCCCCCATCTGCCTTCGTCTTTTCTCTTTCCCCGAATTTTGCGCGTTCCTCGACAGTGTGGGCGACGATTGCTGCCTTTTCACGTTCTTCGGAAAGGACATCACGCTACGCACGGAAAAAGATACTTACGACATTCCCGAAAACGTAAAGAAGATAATCGTTTCCGCTTTTGAGGATATGATCTGCGCAAAGGGCAGCCTCGGCCCTGCGGGCGAACATATAATAGACCTTAAAATGCCCCGTGTCGGCACTCATTATGATATAAACCTTCTCCTCGGCTGCCGCGTGGATGCCCCCGATCCGCTTCTTACAACACCCAAAGCATCCCTTGACTCCTTCGGCCGCGGTGCTTTCCGTTCCGTTGCAAATATGAACGTGACCGCCTCCCGCTTCGACCTCATCCCCGAGGACAGCGGCGAGCCCTGCAACCGCCAGTTCTATATCTTTGAGGACGGCAAGCAGATATTCTACTCCGCAAACGCGGAAGAAAACATTGCGGATGCCTTCTGTGTTCATGCGCAGAACCATACCGTCATCACTTACGAAACAAAGTGCGGTCTTATAATCAAACGCACGATATTCATTCTTCCCTTTGAGGACGGCATGCCCGACGCAGTTGAAGCACAGAGGATCGAGATACGCAACATCGGAAGCAAGCCCAGAAAACTTAAAGTGGTTACAACGGGCATGTTCGCTCTTTGCTCCCCCGAATCTATGACAAACGATATTCTCTATGCGAGCATCACTTGGGAAGGCGCCGTTGCAAAGAAGAGCGGAAAGCCCATTGCCGTTTGCCCTATCCCCAACCCCGCTTATCTTAAAAAGACACGCCGCTTTGCAACACTTTTCTGTGACGGCGAAGCATTTGACGATTTCACGGAAAACTACATAAACTTCATCGGACGCGGTACGCTTGAGCATCCGGAGCACGGCGCATACCTTACAAGCGCACATACGCAGAAGGTGGTTCCTTTCTATGCCCTCGGCAAGACCATCACGCTCGAGCCCAAAAAGCAGAAGAAGATAGACTGCTACGTCGGTATAGTTTCCGGCAAGGGAGATATCTCCCCCGTATTCGATGAAAAATTCGGTGCCTTTGCCGATAAATACGCAAAAGCGGACGCTTTTGACGAATCCTTTGCGGCTATGAAAGAGTTCTATAAAACGTACTCCTCTTACGTCAAGGTCTCCACGGGAGATGATTTCTTTGATTCCTACGTCAATAACAATCTTCCCTTCCAGGTTCTTTATCAGTCCTTCGTTTCCCGTTCTTTTGCCTGGACGCAGAAGAGCTTCCGCGAAATAGGCTTCCGCGAAATACAGGACGTTTATGCCTCCGTTTACTATATGACGGCTATGGGTAAAGGAGAGCTTGCACGCGCTCTTCTCTCAAAATGGGTCGCAAACGTATATAAGATGGGTTACGCAAACCATAACTTCTTCTTCAGCGGCAAAGAACCCGGCTTCTGCTCCGACGATGCGCTCTGGCTTACACAAGCGGTCTATAGATACGTGTTCCTCACGGAAGACTTCGCTTTCCTTGACGCGGAATTCCCCATTGCGGGAACAAAGGGCGAAACAAGAAAGCTTTGGGACACTCTTATGGCAACCATCGAATACAGCGGCAAGATCTCCGTCGGTGTACACGGTCTTCCCATACTTGACCGCGCAGACTGGAACGACGCCTTAAAGCTCGATGACAACTGGATAGACGGGCCCACAAAAGAAAAGCTTTACGCAAAGCAGCTCGAGGAAGCGGGCGCACCCTACGGCACAAAATTTGAAAGCAATTACTGCGAAAGCGTTATGAACGCCTTCCTTCTCAAGATAGCATACGATAACCTCTATGAGCTCGCTATGGCAACGGGAAGAAAGGATACCGCCGCAAATATTGCAGAGCGCGCAAAAGACCTTACGGAAAAAATACAGACATCCGCTTGGAAGGAAAACTTCTTCGCCCGCGCGCTCATCAACCACGGTGAGTACAGCTACCTCGGTGCTAAAGGCGACGGCCTTGGCACGGACAAAACAAAGGACGGCTCCTACTTCCTCAACTCCTTCTCCTGGGCGCTCCTTGCGAACGTCGCAACGGAGGAAGAGATACGCATTATGCTCGACACGATAAGAGATAACCTTACAACGGAATACGGCCCCATCCTTTGCACGCAGTGCGACCTTGAAAGAGTGGCAACGGGTACGGCAACGGGTCTTTACTTCCGCGGCGACAGAGAAAACGGCGGCGTATTCAAGCACGCGGCTATGATGGCGGCTGTTGCCTCCCTCAAGCAGGCGAAAAAAGTCAAGGATGAAAGCATAGCTACAGACCTTTTGCGCCTCGGCTACGGCATACTCGAAAACGTCCTTCCCTATAAGACGCTCAAAAATCCCTTCGTTTCCAAGGGCAACCCGCGCTTCTGCACGCAGTACACAAACTCTATGACCGGCGAAAACGTAGGACCTATGCTTTCCGGTACTGCAAGCTGGCTCACGCTTGCCATATTCGAAATGCTCGGTATAGCTTACACGGCAGACGGCATTGAGCTTTCTCCCATGCTTCCCGAAGGAACGGAAGAGATAAAATACACCATTACAAAGGGTGCGGTTTACAACATTACCGTTACAAAGACAGCAGGCTTCTCCCGCGTGGACAAAAACACGAAATGCACGTTCGACGGCAAGGAATGCGGCAACACGTTCCCGATGCTTGAAAACGGCGTTCACGAAATAGTTATAGAGCTTGCATAAAGAACAAGCAAAATATGGCGGATAAAGATCCGCCATATTTTTGGAAAGGGATGATTTTATGATATTCGACACACTCTCTCATATAGAAAATTACCGAGGAATACACGAAGGCGTGTTCAAGGGGCTTCTTTTCTTGCGTGACACGGATTTTTCCGTGCTCGAGGACAAACGATACGAGCTTGAAGGAGAGAATTTCTTCTTCATCACAAGCTACGAAACGCAAGAGGTAAACGACACACCCGAAGCACATCAAAAATATATAGACATCCAGTGCCTGATTTCGGGAACGGAGAAAATGAACGTCGGCGCACTCGAAGAAATGACCGATGAGGTTATGGAAAAACGCGGTGCCGACATCCGCTTCTATCACGGACCGACGGACACTGTAACGCTTGTTCCCGGCAAATTCGCCGTACTTTTCCCGGGGGATGCGCATGCGCCCAATATCGCCTGCGGCGCGCCCGCGCACTGCCGAAAGGTCGTTGTGAAAGTTAAAGTATAAAATACAAAAAACGCGCTGTGGAAGCGCGTTTTTTGCATATTATTCAATCGTTACCGTATATTTCTCCGCAAGATAAAGGGGCCTGTAAGCAAGCTTGGAACGCCGCAATCCCTCGTCGCCGGCATCATCCTCGCGGTTGACGTATATGAGCTTTCCCGTGCAATATTTTTCTGCCTCTCTTTTGACGAGCATCTGGTACGCGCCCGTAACGCTTCTGTCGCACTTTTCTATATGCACCATAAGCGTGTCCGCAACCGCCTCGCAAAGAAAGAAGCCCACAATATCCGTTCCGACGTAAAGCGCCTCTCCGAAGAAGCCGTAAGCATCAAAGTTTTCGAAAACGTCGAGAACGCATTTTCTCTCCTCCAAAGCGGAAAAACTGTCTTTTGCCGAAAATGCTGCATACTTTGCAAAGTAAGCATTAACAGCGGGAATATCCTCCTTGCGGATCATTTCAAAATGCCAATCCGGGTTTTCCGAAAGGAAGCGGTTTATATGATTTCTCTGCGTTGCGTATTTTTTACCTTTGAAGCCCGCAAGGTCCTCTCCAAGATAAATGTAATCCGCATGATCCCTGTCCGCAAATGTGCAGGCATACGGAAAAAGCGACTCCATCTCTTTCTTTTCTTCTTCGGAAACAGCGGCGAATATCAGCTTCTCATCAGCCTTTTCGCAATATTCAAGAAGTTTTTTTACCGTATCCCCAAAGGCCGCACCCAAAGGATAAGAGAAAGCCCATTTGCCGTCCGAAAGACGGAATCTCATATAAAGCGCGCCATCCGAAACAGCAAACTCCGTTTCATATACGTTGCGCCACATTACGCTGCCTCCGACGGAAAAATCGCAAAATCTGTTCGTGCATTTTTCAAAATAAGGACGGAGCAGCGGCACGTCCGAAAGTTCTATTTTCTTAAATTCCAACATAAACCACCGAAAAAACAAAAAATTCTCTTTACAACTACGATTATACTCTTTTTGGCGCAAAAAAGTCAATACACTTTAAAAATTATCGCTTTTATCCGAAAAAAGCCCTCCGCAAGAGCTAAATCACTTGACTTTATCCTCTTATTATGTTAATATATATTTATAAAAAACTCGACTGCAACTGACGGAACAGCGGAGCACCGCGCGGAAGCTTTCGGGAATATTTTTGTCGACCGTCTGGGCAGCTCTATTACTTGAATAACAAGGGATAGACCTGCCCTTTTTCGGTATTATTCAGGAGGTTATATGAAAAAAGTCGCAATTATTATGGGAAGCGCATCCGACCTTCCCGTAGTGGAAAAAGCCATTGAAACACTTGAAACATACGGCATCCCTCACGAGGTTCACGTATATTCTGCCCACAGAACTCCCGTGGAAGCAAAAGCATTTTCCGAAAATGCAAGAGATAACGGTTTCGCCGTTATCATCGCAGCCGCAGGAAAGGCAGCGCACCTTGCAGGTGCTATCGCCGCTAACACAACTCTTCCCGTTATCGGCATACCCGTCAAATCCTCTACTCTCGACGGACTTGACGCACTCCTCTCCACGGTACAGATGCCCGCCGGTATCCCCGTTGCAACAGTTGCAATAGACGGTGCCGCAAACGCAGCACTTCTCGCGGCGCAGATCATCGCCGTAGAGGACAAGGAGCTTGCAGATAAGCTCACGGCGGCAAGAAAGAAAGCCGCTGAGGACGTTCTTAAAAAGGACGCAGAGATCTCTCTCAAATACAGCAAATAATTAAACGCAAATATATTTTCAGAAATCGAAAGGAATGAACGAAAATGAAAAATTCAAGATCCGAAAGCTACGCAGCAGCCGGCGTTGATATTACTGCCGGTTACAAGGCTGTCGAGCTTATGAAAGCTCATATTGCCCGCACACGCAACGAGGGTTGCCTTGATGACGTTGGCGGCTTTGGCGGTTGCTTTGCTCTTCCCCTCGGTATGGAAGAACCCGTGCTCGTTTCCGGCACGGACGGTTGCGGTACAAAGGTCAAGCTCGCCATCCTTATGGACAAGCACGACACTATAGGCATCGATGCCGTTGCTATGTGTGTAAATGACATTATCTGCTGCGGTGCAAAGCCCCTTTTCTTCCTTGACTATATCGCTTGCGGCAAAAACTATCCCGAAAAGATTGCCGAGATCGTTTCCGGTGTTGCGGAAGGCTGCGTTCAGTCCGGTGCGGCACTCATCGGCGGCGAAACAGCAGAGCATCCCGGTCTTATGCCCGCAGAGGATTATGACCTTGCAGGCTTTGCCGTAGGTATCGTTGATAAGAAAAAGATCATCGACAACGCAAAGATGGAAGCAGGCAACGTGGTTATCGCTCTTCCCTCCACAGGTATCCACTCCAACGGCTTCTCCCTCTGCCGCAAGGTATTTGATATCGATAACAACAACCCCGACCTCTACGTTGCAAAAGAAGAGCTCGGCGGCAAAACTATCGGCGAAACACTTCTTACACCTACAAGAATTTACGTTAAATCCATTCTCAAACTCCTTGAAAAAGTTTCCGTTAAGGGTATCTCCCACATCACCGGCGGCGGCTTCTACGAAAACATCCCGAGAAGCATTCCCGACGGTCTCGGCGCAAAGATAAAGAAGAGCGATGTTCGCATACTTCCCATCTTCGATCTTATCGCAAAGGCAGGCAATATTCCCGAAAGAGATATGTTCAACACGTTCAATATGGGCGTTGGTATGAGCGTTGTAGTTGCCAAAGAAGACGTTGACACAGCTCTTGATATCCTCCGTGCGAACGGCGAAGACGCTTACGTTCTCGGTGAGATCATCGAAAGCGAAGAAAAGTGCGTCCTTATCTAAAAGAGCTTTATTAAACAGAGAAAAGAGGTCATTTCTATGAACCCTGTAAAAATAGCCGTCCTCGTTTCGGGCGGCGGCACTAACCTGCAGGCTCTTATCGATGCACAAAAGGCGGGGATCATCAAAAGCGGCGAAATAAACCTCGTCGTTTCTTCCTCCCCCACGGCTTACGCGCTTGAAAGAGCAAAAAACGCAGGAATAGAAACCGCCGTTGCAAACAAGCACGCCTACAGCACAAGAAAAGAGTTTGAAGAAGCTCTTATCTCTTCCCTTGAAGAAAAAGGCATAGAACTTATAGTTCTTGCGGGCTTTATGTATATACTCAGCCCCGAGTTTATCTCTCGTTACAAGGAAAGAATGATCAACGTCCACCCCTCTCTCATCCCCTCCTTCTGCGGCGATGGCTTCTACGGTCTTCGCGTTCACGAAGCGGCTCTTGCATACGGAGTAAAGGTAACGGGCGCAACTGTTCACTTTGTAAACGAGATAACGGACGGCGGCAAGATAATTATGCAAAAAGCCGTTGAAATACAAGAAGGCGATACGCCCGAAACTCTCCAAAAGAGAGTTATGCAGGAGGCAGAATGGATAATTCTTCCCCAAGCAGTTGAAAAAGTAAGTAAAGATATTATTAACGGAGGAACAATATAATGGCAATGTTTGATCTAAAGAGTTTGCTTTCCGAAAACTCTTACCCCGGCAGAGGCATCGTTATCGGCAAATCCGCAGACGGCAGATCCGCTATGATAGCATACTTCATTATGGGCAGAAGCGAAAACAGCCGCAACAGAATTTTCGAACGCTTCGACGGCGGTATGAGAACAAAGGCTTTCGATGAGTCCAAGCTTTCCGACCCGCACCTTATCATCTACAATCCTTATCTTTCTGCCAAGGACGGTAATGTTGATATTATTACAAACGGCGACCAGACCAATACGATCTTTGATTATATAAACGAAGTGGATCACCCCTTCGGCTTTGAAGCAGCTTGCGAGGTGCGTGAATTCGAGGATGACAAACCCAACTTCACACCCAGAATTTCCGGCATTCTTAACTATTGCTTCCCCGACAAGTCTTTTAGCTATAAGCTTTCTATTTTGAAGAGCGCAAACGGCAGAGGCGAGTCCTGCAGAAGATATTTCTACAGCTATGCACAGCCCGAAGACGGCATCGGCCACTTCATACATACTTATAAATGCGACGGCAGCCCCATCCCCTCTTTCTGCGGCGAGCCCGAAGAGGTAGCAATGCCCAACACGGCAGAGGAGCTTGCAGAGCTTTGCTGGAGCAACCTTAACGAAAACAACAAGGTTTCTCTCTTTGTGCGTCAGATCCCCCTTGACGGCACGGAGCCCACAGAAATCATCATTAACAAAAACAAATAAGGAGAATGAGTGAAATGAACGAATTTGAACTTAAATACGGTTGTAACCCCAACCAAAAGCCCTCTAAGATCTATATGGCAGACGGCTCCGAGCTTCCCATCGAGATCCTTTGCGGCAGACCCGGTTACATCAACTTTCTCGATGCATTCAACTCTTGGCAGCTTGTAAAAGAGGTTTCCGAAGCAACCGGTATGGTTGCGGCAACGTCCTTCAAGCACGTAAGCCCCACATCCGCAGCAGTTGGTCTTCCCCTTTCCGCAAATCTCAAGAAGGCTTGCTTCGTTGACGACATCGAAGGACTTGACGAGTCCCCCCTCGCTTGCGCATACGCAAGAGCAAGAGGCACGGACAGAATGTCCTCCTTCGGTGACTGGATCGCACTTTCCGACACTTGCGATAAAACAACTGCTCTCCTTATCAAGCGCGAGGTTTCCGACGGTGTTATCGCTCCCGATTACACTCCCGAAGCGCTTGAGATCCTCAAGACAAAGAAGCAGGGTGCTTACAACATCGTTAAGATAGACAAAAACTACGTTCCCGCCCCCATCGAAACAAAGCAGGTTTACGGCATCACTTTCGAGCAGGGCAGAAACAACTTTGAAATTAACGAAGCTCTCCTTTCCAATGTTGTAACAAACAACAAAAACCTCCCCGAAAGCGCAAAGCGCGACCTTATCATCGCTCTCATCACACTCAAATATACACAGTCCAACTCCGTTTGCTATGCAGTTGACGGTCAGGCTATCGGCGTTGGCGCAGGTCAGCAGTCCAGAATCCACTGCACACGTCTTGCAGGTACAAAGGCAGACACTTGGCACCTCCGCCAGCACGAAAAGGTTTTGAACCTCCCCTTCCTTCCCACGCTCGGCAGACCCGACCGCGATAACGTTATCGACGGTTATATCAACAAGAACGAAGAAGACGTTTGCGCAGAGGGCGTATGGCAGAAATACTTCACAACTCGCCCCGAGCCCCTCACAAAAGAAGAAGCTGACGCTTACCTTTCCACTATCACGGGTGTTGCGCTCGGTTCCGATGCATTCTTCCCCTTCTCCGACAACATCGAAAGAGCAAAGAAGAGCGGCGTTTCCTACATCGCAGAGCCCGGCGGCTCCAAGCGCGATGACCTCGTTATCGAATGCTGCGATAAATATGACATCGCAATGGCATTCACGGGAATGCGTCTTTTCCACCACTGATCCTTTTTAAATCTTTGCGCGGTGAACACCGCGCAAAGACTTTGATAAGCCCCCACAAACTTTTTTTCGGAGGAATTTAAGATTATGAATATAATGGTTGTTGGCGGCGGCGGCCGCGAACACGCAATCATCAAAAAGCTCAAAAAAAGCAATAACGTTGAAAAAATATACGCGCTTCCCGGCAACGGCGGTATCGCTCAAGATGCGGAATGTGTTGATATAGGCGCAAAAGACATCGATGCTATCGTTGCTTTTGCAAAAAATAACAACATCGATTTTGCCGTTGTAGCACCCGACGATCCGCTTGTGCTCGGCGCAGTGGATGCTCTTGAAGCTGTTGGCATTCCCGCATTCGGTCCCAAGAAGAATGCGGCTATCATTGAGGGCAGCAAGATCTTCTCCAAAAACCTTATGAAGAAATACGGTATCCCTACAGCGGCATACGAAGTATTCGAGGATATGGATGCGGCTCTCTCTTACCTTGAAACAGCCCCCATCCCAACGGTCATCAAAGCAGACGGTCTTGCCCTTGGCAAAGGCGTTGTTATCGCTATGACAAGAGAAGAAGCTGTCGATGCCGTTCACTCTATGATGGAAGACAAGATGTTCGGCGAAAGCGGCTCCAAGATCGTTATAGAGGAATTTTTGGAAGGACCCGAGGTTTCCGTTCTCTCCTTCACGGACGGCAACATCGTAGTTCCTATGGTTTCTTCTATGGACCACAAGCGCGCGCTTGACGGCGACAAAGGTCTTAACACAGGCGGTATGGGCACGATAGCTCCCAACCCCGTTTATACAGCAGAGATCGCAGACCGTTGTATGAAAGAGATATTCCTTCCTACAATGAACGCAATGAACGCAGAAGGCAGAACGTTCCGCGGCTGTCTTTACTTCGGTCTTATGATAACGAAGGATGGTCCCAAAGTTATCGAATATAACTGCCGCTTCGGCGACCCCGAAACACAGGTAGTTCTTCCCTTGCTCGAATCCGACCTTCTCGATATTATGATAAAAACGGCAAAAGGCGAACTTTCCGAAAGCGACGTTAAGTTCTCAAGCGGTGCGGCTGCCTGCGTGGTGGTTGCTTCCGCGGGTTACCCCGGCAGCTATGAAAAAGGCTACGAGATCACTCTCCCAGAGGGTCTTGCGGATACGGAAATCTACGTTGCGGGCGCACAGATAAAGGACGGCAAGCTCACAAACGCGGGCGGCAGAGTCCTCGGTGTTTCTTCCACAGCGGCAACGCTTGAGGAAGCGCTCAAAAAAGCATACGTAGGTGCTGAAAAGGTTCACTTTGAAAATGCATTTTACCGCCGCGATATCGGCGCAAAAGCTATGAAAATTCTTACGGAGGGCAATAACTGATGGTTTACAGAGTTTACGTCGAAAAGAAAAAAGAGCTCGCTCACGAAGCCGCTTCCCTTCTTTCCGACATTAAATCACTTTTAAAGATCGAAAGCGTAACGGACGTTCGTGTCCTTAACAGATACGACGTTGAAAATATCACGGAAGAGCTTTTCGATTATTCTTGCAAAGCAGTATTTTCCGAGCCCCAGCTCGACATCGCCACACCCGATTTCGATGCACAGGGCGCAAAGGTATTCGCAGTTGAATACCTTCCCGGTCAGTTCGATATGAGAGCTGATTCCGCGGCACAGTGTATCCAGATCATCTCCAAGGGCAACCGTCCCACGGTTCGCACAGCAAAGATATACATTCTTGCAGGCACACCTTCCGAGGCAGATATCGCCACTATCAAAAAGCACGTTATCAACCCCGTTGAAGCACGCGAAGCAAGTCTTGAAAAGCCCGAAACGCTTGCTAACATCTGCGATATCCCCACAGAGGTTGCTACGCTCGACGGCTTCCTCGACCTTGATGCACAGGGGCTTGCAGACTTCGTTAAAACATACGGTCTTGCTATGGATAACGATGATATTAAATTCTGCCAGGATTACTTCAAAACAGAAAACCGCAACCCCACCATCACAGAGATCCGTATGATAGACACATACTGGTCCGACCACTGCAGACACACAACGTTCCTTACAACTATAGATGATGTCAAGTTTGAAGACGAGCTTCTCGAAGCCGCTTACAAACGCTACCTTGAAACACGCGAGGCTCTCGGCAGAACAAAGCCCCAGAACCTTATGGATATCGGTACTATCGCGGCTAAATACCTCAAAAAGACAGGCAAGCTTGATAAGCTCGACGAATCCGAAGAGATCAATGCTTGTACGGTAAAGATGGACGTGACCATTGACGGCAAGACCGAAAAATGGCTCCTCCTTTTCAAAAACGAAACACATAACCATCCTACGGAGATCGAGCCCTTCGGCGGTGCGGCTACTTGTATCGGCGGCGCTATCCGCGACCCGCTTTCAGGACGTGCTTACGTTTACGGCGCTATGCGCGTAACCGGTGCTGCCGATCCCCTCGTTCCCACAGAGGATACTATCCCCGGAAAGCTCCCCCAGAGAACCATCGTTCAGACCGCTGCCGCAGGTTATTCCTCCTACGGTAACCAGATCGGTCTTGCAACAGGCGAGGTTGACGAGATCTACCATCCCGGCTACGCTGCAAAACGTATGGAGATCGGCGCTGTTGTAGGCGCAGCTCCCCAGGCTAACGTTCGCCGCGAATGTCCCGACCCCGGTGACGTTGTCATCCTCCTCGGCGGCAGAACAGGCCGCGACGGCTGCGGCGGTGCTACCGGTTCTTCCAAATCCCACACAGCCACATCCCTTGAAACATGCGGCGCTGAAGTTCAGAAGGGTAACGCTCCCGAAGAACGCAAGCTCCAAAGACTCTTCCGCAACCCCGAAGCTTCCCTTCTCATCAAGAGATGTAACGACTTCGGTGCAGGCGGTGTTTCCGTTGCTATCGGTGAAATTGCAGACGGTCTTGCTATCGACCTCAACGCTGTTCCCAAGAAATACGAAGGTCTTGACGGCACAGAGCTTGCAATAAGCGAATCTCAGGAAAGAATGGCTGTTGCCGTTGAAGCAAAAGACGTTGACAAATTCCTCGCTCTTGCCGCTAAAGAAAACCTTGAAGCAACCGTTGTTGCAAAGGTTACAGCCGAACCCAGACTCACAATGACTTGGAACGGCAAAACTATCGTTGATATCTCCCGCGAGTTCCTCAACTCCAACGGTGCAGAAAAGCACACAAACGTTGCTCCCGAAGCTCCCAAGGCTTACGGTAAGGATACAAGCGGCGATTTCACAGAAAAATACAAAGCACTTGCAGGCGACCTTAACGTATGCTCCAAGCGCGGTCTTTCCGAACGCTTCGACTCCACCATCGGCGCAGGCACAGTCCTTATGCCCTTCGGCGGTAAATATCAGCTCACACCTATTCAGGCTATGGCGCACAAGGTTTCCGTTGAGCACGGACACACGGACGATTGCTCCGTTATGGCTTACGGTTACAACCCCTTCATCGCTGAAAAGAGCCCCTATCACAGCGCATACCTCGCTGTTGTAGAATCTGTTTCCAAGCTCGTTGCCTCCGGTGCTGAATATAAAGACGTATATCTCACATTCCAGGAATATTTTGAAAAACCCAGAAACGAAGGCAAACGCTGGGGCAAGCCTTTCGCAGCGCTCCTCGGTGCTCTTGAAGCTCAGCTCGACCTCGGCATCGCCGCAATCGGCGGTAAGGACTCTATGAGTGGATCTTTTGATGCGCTCGACGTTCCTCCCACGCTCGTTTCCTTTGCTGTTACAACAGAAAAGGTTCAGCACATCGTTTCTCCCGAATTCAAGGGTGCAGGTCATAACGTATATCTCGTTAAGCCCGCATATAATGAAAAGAACCTTCCCGATGCAAGCTCCCTTATGGCGCTTTATGACAAAGTATTTGCGCTCACATCCACAGGCAAGGCTGTTGCCGCTTACACTCCCACATACGGCGGCGTAGCGGAAGCTGTTATGAAGATGTGCTTCGGTAACAAGCTCGGCTTTACTTATGCAGACGTTTCCGCAGAAGAAATATTCGGCTACAACTACGGTGCGTTCGTTCTCGAAATGGCAGACGGCACTGCTCCCGAAGGCGCTATCCTCCTCGGTAAGACAACGGATGAAGGTGCTATCGTTCGCGGCGAGGACAAGATCTGCCTTTGCGAGCTCCTTTCTATCTACGAAAACAAGCTCGAACCCGTATTCCCCACAAATGCTAAAGAAGACAAGAAAGAACTTACAGCTTACGCTTACAGCGCAGAAGCACGTCCCGCACCCGCTATCAAGGTTGCGCGCCCCACGGTTCTTATCCCGATCTTCCCCGGCACAAACTGCGAATATGATACAGCCCGCGTGCTTGAAGACGCAGGCGCAAATGCAGAGCTCTTCGTTGTAAGAAACCTTACGTCCGACACTATTGCCGCTTCCGTTGACGAATTTGCGGCAAAGGTCAAGGATTCCCAGATCATCTTCGTTCCCGGCGGTTTCTCCGGCGGTGACGAACCCGACGGCAGCGGTAAGTTTATCACAGCGTTCTTCAGAAACGCAGCAGTTAAGGACGCAGTTACAGAGCTTCTTGAGAAGCGCGACGGTCTTATGTGCGGTATCTGCAATGGTTTCCAGGCTCTTATCAAACTCGGTCTTGTTCCTTACGGCAAGATAATCGACACAGATGAGACCTGCCCCACACTTACGTTCAACTCCATCGGCCGCCACCAGTCCAGACTTGTTCGCACAAGAATTGCATCCAACAAATCTCCTTGGCTTTCCGAAACAAACGTTGGCGATATCTACACAGTTCCGATCTCCCACGGCGAAGGCCGCTTCCTCTGTGACGAAGCGCTCCTTGCAAAGCTTGCCGAAAACGGTCAGATCGCAACACAGTACGTTGACCTTGACGGCAACCCCACAAGCAATATTCTCTTCAATCCCAACAACTCCATCGGTGCCGTTGAAGGTATCACATCCCCCGACGGCCGTGTATTCGGTAAGATGGGTCACTCCGAACGTATCGGCAACGGTCTTTATAAAAACGTGGATGGCGTATTCGAAATGGGTATGTTCCGTTCCGCTGTTAAATATTTCAAATAATTCCATCGGAGGCTATAGATGAAAACAGATATTGAAATAGCACAATCCGTAGAGATGCAGCATATTTCGGAAATTGCGAAAACTGCGGGCATCGACGAAAAATATCTTGAATATTATGGAAGATATAAAGCAAAAATAGATCTTTCTCTCCTTTCCGAAAGCAAAAAAGAAGAAGGAAAGCTCATCCTCGTTACTGCCATCACCCCCACTCCGGCGGGTGAAGGCAAAACGACAACCACCATCGGTCTTGCAGACGGTCTTCGCAAGATAGGCAAGAACGTTGTTGTTGCCCTTCGTGAGCCCTCCCTCGGTCCTGTTTTCGGCGTTAAAGGCGGCGCGGCAGGCGGCGGCTATGCTCAGGTAGTTCCTATGGAAGACATCAACCTCCACTTCACAGGTGACTTCCACGCTATCGGTGCCGCAAACAATCTTCTTGCCGCTATGATAGACAACCACATCTATCAGGGCAACGCGCTCCGCATCAATCCCCAGAGAATTACTTGGCACAGATGCGTTGATATGAATGACAGACAGCTCCGCTTCGTTATCGATGGTTGCGGCGGCAAAGTAAACGGCGTTACACGCGAGGATTCTTACGATATCACCGTTGCTTCCGAAATTATGGCTGTTCTCTGCCTTTCCACTTCCCTTGCAAATCTTAAAGAAAGACTTGCAAGCATTATCGTTGGCTACACATATGATGAAAAGCCCGTAACGGCAGGCGACCTCAAAGCGGCAGGCGCTATGGCAGCTCTTCTCAAAGACGCTATCAAGCCCAACCTTGTTCAAACTCTTGAAGGCACTCCCGCCCTCGTTCACGGCGGACCTTTTGCAAACATCGCTCACGGCTGTAACTCTGTTATGGCTACAAAGATGGCTATGAAGCTCGGCGATTACGCTATCACGGAGGCAGGCTTCGGTGCCGACCTCGGTGCGGAAAAATTCCTTGACATCAAGTGCAGATGCGCCGGCCTCAAGCCCTCTGCAGTTGTTATCGTTGCAACTATACGCGCACTCAAGATGCACGGCGGCGTTGATAAAAAGAACCTCGCTCCCGAAAATCTTGAAGCACTTGAAAAAGGTCTTCCCAACCTCCTTCGCCACGTTGCGAACATCAAAGAGGTTTACGGACTTCCTGCAGTTGTTGCCGTTAACAAGTTCCCCACAGATACGGACGCAGAGATCGACCTCGTTATCGAAAAATGCCGCGAGCTCGGCGTTAATACGATACTTTCCACTGTTCACGCGAACGGCGGCGACGGCGGCGTAGAGCTTGCAAATGAAGTTGTTAAGCTTTGCGAAGAAGAAAACGATTTCCGCTTCGCATACGAGCTTGAGGGCTCTATAGAAGACAAGATCCGCGCTATCGTTAAAAAAGTTTACCGCGGAAACGACATTTCCATCCTTCCTGCGGCTAAAAAGCAGATAGATCAGCTTACGGAACTCGGCTTCTCCCGCCTCCCTGTTTGTATGGCTAAAACTCAGTACAGCTTCTCCGATGATCAGAAGAAGCTTGGTGCGCCCGAAAACTTTACGGTTACTATCAAGAACGTGAAAATTTCCGCAGGCGCAGGCTTTATCGTTGTTCTCACAGGCGATATTATGACAATGCCCGGTCTTCCTAAAGAACCCGCGGCAGAGCGTATCGACGTTGACGAAAACGGCGTTATCTCCGGTTTGTTCTAATATACTAAAAATTATATTCAAAATGCCGCCCTGATGGGCGGCATTTTGAATATAGATATTTGTTTACAATTAAGCGATTGATATTTTTATTCTAATATGGTATATTTATCTTATAATCAAAAATAAGGTTGGTGCTCATATGAAAATAGGAATACTTGGCGCGGGAACGTGGGGCATAGCGCTTGCTTCTCTGCTTGTGTCTAACCAAAACGAAGTTACGGTCTGGTCTGCCCTGCCAAACGAGATAGAACAGCTAAAAAACACCCACACCCATAAAAATCTTCCCAATACCGTTTTACCACAAAATATTGTATATGTAACAAATATTGAAGATGCCTGCCGCGGAATGGAGCTTATAATTTTCGTAACTCCTTCAGCTTTCATACGAAGCACGGCGGGAAAAGCCTGCCCCTTTATCGATAACGGAACCATTCTTGCAAGCGCGGCAAAAGGTATCGAGCAAGGAACCCTCAATACTATGACGGACATCATAGAAGACGAAATTAAAAAATGCCGTCCCTCGCTTCAATATGCTGTTGCGGCCCTTTCGGGACCTACCCACGCGGAAGAGGTTGTAAAAGGTCTTCCCACCTCTATTGTGGCAGCTTGCGCGGATGAAGCAATATCTCTCAAGATCGCATCCGCTTTTGCAAATTCATGTATGAGGGTTTATACAAACACAGACGTACGCGGCGTAGAGATATGCGGTGCGCTCAAAAATATAATCGCCATCGCCTCCGGTATAATGAAGGGTATGGGGCTTGGAGATAATGCAAAAGCAATGCTTATGACTCGCGGCATATCGGAAATGACGCGCATCGGTCTTGCTATGGGATGCCGCAGAAGAACCTTTATGGGTCTTGCCGGAATAGGCGATCTTATAGTTACCTGTACCTCCGTTCACAGCCGAAATAACCGTTGCGGAGAGCTTATCGGCAAAGGCAAAACATATAAAGAAGCATCGAAAGAGATAGGAATGGTCGTTGAGGGCTATTTCGCACTTGAAGCCGCAATAGAGCTTTCCAAAAAATACAATGTGGAAATGCCCATCGCAAACGCTGTTTACGATATTATTAAAAACGACCGCAAACTCACCGACGTTATGCGTGAGCTTATGAGCAGAAACATCAAAAATGAGCTTGAATAAACTATGAGAAAAATGACAATAAGAATTTTAAATAAGAAAAAAATAATTAGCATTTGCACCTTAGCTCTGGCACTGGTATTTTCCGTGTTTTTTATTATGGCGCTCGACACCCGTATGGCCGTGAGGTATTACAGTGTAGATGCAGATACCGTGTCCTCGCCAATACGTATAGCGCTTGTAACGGATCTTCACTCCTGCTACCACGGCGAAAACCAAGCGTTTCTTATTGATGCCATAGAGGAACAGCGGCCTGATATTCTTCTTCTTGGCGGCGATATTTTCGATGATGATATTGATGACACTAACACGGAAATATTTCTTCGTGAGATCGAGGGCAAATATCCTACGTATTATGTAACGGGTAACCACGAATATTGGAGCGGCACAAGCAACTTTTCCGACAAAATGGACATACTCGAAAAGTACGGCGTTAAAATTCTCCACAACGAATTTGAAATATTGGAAATTCGCGGAGAATACGTAAATATCTGCGGTGTAGATGACCCGGATGCTTATATGTTTGAAGCAAACGTCGAAAAAAATTCCGACGATTATCTCGACGGAAAATCGGAAATGGACTCTAATTTCAACTCCAAGCTTTCTACGGTGAGCAAGGCGCAGGAAAACGGATATTTTACCGTCCTCCTCTCCCATCGTCCGGAGTATTTTGAAGACTATGAAAGCCTTGGCTTCCCCCTTGTTCTCTGCGGTCACGCACACGGCGGTCAATGGCGCATTCCATACATACTTAACGGACTGTACGCCCCCGACCAAGGACTTTTCCCCGAATATGCAGGCGGCAGATATGACGAAAACGGCACAACGATGATAGTCAGCCGCGGTCTTGCAAGAGAAACGCTACCCATACCGCGCATATTCAACAGACCCGAGCTTGTTATCGTGGATATAACATAACGCAACAAAAAACGCACCTACCGGTGCGTTTTTTTCGTTAAAAATTCATTGAAACGTATTTTTTCATCGCTTTGATGTTTTTGATACCATAGAAATGCAGACCGTTGCTTTTGAACTTCAAGCTTCCGCAGCCGCGCGCTTTTTCGGCTTTTGTCTGCGTAAAAATGAAATCGGATGCGGGTATGTCATAAACCACAAAACTCTTTTTGCCGTTGATATGAAGCTCGTCACCCTTGAATTCAAACGTATAATGCGTATTTGCGGATATAGTGGATAAACCAACTATGAGCATAACAAAGGCAATAACGCATTCAAGCATAATAAACAAGCCAAGTGTCACTTTAAGTGCAAACGCCGCCAGTGCCGCCATAATGATGTATGTTATCACCAAAGTGGGAATATACGCTTTTGCGGCAAGACGAGGATCTGTCTCTGTTTTAAAAGTAGCCATTTTTTATCTCCTTTAAAATCAAATGTCTTTAGAGATATTATAATATACGGGAGAAAGCTTGTCAATCAATTTCTGGTTGAGTTATTTTCTATCGATAAATACCACGCTTTCGTTTTCCCATTTCACTGTTCCGATATAGGTTTTAGGAACGTATGAAAAATCCGCTGAATTGCCATTATTAAGCAGTATCTCAACAGAATAAACGTCCGCTGCGTCATAAAGCCTTGAAAGCGGCTTTGAAGAAGGCGTACCAACGGGAAAAACGGCAAGATACATCATTGGATCTTCTTCCATAAGGGTACTGTAGAGAACTGTAGCTTCTTTTGTTTTGGTATTGAAAACCGAGATTTCCGATCGCCCTATTCCGGAGCCCCAATTAGAAGAAATAAGAAGATCATATCTTTCGTCACCATCCAAATCACAAGGTACGGCATTTATAAAGCCGTGACCGCCGAAATAATTGCCTATCGGGTAAACCTCGCCGTCTATAAGCACAAAAGCAGCAAAGGTATCCGAAAATTTAAATATCTCTATATCCGTGCAAGCCGCAACCTCTACGGGAGTTACATTATAGCAATTTTCTTTTTTGCCTGCACCCGCGATATTTTTCGCTGCCGCAAAAAATTCTTCAACGCCGTCTTTCGTGCAAACACCTTTTATATATCCGGCAGGAGAATCATTTGGAAGTTCGCTTTTGAGCTTCACCACGCCGCCATAGCCGAAATCTCCGCTTCCTTGCGTCATAGTAAGCTCCTCGCAACCCTCAACGTATGCACCGTAGGTCCTGCCGATTTGACTGCTTATAAATTTATTGCTATAAGCTATATTTATCATTCCCTTGTATATAACCTCTTTTCCGTTATATACAGAAAAATAAAGTTTTGTACTCGAACAAATTTTAAAATCATCTATCGGACCATCCAACATAGGAATCCACCAAAGTTCTTCTCCTGGCTCAAGAGTAAGTTTGTTGCCTTTCTTTTTTCCGTTTACGGAAAGATATCCGCTTGATGCGCTTAACTCTATTGATGTGTGTTCAAAATCGAATATTATCGGGAAACCGGGCGCGCGCGAACTCAAATACGGGGTATGTTCCCAAACAGCATAATTTTCTTCATCTATTTTTATATATTCAGGATAAAGTGTGCTTTCTTGCTTACTTTTGATCATAGCCATAATTTGAGCAATATCCCAATCGTCATAAATATTATCGTTTATGCTTTCCATACAAGCCATATTTACACAAGGCTCTCCGCAAAAAACAGTTTCGTCTTTTACGAAAAGGACATACACTTTTCCGTCTTTTTGCAAAAGAATGTAATAAGCATTCTCCTTTCCCAAAGCGTTTTTGAACGTATATTTCCAAGCGGATAAATTCTTCTCTCTTATACGAGAAGCGGAAAAACCTTTTTTCCAATCTCCGTTGCTTTTCTCAAACAAAGCATCGAAATTGAACTCTGTCAATGAAAACTTTTCAAATTCCGCTTTCAAGCTAATATCTATATCCGATGCATAGGTTCCATCAGCGAAATCAACTGCAAGCTCCCAAAAATTCCAAGTTGTAATATTTTCACCGTATTTCAGCATAGCAAAATACGTAAAATCCTCTATTTTATCGTCCTGATCGGAGCATTTATAAATATATTCGTCGATTTTGAAAAAGCCCTCTATATCTACCTCGCCACGAGGATTCGCCGCGCACGCGGCAACGGTTGCAATGCAGAGTACCACCGCAACGATGCTCACCCAAAAGCGCGGCTTTTTAAACTTCAGCGCGTTTTTGATGCGGCTCTTTACGCTCGATTCACCGAAGGAAAGCGGGCTCGGCGCGGGAAAACGTTTGCCCACGGCAAACGAAAGAAGCGTTTCGCTGTATGCTCCGCCAATGCCATCCTGCATTGATAACACCTTTTCGTCGCAGCTCATTTCCTGATCGCGGCTCATAAGGATAAAAGCAAGCCAGCAAAGCGGATTAAACCAATGAACGCAAAGTATCAAAAATGCTATCGGTTTTACTATATGATCAAGGCGTTTGATATGATATTGCTCGTGCGCCAGCACATATCCGAAAGCTTCTCTTTCAAGCCCAAACGGAACGTATATCCTCGGTTTGATAAATCCGAGCACAAACGGCGTATTTATCACATCGGATGCGTAAACGTTGCCGTTTGCGCGCACAGCTGTACGCATAGCGAGCTTTGCGCGTACAAAGGTTATAACTCCGTAAATAAGGAGCGCGGTAAAGCCGATTATCCATACGGCAAGCGCGATATTCGCAGCAATTTCAAGCGGCGCTCGCGTTTTCGTCACGCCGTTTATAATGATTTCCTTACTTTCTGGGATAGCCTCGTTTATCGCGGAATTGAGCGTGGGTATGCCGACGCTCACCCTAGGGAATTCGTTCGTTGCCGCGTTGCTCGGAACAAAGGAGAGCTGCTCTTCCCCGTATTTTTGTGCATCCGTCATATCAAAAAGCCCTATATTGAAAAAGCTTATTATCGAGGTAAAGGACACGGGGACACATAGTCTGAAAGCCGCAACGCTCCACAGTGCATAGGAAAACTTTTTCGGAAGTTTGCGCATAAATAATCTTACAAGCAAAATTGCCAAGATAACATAGGATGCCGTTATGCTCATATTGAGCACAGTAAAAAATATTTCCCTCATACTATCCCTCCTTGTGTTCGTCTATAAGGCGTTTGAGCTCTGCGGCTTCCTTTTCGGAGATCTTCTTTCCGCCGAGGAAGGAAACGAGAAAGCTCGGAAGCGAGCCTGCAAATGTATGCTCCACAAAATGCTCGCTTGCATACGCCTGCACGTCCTTGCGCGCAACGAGCGACGTCACCACGGTTTCCGTATTCGCGGCAAAGCCTTTTTCACAAAGCTTTTTAAGCGTCGTGTAAGTTGTGGATTTTTTCCAGCCGAGCTTATCCGAGCAAAGCTCCACAAGCTCGCGCGAGGAAAGAGGCTCGTTATCCCATATAACGCTCATAAAGCGGTAGTCGCTCTCGCAAAGTTTAAGTTCATCCATAATGTGACCTCCTTTTTGGTCTATTGTTACCAACCAATTATAGTCTATAACAATAGACCAAGTTTGTCAAGGGGTTTGGGCAAAAAAATCCATCTTCTCTTTTAAGAGTAAGATGGATTTTTTCGGTTTAGCGTTTTTTGCCGTATTTTTTTCGCTTTGCATTATTTCTTTCATAAATATAGCGTTTTGCCGCAAACATACGATTTCGAGGTTCGGGAAGGCATTCGCTCAATGCAACTGAAAGTTTATAGCCAATTTCAAAGCCCAGCGGAAATTTTATAATTTTTTTGTTGCGTTTTATTTTGTCAATACGCACATTGGGCAACGGTTCCGATGAAATAAGCAAATATTTTTGGCAAGCTCCGTTTTTAGGAACCGTAACATTCCCTTTACGGAATTCACGAATATCTATGTATTTCACGTCTTCAATATTAAATACAACCGTTGGAGTAAACAAGCATTTGTATTTAATAAGTTCTTTTGTTATAACAAGTTTCCCGAAACAATTATGCCAAAAATTATAGAGTACAAAAATAAATATTGGTATATAGATAACAGTGCTTACAATATAAACAGGCTCTTTAAAAGTAAAAAATAAAATTATTATTGCCACTATAGCGATTAACACTAACAGCATAAATAAGCGCCCCTCTATCATTAAAATCGGATGAGTACGAACGGTATATCTCTTTTTCATTCTTCTTCCGCCTCGAAAATGGAGTAATCCCTTTCAAAAAGCATATCGCACATCTGCATTTTCAGCGTGCGCTCGTCAACCTTTGAAAGAAGCGTGTCCACTATAAATTTTCTGCTTTTTTGCTTGTATGCAGGCAGTTTGTTGAGCTTTAAAAGCGCCCAAAGCTCCCGCTTCCACATAAAAACGAACTGCGTTTTAAGCTTTATTTTCGGGTTCCTCTCTGCCGCGCGCACCTCGCGGATGATTGGTTCTTCCTCCGTTTGGTCAACGTGCAGTATGCCCCAATGCGCGGGGATATGCTCCGAAACGCGCTTCAGGTGGCTGCCGCCCACAACGATATAGTTCATATCGAAAAATTTATCGTAGTCCTTGACCTGCGTAGCAAGGCGCGTGTAAGTGTCGGCATCGCTCTTTATTTCGATGCCGACAAGCGCATCCGGCAAAAGCGCCACAACGTCGGAGCGCGATCTACCCATAACCTTTTCCTCGAACGTGCGAACCTTCGGGTAGCGCAGATCGAGGTAATCGAAAAGCAAAATGCGAATATCCTCGTCAAAAAGCGTGGGTCTGTCTTCTCTTGCCATATCAGAAAGAGCTTATATCAAGGGATTCATCGTCCTCGCCCTTTTCAACGGCGCGGACTTCAACGTAATAACTATAGCTGTCGTTCACCTTAACAAGAACGCGGTCCCCAACCTTTTTGCCCATCAAAGCCTTGCCCAAGGGAGATTCCTTGCTCACAAAGCCTTCCGTGGAATTTTGACGCAGAGTGGTTACTATGACTATATCCATCTCCTCCTCGTCCTCCTCCACGTAGAGCTTCACCTTGCTGAAAAGTCCTATCTCCCCCTCGCCGCTGTCCGTGGAAACGACAACGGCAGTTGCGATCATTCTCTGAAGGTAATTGATACGGCTGTAATTACGGCTCAGTTCCCTTTTGGAGGATTTATATTCAAAATTTTCGCTCAGGTCGCCCTGCGCGCGAGCTTTGCTCAATTCCTCTTTCAGCTTGGGAGTCAACACGTTTATACGATAGTCGATCTCCTCCTGCATCTTTTTTATATCAACTTTTGTAAGTTCGTCGTGCATAATTACCTCATTTCTCAATAAGCTCTTTTATAATTTTGCCGAATGCGTCCGCCATATAGCTGTAGCCCATATCGTTAGGGTGACAGCCGTCGCAGGTACATTCATCGCGCAGAGAGTCGGGATAAATCTGCTCTCCATCTATGAAATAAATATTTTCATCGCCCTCTGCTTTTGCGCGTTCATAGTTCGATCTGATAAGAGCACGGCATTTTTCATTTTCAGCTCTGTTTCCGCAGTTGATATCAACGCGCGAAGCCATAATAACGGGAGTTTTCGGCTGTTTTGCGCGGAAGATCTTGTATCCCTCGTAATGAGTGTTCAAAAGATGCTCGTAATCGGGCGCATTGTGGTCATAATCATACACAAAAACGCTCATATCAAGTCCTGCGATATATTCCATAATCGGCTTTTCAGCTTTCGCCGCGCCGCCAAATCCGAGGTTGCGGTAGTTGCAATCGAGCCTGCGCGATATGATGGAGGGATAAGAGTTGCTTGCCCTGCCCGCGCCGACGCCGTGAACGATAGAAGAACCGTAGAACACAACGGGCGTTTCATATTTATAATCGTCAACGGCTTCTATCTCGCATCCCTCGTGAAGACCGATATAAAAGCTTGTAAACGCCGTTACCATGGGAAAATATATCGTAACGTCCTTCATCTCATTTGTAAAACGAAGTCTGTTTTCGCTGTAATTCTGACCCTCGGGTTTTGAGCCCGCAAAAACTCCTTTAAATCTCTGCTTTCCGTTTTCCGTGAAGTATATATCAAAGCCCACCTGTGCCGCTATCGACCACACAGTGCTGTTTTCCGTGTAATCATAATCACCGTGAACCACTATATAATCGGAATTTGTGCGAAACCTAACTCTGCCGCCCGCAGAGGTGCGTGCAAGACACTCTACCTTTTCGCTCGTTGCCTTTGCTATATCCGCAGGAACGCGCTCAAAACCATTGTCAAAGCCGTAAAGCTTAAACGGTGCGTTCTTTACGTCGAGATATACGGGAGAATTCATCGTAGTATGCGGGAGCATTACACCCATTTCTTTTGTTACTGTCATATCAACCTCACAAATAAATTATTTTTCAAGAATGGGACGAATCACCGTTTCAAAAGCGTTCGCCATATAGTGATAACCAAGGTCATTGGGGTGGCAGCCGTCGCCGGTACAGTCATCACGAAGCTCTGCCGGGAACATTTTTGAGCCATCAACAAAATACACGTTTTTGTCCCCCTCGGCAAGCGCGCGCTTGTAATTCGCCTCTATAAGTGCGCGGCGTTTTTCGTTATCCGCCACGGTGTAATATTCAAGAGCGTAGTTTCTCGACCAATAATCGGGTCTGGAAGCAAAAATTATCGGTGTTGTCGGCTGTTTTGCGCGGAAAAGCTTATAGCCCGCGTAATGAGTTTTCTCAAGGTGCTCAAGCGTTGGTGCGTTGTGGTCATAATCATATACGAAAGCGCTCATCTCAAGGCTCGCACAATATTCAATTATTGCATTTTCCGCAAGCGCACCTCCCGCAAAGCCAAGGTTTACATAATCCGTATCCAATCTGCGGGAAAGTACGGAAGAGTAAGGGGAGCTTGGACGAAGACCGCCGCCGTGAACAATGGAAGAACCGTAGAATACAACCGGCACAGTATATTTATATTCGCTTCCCGCTTCTATCACGCTGCCCTCGCGAAGCCCAATATAAACGTTGCGAAGATTAGCACAAAGCGGAAAATTAACAATAACGTCCTTCATATCGTTATTATGGAATTTAAGACGGCTCTCCACGTATGATTTTCCGTCCCCTTGCGAGGGATTATATATGCCTCGGAATGCTTGTTTCCCGTCTTCTTTAAAGTAAATATCAAAGCTTGACGTTGCAACCAACGGATTCGTAGCCCCCGTGCCAAGCGTTATAAAGTCCCCGTGAAGCACGATGAAATCGGACGTTGTTTTAAAGCGCACTCTGCCGCCCGCAGAAGCTGCGGAAAGCCTTGCCACACATTCGCTCGTTGCTTCCGCCACGTCGCGCGGAACTCTGCGAAAAGGTTCGCAAAAGCCATACAGCTTGAACGGTGCGTTTTTTACGTCCAGATATACGGGAGAGGACATTGTCGTATCAGGAAGGAGCGTTCCCATCTCTCTTGTTACTATCATAATATTCTCCTTTCGGTAAATCGTATTTACAAAATAATATTAGCACAAAAATCCGCTTATATCAAGGAGAAAAAGAAAAATGCCTGCTGCCGCAGGCATTTTAAATATTTATTTAAGCTTTACAACCGTTCCGCCGGTAAGCTCTATCATTTTGATAGCCTGAATGGAGAAGCCGTGAGCCTTTACCATAAGAGGCTTGTTGAGTACACCGTCTGCAAGAACCTTGATCCTTTTTATCTTTTTGTTTACAAGCCCTTTTGCTTTGAGCTTGTCAAGAGTTACAACCTGACCCGCTTTGAATACTTTGTCTATATCGCCAAGATTTATGTGACCTTTTAGACCTATCGTCCTGTGACCTTCGTGTTCAACAACAACGAATTCCATTGCAAGTGCGTCGCTTAACATTTCATCTGCTTCCTGTGCATCGATATGCTCAACAAACTCGGGAAGATGATGAGGTTCTTCGGGAACAGGCTCTTCTTTATGGTGTATTATCGGTGCTTTATGTACTGTTGCAGGTGACGTTTTCGGCTTTGATAAAACGCCTATAGCAAAAGCAACGAGCGAAACAGCACTCATAATTTCAATTATCCACATAACAACGATAAACAACATAAAATCCCCTCCCTTACGTGAGAAACAAAAGTTAAATCGTAAATTAGAACGTGTTTTAATTTACATTTATATTATAGCACAAAAAAATCGATTTGAAAAGGGGTTTTTGAAAAAAAATCTAAATTTTTCTAAAAATCTTTTTTTATCACTTTTAAGCTTGATGTTGACTTTAAAATATAGTTTCTATATAATGTAAATATCAAAAGATTTTTCCGAAAGGACAAAAAAACTATGCTTTATTCAAAAAAATCCGACAAAAGCCTTGATATCGAGCTCTTCAAAGCGCCCTCTAAAGAATACGGGGCGGCACCGTTCTGGGCTTGGAACTGCGAGCTGAAAAAAGAAACGCTCGAAAAACAGATCGAGTATATGAAAGAAATGGGGTTCGGCGGCTACTATATGCACACCCGCGTAGGTATGGCAACACCCTATCTTTCCGATGAATTTATGGAGCTTGTCAGTGCCTGCATTGAAAAGGGTAAGCAAATAGGAATGGATTCCTACCTTTATGATGAGGACAGATGGCCTTCCGGTTCTGCGGGCGGTTTTACCGCAAAGGCAGACCCCGAAAACAGACAAAAATTCCTCTGCTTTACTTATACACCCTACGATGACGGCACGCTGATAACCGATGCGGACAAAGCGAAATCAAAAGCTCCTAACAACGAATATACTCTTCTCGCCTGCTTTGACGTGGAGCTTGATGCACAGAGCAAGCTTGTTTCTTACAAACGTATTGCCCTTTCGGAAGACGCTGCGGCAGGCCACGAGAAATGGTTTGCTTATATGGAATACGCGGGTTATACAGACGTTATGCGTAAAGAATCTATAGATACTTTTATAAATATCACGCACGAACAATACAAAAAATGGTTTGGCGGCGAATTCGGCGGAAGCGTTCCAACGATATTCACGGACGAACCGCAGATGAAAGCAAAAAATCCGCTGGCGCACGCTTATGATAAAAAAGCACCCGCAATACTTCCTTACACAAATGACCTTGACGAAACGTTTAAAGAAAAATACGGCGTGAGCCTTCTTGATAATCTGCCCGTGCTCATTTGGGAAAATGCAAGCGGTGTTCCCTCTCCCCTGCGTTATCACTACCACAACCACACAACGGAACGCTTTGCGGAAGCCTTCTGCGATAATATCGGTAAATGGTGTGAAGATAATAAGATCATTTTCACCGGTCATATGATGCACGAAGAATCTTTGTACTCTCAAACGATGTCCATCGGTGAAGCTATGCGTCATTACAGAGGCTTCGGTCTTCCCGGTATAGATATGCTTTGCGACAAGCGCGAGCTCAACACAGCGAAGCAAGCGCAAAGCACCGCACACCAATATGGAAAAGAAGGCGTTATGAGCGAGCTTTACGGCGTAACCAACTGGGATTTCGACTTCCGCGGTCACAAGCTTCAGGGCGACTGGCAGGCGGCTCTTGGCGTTACGCACCGCGTTCCGCATCTTTACTGGGTGTCTATGGGGGGCGAAGCAAAGCGCGACTATCCCGCTGCGATCGGTCACCAATCCCCTTGGTACAAGGAATACAAGCACATCGAAGACCACTTTGCAAGAGTCAACACCGTAATGACGCGCGGCACACCCTGCGTTGACGTTGCAGTTATCCACCCGATCGAATCCTATTGGCTAAGCTTTGGTCCTGCGGACCAAACGGGCGAGCATCGCTCCGACCTTGGCAACCGCCACGAGCAGCTTACAGAATGGCTCCTCCTCGGTCTTCAGGATTTCGATTTTATCTCCGAATCCCTTCTTCCCGAGCAATACCGCGAAACGGAAACAGGCTTTGCAATAGGGGAAATGACTTACAAAACAGTTATTGTACCATATCTCGACACTATACGAAAAACAACGCTTGATGCGCTCAAAAAATTCCGCAAAGCAGGCGGAGAGGTTATTTTTATGGGCGAAGCACCCTCTTTTGTTGATGCCATCCCCTCTGATGAAGCAAAGGATTTTGCAAAAGAGTGCATTTGCATTTCTTGGTCAAAGAGCGCACTCATAAATGCTCTTGAAAAATACCGCTTCATAAAAATCAGCAAAAACGACGGCTATCCTCTTGAAAACGTGATATATCAGCTTCGCAACGATGGGGATAAAAAGCATATCTTCATAAGCCATCTTTATAAAGAAGATTATGATTGCTCCCCGATGATAGGCACTAGCATAGAACTTACCGGCGAATGGAAAGTACAAGAATATTGTACGATGACAGGCGAAAAACGCAAACTTAAAGTTTTCTATAAAAACGGCAAAACCATTTTCCCGTGGGTATCCAAGCTTTGCGATTCCCTGCTCTTGGAGCTTACCCCCGGAAAGGATACCGAGGAAGGCGGATACGTATTTTTTGAAACACG
Source organism: Oscillospiraceae bacterium (assembly GCA_015064725.1). Classification (GTDB taxonomy): domain Bacteria; phylum Bacillota; class Clostridia; order Oscillospirales; family CAG-272; genus UMGS731. The sequence goes on along the minus strand of SVRQ01000008.1, from coordinate 35,212 downwards.
TTTTTCCTCTGCGGAATACCCCGTTCACAAAGCTTCCTATACGCTTGAAGAGCCGAACGTGCTCCTGCTTGACCGCGCTGAATTTTCCGTAAACGGCGGCAAATGGCACGCACCCCTTGACGTATTGAAAGCAGATAAGTATATCCGCAGTTCCTTGGGAGAAGACGTGCAGATACGCAGAGGCGTACAGCCTTGGCAGATGCCGCTTAATAAAGACCCTAAGGACGTTGTGGACCTGCGCTTTACCTTTGAATCTGAAATAGAATATGAAGGCGCGGAGCTTGCGCTTGAATATCCCGATTATCTCACGCTTAAATTCAACGGAGAGGACGTTCCCGTAAAGGTTGTAGGCACTTACGTTGATGATGCTATATGCCGTATTCCTCTGCCCAAAATACGTAAGGGTGAAAACGAGATACTTGTCACACTTCGCTTCGGAAACGTGAACTCCATCGAATCCTGCTACCTGCTCGGCAATTTCGGCGTTGAGGTGCGTGGATATTACCCCGTTATCACGGAGCTTCCCGACGTTCTTTACTTTAAGGATATAGTTGACCAGAAGCTCGCATTCTACGGCGGCAACGTAAGATACAGCTTCAAAATAAACGGCGGCGGTCAAAAGACGATCGAGGTCGGCAAATACCGCGGCGCAGTCATCAAGGTCTTGGTTGACGGCGAAGAAAAAGGATATGTGGATTTTCCGCCGCACAGGCTTTATCTCGGCGAGCTTTCCGAGGGTGAACACACCGTTGACCTCATCCTTTACGGAAACCGTATGAATACGTTCGGTCAGCTTCACAAGACAGACGAATTTCTCAAATGGACGGGACCCGATTCCTGGCGCACGGGAGACAGATTCTGGACAGATGAATATATGCTTGTCCGTACGGGCATACTTACCGCGCCGCGAATTTTGACAAAATAACAGTAAAACCGCATATATGATAAAAGCAAAGGCGAAATATGCCTTTGCTTTTATCAAGCTAAATTATATTTTTCTTGACTAAAGATATAATTTATGGTATAATAATCAATACCATATTACAGAGAGGTGATATTCGTGGCTGAAAAAGATAAAAAATACGCGGCGCAAAATCGCAAAGCGCGCCACGATTATTTTGTAGAGGAAACTTACGAAGCAGGCATCGTTCTTTCGGGAACAGAGGTCAAATCTATCCGTGCAGGCACCGTAAATATGAAAGACTCTTACTGCTATATCGAAGAGGGCGAGCTTTTTGTAACAGGTATCCACATAAGCCCTTACGAAAAAGGCAATATATTCAACCTCGATCCTCTGCGCGACAGAAAGCTTCTTATGCACAAAAAAGAAATATTGAAGCTTTTTATGAAGATCGGTAAGGAGGGTTATACACTTGTTCCCCTCTCTATGTACTTTTCCGGCAAAAATTTGAAAGTTGAAGTGGGCGTTTGCAAAGGTAAAAAGCTTTGGGATAAACGCGAAACGGAAGCTCTTAAAGCCGAAAAGCGCGATATCGACAGGTATGAACGCGAAAGATACAAATAAGCAAATTTTCCTCTCTCTTTTCCGCGCAAGGCGGAATTATGGGGGCGTAAAGGTTTCGACGGGGATTTTGCAGTATGGTAAGCGAGCCGAGATGTGGTAACTCGTTAAACAACCTCAAACTTAAAATTAAACGCTAACAATAATAAAGTAGCTCTCGCTGCCTAAGTGCGGCGATGTCCGCCCGATGAGTACCGCGACTTCGGCTCGGGCATCATTCAGCGGTGAACGTGAACGGCCTTTTTGCTTTTGAAGCTGTCACGCATAAAAAAGCTACCAAGCAAAGCAGCCTGTTTATCGGCGGCTCTGCAAGGGAATTTTAAAAGATAAACTGCGCTCGGAGAAAGCTATATGAATAGATTTTCGGACAGGGGTTCGATTCCCCTCGCCTCCACCAGAAAAACCGACTTGTTTCAACAAGTCGGTTTTTCAACTAAATCCACCCTTGCGGGTGGGTGAAAAATTACTTCGCAATGTGAAATACGCCCGCGGAGTGTGAAATTCGCCTCGACGGCGAGTAGGTGGATTTAATTTCACTTGATGCGAAAGCATCAAATTTCACAAATTCCGCAAGGAATTTATTTCACATTTGCCGCAAGGCAAAGATTTCATTCGCCTGAAATCGATAAATTACGCCAACAATCGTTGAAAGACAACTACTTTTATGTTATAAAATTTTCGCAGTACCAATTCGAAAGGAACTTTTATGAAAGAAGATATTATCGATATTTCCCCTGCCGAAAGAATCATCTTATCAAGATTAAAATTCCGACCAGCTCTTATTCTTGGTAAGACTTCCCTAACAAATTTTTGGCATTGGTCTAATGGTTATGATTTTGCTATGAAAATATCAAAAAACTCTCAAACCCACAATCTATTGCCAAATGGGCTTAACGAATTTACCGCCGAATATTTAAAAACAGAACTTTCCGCACACTGTTGTTTTTCTTTGATATTAGAGCGCGAACACGATGAAACAAAAGCACTTTACTTATTTTTTGAAATTTTAGATAAATATTTGCTTTATTTGAATTATGAGCCTATTCCCGTGTGGAATGATGAAATAACTTTCCCGATAGTATAAAAAACACTCGTTGCTTTCGCAACGAGTGTTTTCATTTTATTTATATCAATATTCAATTTCAACAAGCTTGCCTTTGCCGATCTCGAACTTAGCAAAGCCGTCTGCATATTCAAAGAATACGCTCTTGCCGTCAACCTTAACGCTTGCGGGCGCTGCGTGCAAACGAACGTTTGCGGAATAAGTTCTGCCCTCTGCCATACCGTTGAAGTAACCTTCGCGGTTGCCGATGGTAAGTGTGCAGCCTTCGCGCGTAGCCATCATTTCAAAGCGAGTGGAAGCACGTTCGCCCTGCTCATAATCGAACGTTACGCCGTCATCTTCATAAAGCGTGTATTCGCTCTTTCCGTAAGGATAGAGGTTGAGAATAAGGTCCTTTGTATTAACGTCATCTTCGTACTGCTTCGGTTTTTCCGTGGGGATGATAGCGCCGCCGCGGATAAAGAGAGGACCGCCGCGATCTTCGGGTACGGAAATGGAAATTTCCTGTCCGCCCTCGTATTCTTCGCCCGTCCAAGCATCATACCAAACGTAGCCCTGGGGCAAATAGATCTTATCCGTAAATGCGCCAACAAGGAAGTTATCGCCGAACATATACTCATACACAAGATCGTTTGCTTCTTCATCATCAAATATGAGAGGAAGCGCACGGCAGATAGGAGTACCTGTTGCGTTTGCTTCAATGGAAGCGGAGTAGATGTAAGGCATAAGCGCATAGCGCATAATATCATAGAATTTAAAGATATTATAATGCTTTTCGCCTGCCCACCAAGGATGTTCAAAGCCCGCCCAAGAGTTGAGCTGGCACCAACCCGTGAAGAACGCATAATGAATACCCTGTGTATTGAAGATATTCATATCGCAAGTGAGGTTGGAAACACCGGACATACCGCAGTTAAGGATCCACGCAAGCGTATTAAGACCGCCGCCCGTGTCGCCCGTGTTTGTTGCTGTATATGCGCTCGTGCCTGTATAACCGCCGCAATAGTGGTGCATAGGACGAACGTTTCCGCGGTGTTTCTTCGCACCGTTGTACATTTCTTTAACAAGAAGTGTCTGGAGCAAGCTGTGCATTTCCGCTTCGCTTCTGCCGTTTGCATATATCTTTGTTTCGTCGGAGGTATCTACCATACGGCAAGGGTCAACCTTGAAGGAGTCCGCGCCGTCATTGCAGAACTGACGGAGATGATCGAAGAATGCGGGAATTTCCGGAGCGCATTCCTTGCCAAGCTGTCTTTCCTCGTGCGCGGTAAAGTCAAACTGGCAGCACATCCAAAGGTGGAGGCGGAAGCCCGTGCGCTTGAGCGCCGCGGAGAAGAAGCTGGGATTGGGTTTATCGCCGCGCGCCCAATCGTTGATATAATATCTGTCCCTGTTCCAAACCTTTTCGGTGGAGAAATCGTAACGTCTTACAGTCCAGCCCGGCTCAAGGCTTATTGCGCTGCAGGGGATGCCGTGTGTGCGGAAGCGTTCCGCGTCCGCCATAACGTCAAACTGCGTAGCTTGGCAAAGCTCGATAAACGTAAGACCGTACGCCCACTTGGGAAGGAGCGCGGGGCGGCCGACAACGTAAGTATAGCGTTCAAGGATATCGCGCATAGTATCGCCGGCAAATATCATAAAGTCAATATCGCCCTGGGGCAGATACCAAATTATTTCGTCATCCTTTCTCGCACAGACGTCAATACCGTGCCAAAAGGATGTGTTCGCAAGGATACCGTAACCGCCGGGAGTCATAAGAAACGGAATGGGGAATTCATATTTCTGATATACGACACGCTCGCGGTATGTTTTACCGTTGAGGATAAGTCTGTCCGTATTGCTTTCGCCAAGACCGTAAAAAAGGTCCTTGTCCGTTTTTACCGTAATATATTTTGGGTCTGTCTGGAATTCCTTTGTCTTTGTTTCAAGCTGCTCCTCGTCTTCCGAGCCGATGATAACAACGTGTTCATCGTGGAAAGCGTTGAGCTTTTCGTTCATATACTCCTTGATCTCTGCAACGTCGGAGTTGTCAAGGTCGATAACTCTGCTGAATTTATCGGACGAAAAAGTTATCTTTCCGCCTTCGTAAGTAACCTTGAGTTTGCCCGTTTTAACACCGTCTATAATTACCTCTCCCGTTTCATCGGGAGCTCTGTAGATCTTATATTGTTCAAAGAGAGTGGGTTCGAAATTTTCGCTCACTCTGATGCGGACAACGTTTTCCGCATAGACTGAGATCTGCAATTTTTTTCTTGCAAATACGGTTTCAAAATTAACCATTTTTTCCTCCGTTCAGTTTTTATATTCTCCCGCACAGACGGAACAGGGCGTGTATCCATCCTCTATCGCCGTCTGCACGTCGGAATAGAAAATTATATTTTTATTTTCTTCTTTGGCATTTTTGGCATATCGGCAATCTTCGCTCAAATGAAAGGTTCCCGTGGAAATATTCACCGTCAAAGCAAAAAGCTTTTCCGTTTGCAAAATCTTTTCGCTTTGCTCTGTTTCGTTTCCGCCGCACGATACAACTATATCCGCATCCGCGCACGAGCAAGAAAGAAGCAGAACCGATATTACGCAAACAAATGCCGAAAGACCTTTTAATATCTTATTTTTCATCGGATATTTTAAGCTTGGGCATTACGCCGTACTTTGTATCCTTGTTTATTTTAAAGCAATACGCACTCATACTCTTAACATCGAAACGGCTTTCCGCACGCTGGTTGAATATTTCCTGCGCTTCGCCCTTTGCGGAGAAGGAATACGTATCTTTTGAGCGATTGACCACGATGACAAATATATCGTCATCCTTTCTGCGTTCAAAAACAAGAATCGAACGGTCAATATACATAATCTCAAAATCTGCGTCGGCAAACGCATCTTCCCTTCTTCTCATCCTTCCGACCTTACGGAAGTAACGCAGAAGATCGTGGTTTTCTCTGCCCCAAGGGTACGGTCTGCGGTTAAAGGGGTCTTTTTCCCCCTCCATTCCGATCTCATCGCCGTAATAGATACACGGCACACCGGGTATCGTAGCAAGGATAAAATATGCAAGCTTGAGCCTCTTTACGCCAAGCTTATACTCCTCCTGAGTCATACGCTTTTCCGCAAGCATATCGGAGGAGAGCCCTTCGCTGCTGGAACCCGCAAGCATCGTGATAGCGCGCACTGTGTCGTGCGAGCCGAGCAGGTTGAGCAGCTGATGTGTCATTTCTCTGGGATAGTTATAGTAAAGGGAGTTTGCCGTCCGCAAGAACTTCCACATATCACCGTGGCGAACGTAAGCGATTATCGCCTCACGCATCGGATAATTCATAACGGAGTCAAGCTCCTTGCCCGAAAAATAGGAACGCCGCTTGCCGTAGGACACCTTATTGGAAGCATCCTCCCACACCTCGCCCAGAACAAGAGCATCTGCTCTCTCTTCCCTAGCGGAGGCGGCAAGCTCCTCCAAAAATTCATCGGAAAGCTCATCCGCAACGTCAAGCCTCCAACCGCAAATACCCTCGCGGATGTATTTGCGGATAACGCCGTCCTCTCCGAAGAGGAATTTTTTATATGACGGGGTATCGCTCATAACACGGGGAAGATTTTTAAAGCCCCACCAAGATTCGTATTCTTCCGGAAAATCCGTAAAATTATACCATTCGGCATAGGGGGAGTCCTTGGATTGATACGCCCCGACAGTATCGTATTTTCCGTATTTATTGAAATATATACTGTCATCGCCCGTATGGTTAAAAACACCGTCGAGGATAACGGAGATCCCGTGCTTTTTCGCCGCCTTCATAAAGGAACGAAAACCCTCTTCGCCGCCAAACATCGGGTCTATCTGCATATAATCCGCCGTATCGTATTTATGCGTCGAGGAGGAAAGGAATATTGGATTAAGATATACGGTCGTAACTCCAAGGGAAGCTATATATGAAAGCTTCTTTTCAACGCCGGGAAGATCCCCGCCGAAAAACACGTTGTTTTTGAATTCTTTATCTCCCGGACGGAAATAAGCGGGAACGCCGCCGTACCAATCGGGATTAAGCTCGGCATCGGACTTGAGAGGTTCGTTTCCGCCGCGGAAAAATCTATCTACAAATATCTGATACGCAATGCCGCCGCGGAAAAATTCGGGGTATCGTTCCCTTTTTTCATAAATTAGGAGCTGAAAGCGTTCTTCGCCGTTCGGCTCTTTATCTATGATCTTTTCCGTAAAGTCGGCGTTGTCGCGCACGACGTAGAAATCGCCGTGCGCGGTATTAAGCAAGTACTCATAAAAGAACAACCCGCTTTTTTCGCAGATGCTCTTCATAGGGATCTCTGCAAAAAAGTTTCCGTCACAGTCCGAGATCATTTCAAATTCCTGTCTTTTACCGTTTGCGTCGGAAATGAATATCATCTTGGCGCTCTTTGCGGAAATCTTCATATCGAGAATGAAGCGCACGGTGCTGTCAAGCGTGAAAGCTCCGCAAAGCCCCGGCTCCGTTTCTTTCCCCTCTGAAATGAGAATTTTTTTCTCTATTCTGTGCCAAATCTTATTGCCTTTTATAAAGCTCGACATAAAAAAGTTATTCCTTTATAGATTTTAAGTTCCAGATATTCTCTGCATATTCGTCAATGCTTCTGTCGGAAGCAAATTTGCCTGCGGCAGCGATATTGAGAAGAGAGCGCTTTGTCCAAGTATCTCTGTCCGCGTAATCGTCAACCACCTTCTGCGCTGTTTTAACGTAGGACTCAAAGTCTGCAAGACACATATAGGGGTCTGCGATCTTGCCGCTTGCAAGGAAGTAGTTTACAACACCGGAGAAATCTTCACCGTTAAAGCCGCGTGAAATGCGATCGATAGTGGATTTGAGTCTGGGATTGGTCTTGTAGTAGATCATAGAGTTATAGCCGCGCTTCCAGAGATCGTCAACCTCTTCGGAAGTAAGACCGAAGATATAGATGTTATCTCTGCCCACAGCCTCTGCCATTTCTACGTTAGCACCGTCAAGCGTACCGAGCGTAAGTGCGCCGTTTATCATAAACTTCATACAGCCCGTACCGGAAGCTTCTTTACCCGCAAGAGAGATCTGCTCCGAAATATCCGTGGAGGGCATAAGTATCTCTGCCGTGCTTACGTTGTAATCCTCAAGGTAGATAACGCGGATCTTTTCGCGGATCTTGGGATTCTTATCGATCTCTTTGCCAAGGGACCAGATGAGTTTTATAATATCCTTTGCAAAATAGTAGCCGGGTGCAGCCTTACCGCCGAAGATAAACGTCTGGGGCTTGATATCAAGGTCGGGATTCTGAAGGAGCTCATCGTAGAGAGAAACTATTTTAAGCACGTTGAGAAGCTGGCGCTTGTATTCGTGGATTCGTTTTACCTGTACGTCAAAGATAGCGTGCGTATCGATGGAGCCGCCTGTTACGGCATTATATTTTGCCGCAAATCTTTCCTTATTGTGGTGCTTGATAGCGCGCAGCTGATCCGTAACGGAGGAATCGTTGATATATTTAGCAAACGCGGAAATAGACTGCGGATTCTTGCGGTAATCCGTTCCGATAGTTTCATCGAGAAGGGCTGCAAGCTCGGGATTGGAGTAGCAAAGCCAACGGCGGTGAGCAATACCGTTCGTTACGTTTGTAAATTTATCGGGTGTGTATTTATAGAAATCGTGGAAAACGGTCTGTTTCAAAATTTCGCTGTGAAGCGCAGAAACACCGTTTGTGTGGTGGGAACCTACAACGGAAAGGTTCGCCATTCTTACCTGACCGTTGCCAAGGATGGACATACGGGAAATTCTGTCCCAATCTCCGGGGTATGCATCCCAAAGATCTGCGCAGAATCTGCGGTTGATCTCGCAAACGATCTGGTGGATTCTGGGAAGACGAAGACGGAAGAGGTCCTCGTTCCAGCATTCAAGCGCTTCGGGAAGGACTGTATGGTTAGTATAAGAAACAGTCTTTGTAACTATATCCCAAGCGGATTCCCAAGAGTAGGAATATGTGTCCATAAAGATTCTCATAAGCTCGGGAATGCAGAGCGCGGGGTGGGTATCGTTTATATGGATAGAGTTCTTTTCCGCGAAGTTGGAAAGCGTACCGTAAACAGCAAGGTGATCCGCAATGATATTCTGCAAGGAAGCGGAAACAAGGAAATACTGCTGGTTAAGGCGGAGGATCTTACCTTCCATATGGTCATCGGAAGGATAAAGCACCTTTGTTATCGTTTCCGCATCCGTATTCTGTTTAACAGCCTGCATATACTGACCCTGTGTAAACAGCTTCATATTGAAGTTTGTAATATCATGTGCGCGCCACAAACGCAGGTTATTTACAGCAAAGCTGTCATAACCGGAGATCATCATATCATACGGAACCGCCTGAACCTCTTCATAGTCCGTATGAATGATGTTGAGGTGGTCATCATCCCACTTTTCGGAAAGCTTACCGCCGAAACGAACGGTAAAGGTCTTATCCGTTCTGGGAACGAGCCAACCGTCGCCGGAGGGCATCCATACATCGGGAAGCTCCACCTGGTCGCCGTCTATGATCTTCTGCTTGAAAAGACCGTATTCATAGCAAAGGGAGAAACCCGTTGCGGGATAATCGAGCGTTGTGAGAGAGTCCATAAAGCAAGCCGCAAGTCTGCCAAGACCGCCGTTGCCAAGACCGGGATCGCGTTCCATCGTGTAAAGCTCGTTGATGTCATAGCCCATCTCGGAAAGTACCTCTGCGTATTCTTCCACAACGCCGAGGTTGCGAAGATTGTTACGTAGGGAGGGTCCTATAAGGAACTCCATGCAAAGGTAATAAACGCGCTTTGCCTTATCGTTTTTCATTGCTTTGCGGAACGTCGATCTGCCGCTTGTAAGCATATCCTTTACAGTAAGGATAACCGCTTTATAAACCTGATCTTTGGAAGCGTCGTCCGCCGCTACGCCGAAGTAGCGGGAAAGCTTATTTTCGAGCGCTTCCTTTATTTTCTGCTGTTTGATTGAATCTGCCATTTTTTCCTCCGAATTATTGCTTTGCCGGTGATATAGTTTCGTAGAGGTCCGCATATTTGCTTGCGGAAGTTTTCCACGAGAAGTCGATTTTCATAATTTTCTTAACGAGTCTATCCCAGTTTTCTTTATCCTGGAAAATACCCTCTGCCTCTCTGATAACGTAGAGCATATCATACGCATTATATGCGGCAAAGGTAAAGCCGTTACCGCTTCTGTCCCAAGAGTAGGGCTTGATAGTATCGTAAAGACCGCCCGTTTCACGAACTATCGGCACTGTGCCGTAGCGTGAAGCGATCATCTGTGCAAGTCCGCACGCCTCCGACTTGGAAGGCATGAGGAACATATCCGCGCCCGCATAGATAAGCTTGGAGAGCTTGCGGTTATACGCAAGCTTGATGCCTGCTTTTCCGGGATGGCGCTTGCCGAATTCTTCAAAGAAATGTTCAAATCCGGGGTCGCCCGTGCCGAGAAGGACGAACTGTACGTTATCGTTCATAAGCTCATCCGCAATAGCGCAAACAAGGTCGAAGCCCTTGTGCTCCGCAAGGCGGGACACCATTGCGATCACGGGAACGTCGGGATCTACGTTAAGGCCGAACTCCTTCTGAAGTTCTTCCTTATCCCTCTTCTTTCCCGCAAGCCCGCGGTTGGTATATGTAAAGGGAATGTCCAGGTCATTTTTCGGGTTATATACAGCCTCATCGATACCGTTGATGATACCGCCTATCTTATAGCTGTACTGATTGATGATATGGTGCAAGCCATGGGAGAAATACTCCGTCTTGATCTCTTCCGCATATCTGGGGCTTACCGTCGTAACAAAGTCCGCACAGACGATAGCACCCTTTGTAAGGTTTATATCTCCGTTATATTCCATAATGGATGCGTTTTCCTCGGAAAGTCCGAAAACGTCACCGAGAATACCCATACCGTATATGCCCTGATAATCGATATTATGGATGGTATAAACAGCTTTTACGTCCTTGTAGCCTTCCCAATCCGCGCGCTCCTGCTTGAGGACCACAACGGAAAGCGCCGTCTGCCAATCGTTTGCGTGGAGTATATCGGGATAGAAATCCACGGCCGCCATCATATCGAGAAGCGCACGGGAGAAGAACGCAAAGCGTTCGGGATCGTCGAAAAATCCGTAAAGAGATGCACGCTTGAAGTAATATTCGTTATCAAGGAAGTAATATTTCACACCCTTGTAATTGAGCGAATATATTCCGCAGTACTGCTCTCTCCATGCAAGGCCAACCGTGATGCTTTTTTCAAAAGTCATCTTATCGCGCCATTCCTTGCCGACCTGAGCATAAAGCGGTATTACGACTCTTACGTCCCAATCGGGGTGTACGTAAGTAAGGGATGAGGGGAGCGCGCCGAGAACGTCGCCCAAACCGCCCGTTGCCGCAAAAGGCATAGCCTCGGCACCGGCGAAAAGTATCTTTTTCATTTTATTGTACCTCTTTTTTCAAAAATCAAACCATTCTTCTCTTATCGAGATAGAAGGGGATCGAGGGCGCACCGGAAAGCGTTACGCCTTCGTGGATGAACACGTTCTTATCCGCAACAACGCAGTTGAGAGAAGCGTTGTCGCTTACGATGGTATCCTGGAAGAGGATGGAGTTTTTAACAACGGCGCCTTTGCCAACGCGGACACCGCGGAAGATGATACAGTTTTCAACAGTACCTTCGATAACACAGCCATCCGCAACAAGGGAGTCTTTCACGTTGGACTCTTCCCCGTAATACGTGGGAGGAGAATTGCGTACCTTTGTAAGGATGGGGCGTTCTTCCACGTTGAATACGGAATCGTATTTGTCGGTATCCGTGATAAGCTCCATATTATGAGCGAAATATTCTTCCATAGAGGAAATAGTTGCGGCATAGCCTTCGTGTCTGTATATCTTATAGTTGCGGCGGTCAAGAGTCTTCATAAGGATATCCTTCGTCATACTCTTGTAGTCATGCGCTATAGCATCAAGCACCATCTGCTGGAGATATCTGCGGCTGCAAACGATGATATTGATAAGCACGTCGGATTCACCCTCAAAGTTATTGGGTTTTACTTCAATATCGGTGATAGTTCCCGTTTCATCGGAGGTGATAAGCGTATATTTCTTTGCCGCTTCCTTTGTCAAAGGCTTATTATGCACCGCAAATGTCATATCCGCGCCGCTTTCAATATGAGCTTTTATCATATCGTCAAGGTCAACGTTGCAGATAACGTCGCAGTCTGCCATAACAACGTAATCCTCTGTCATACCTGCGATAAAATGATTGATGCTCTTGAGTGCTTCAAGGCGCGTGTGGTAAAGCTCGTTTTCATTGTTTGCGAAAGCGGAGATATACGGCGGCAATATCTTTATACCGCCGGAGCGTCTTGCCATATCCCAGTCCTTACCCGTGCCGATATGATCCATAAGAGATTGATAATTATAATGTGTAATGACGTTGATCGTGGTGATATTGGAGTTCACCATATTGGAAAGGGGGAAGTCGATAAGTCTGTATCTGCACGCAAAAGGAACAGACGCCATTGTGCGAACTCTGGTCAATTCAGAAATGTTTCTGTCGTGAATATTGGAAAAAATAATACCTACTGCTGACATATCCTTATCCTCCTTTATATCTGTGCATCGAGCATTTCGCCTGCGGGAACTGTGTCGCCGTCCGCAACCTTACAGCCCGCACCGAGCACCGTTATCTTGTTTCCGTCCGCACGGCTTGCGCCGACAACGGCATTTTCGCCTATTACCGTATCGTAATCTATTATAGCGTATTCGACTCTTGCACCTTTTTTGATGGTTACGTTTGCCATAATAACGCAATCGTTAACGTATGCGCCCTCTTCAACGCAAACACCGTTTGAAAGAACGGAGTTGCGAACCTCGCCGTCAACCACGCATCCTTCCGTAAGCATAGCGTTGTAAGCCTTGCCGTTTTTGCCGAATTTGTGCGGCGGCTCCGCGTTGTGGCGGTAGAATATACGCCAGCGTTTGTCATAGAGATTGAACTCGGGATTCTTGCCGAGAAGATCCATATTCGCTTCCCAAAGGCTTTCAATAGTACCAACGTCCTTCCAATAGCCTTCAAAGAGGTAGGAATACATTTTTTTGCCGTCGTTCAGCATATTGGGAATGATGTTTTTGCCGAAGTCATTGCTGGAGTTTTCGTCCGCTTCATCGGCTTTGAGATATTCGATAAGTGTTTTTGTATTAAAAATATAGATGCCCATAGAAGCGTTATTGCTCTTGGGGTTTTTGGGTTTTTCTTCAAATTCGTAGATACTGCCGTCGGGGTTCGTGTTGAGGATGCCGAAGCGCGAAGCCTCCTCCATCGGAACCTTGAGGACCGCTATCGTGCAGTCCGCACCGTTTTTCTTATGCTCTCGGAGCATACGGCTGTAATCCATCTTATAGATGTGGTCGCCGGAGAGAATGAGAGTGTATTCGGGAGAATAACGCTCTATAAAATTGATGTTCTGATAAATAGCATTCGCTGTTCCGCGATACCACTCGGAAGAGGATTTTGCCTGATAAGGGGGGAGTACCCTTACGCCGCCGTTCGTGCGGTCAAGATCCCACGGCTCGCCGTTGCCGATATACTCGTTAAGAGCAAGGGGCTGATACTGTGTAAGTACACCGACCGTATCGATACCGGAATTCACGCAGTTCGACATCGGAAAGTCTATGATCCTGTATTTTCCGCCAAAGGGTACGGCGGGTTTCGCTGTCTTTTCCGTAAGAACGTAAAGGCGGCTTCCCTGTCCTCCCGCCAAAAGCATTGCTATACACTCTTTTTTTCTGTACATAAGTCTTTGTCCTCCGCTTTCTGTATATTTTTCTTTTTTGGATATTACCGGGATAATGCTGTATTTATCTTAAAGTTTTTATTATCTTTATCGATCTATCATTTTTTCTCTTTATTCAAAGAAAGACCTTTGTTTTTATTTTTTACGCTTACCGCGGGCTTTTTTCTGAAAACGAGCGCACCGTACGGCGGAAGAACTATATCAAGTGCCGCACGAAGCTCCCCTTCGGTTTCAAGCGCCTTTGCCCTGAGCGTTCCGTTTTTCGTTCCGTTTCCGCCGAAGCGTTCTGCGTCGGAGGTGAATATCTCCTCGTAAGAGCCTTCTTCCGGTACGCGCAGTGTATAATGCGCGCGCTTTTCGGGAGAAAAGTTTATAACGACTATATACTCGTTGCCCTGCATATCTATTCTGCGGTACGATATTGCGTTAAGCTCGCTCTGGTCAGCTTCGATCCACTGAAATCCCTCCCAGGAATCGTCTATCTCCCAAAGTTCGGGAGAAGAAAGGTAAAGGTGATTGAGCTCCTTAACATATTGCTTTATCGCGCTGTGGTTAGGATATTTGAGCATAAACCACTCAAGCTCGTTTTCGTAGTCCCACTCGCGGAAAGGCGCATATTCCGTGCCCATAAAAATAAGCTTCTTTCCGGGGAAAGTCATCATATAACCCATAAACGCGCGGAACATCGGGAATTTTTCCTCATTTGTACCGTACATTTTATCAAGCAGGGATTTCTTTCCGTGAACCACCTCGTCGTGCGAAACGGAGAGTATGTAATTCTCCGAAAAAGCGTACATCATGGGGAACGTAAGCTTTTCGTGGCTTCCCTTGCGAAAAAATGGGTCTATTGCAACGTACTCGAAAAGGTCGTTTGCCCATCCCATATTCCACTTGAAGTTAAAGCCGAGGCCTCCCTCGTGAACTGGCTTTGTTATGGCGTTCCAGGAGGCGGATTCCTCCGCAACCATAAGGGCATACGGGAACTCCGCAAAGATCGCTTTATTGAGCTTTTGGAAAAACGCTATTGCTTCGAGGTTTTTATTATCTCCAAACTCGTTCGGCACCCATTCGCCGGGCGCTTTATCGAAATCGAGATAAAGCATAGCGGCAACGGCATCGCAGCGAAGCCCGTCAACGTGATATTTTCTCATCCAGAACAGCGCATTGGATACAAGAAACGACTGCACAGCAGGATATCCCACGTCAAAGCAGCGCGTTCCCCAGCCCTTATGCTCCATACGGTCCTTGCCCTTGTATTCGTAAAGCAGGTCACCGTCGAACTCATAAAGCCCGTGTTCATCCTTGGGAAAGTGTGCCGGCACCCAGTCGAGAATTACCGCAATGCCGTATTCGTGGAGCTTATCCACAAAATACGCAAAATCCGAGGGAGAGCCGTAGCGCGCCGTGGGAGAGTAATATCCGCCGACCTGATAGCCCCAGGAGCCGTCGAACGGATGCTCCATAACGGGCATAAGCTCCACGTGGGTGTATCCCATCTCCTTGAGGTACGGTGCAAGCTCCTCTGCTATCTCGCGGTAGTTGAGGTACGCATCCCCATTCACGTTGGTCTTGCCGCCGCGCGTTTTCCAAGAACCGAGGTGCATCTCGTAAATGTTCACGGGGGAGGAACAGAAATGCTTGTCGGATGAGCGAAAACGGTCTTTTGCCGTTTCGCGCCATTTTTCATCGTGCCATTTGAATGAATCGATATCGTATATAACGGACGCCGTGTTTTTGAGCGTTTCGTTTGAAAACGCGAACGGGTCGGCTTTCATATGAGTTCCGTTGTTGCCAACGATCTTATATTTGTACCTGTTGCCTTCAAGTCTTACCCTGCTCGGAAGCACCGCAGTCCAAATGCCTGAATCCGCGTCCTTTTCCATAGGCAAAGACTCGTCCCAAGCATTGAAATCGCCGCAAACGAATATTCTGTGAGCCTTCGGAGCCCACACACGGAAAGTGTAGGTATATATACCCGCGCTCTCGCTCATATGCACACCGAGGTATTCATAGGCATAGTTATTCGTTCCCTGACAGAAAAGATATGAAGCCAGATCCGATTTTTCAATATCCATATTTAAAGACCTCCGATCATAAGCGTCAAAATTACTTATACTATCTCAATTATAATCATTATACTATACAAAAAAGCCAATTTCAAGCACCCAAAGCCACTTTTCCGCCTTTTTTCATTTTTTTGTACAATATGTGAATTTTGCAAGATACTTTCCGTCATAATTGTCAAAACGCACTCTCAAAGCGCATTTTTCGGCTTTTTTCTGCTTTTCGAAAAAAGGAAATTTCTTTTTATTTTTTTGCCGAAACTATATGCAAAACGCATTTTTTTTGATATACTTATTATGTATTATTTCTTGTATTCGAAATAATTTCAAAGAGAGGAGAATATATGAAAAAAAACACACTTTTCACTTCACTCGAAAGTGCTTGTGCCAAAGTATTTGAGGATCTTCCTCTTGCGCAGCACAGCACGTTTAAGATCGGCGGGAACGCGCGCTTTGCCGCATTCCCGAGGAATGAGAAGGAGCTTATCTCTCTTATAAGTGCGGCAAACGAAAACGGTCTTCGGTATGAGATCGTCGGAAATGCCTCCAACCTCCTCTTCGACAGCGACGGCGTTGATGCTCTTGTAATATTTACGCACGCTCTTTGCAATTTGGAAACAGAAAATGAAAAAATCCGCTGCGGAAGCGGATTTTCCCTCACGGGGCTTGCCCTCTCCGCCGCCAAAGCATCACTTTCGGGGCTTGAATTCGCATATGGCATTCCGGGCACGGTGGGCGGCGCGGTCTATATGAACGCGGGCGCGTACGGCGGAGAAATATCGAATATACTTATCGAAAGCACCTGTCTTGACCCTAAGACGGGCAAGACGCTCACCCTTTCGCAAGATGAGCACCGATTTGCTTACCGCAAAAGCGTATTTCAAAATAACAAGCTTATAATCCTCTCCTCGGAGTTCGGGCTTCAAAAAGGAGAAAAAGCGAAGATCGAAGAGCTGATGCGGGAAAATATGCAAAAAAGACACGATAAGCAGCCCCTCTCATATCCGAATGCCGGAAGCACCTTCAAACGTCCCGAAGGATATTTTGCAGGTAAGCTTATAGAGGACGCGGGGCTTAAAGGCTTTTGTGTCGGCGGCGCCGAAGTTTCCGAAAAGCACGCAGGCTTTGTTATAAACAGAGGCGGTGCTACCTCGCACGACGTGCTTGCTCTTACGGACAAAATAAAAGAAACAGTATCCCAAAAGTTCGGCGTTACGCTTGAGCTTGAAATAATCTATGTAAAGTAAAGGATGTTCGCTATGTCTTTTTCAGGAAATGCAAAATCTTCCGTTTCCGCGCTTCCGCCGGAGCACGATTGCTGCGCACGCGCGCAGCTTCGCGCAATGCTTTCTTTCAGCTCTTCTTTTGGTGAAAACGGAGTTAAATTTATAACGGAAACGCCGGAGGTATCCGATATCTTCACTTCCCTCCTGCTCATCTGCACAGACGTTGCCGCAACTCCCGAAATAAGCGAAGCGCGCACCTCGTCAACGTATAAAACGGAGATAACGAAAAAAGAAGAGCTCGAAAAGCTTTTTGCGCTTTTTGAGGGGAAAGAAAATATATATAAGGTCAACAAGCATCTTTTCGGCTGTAAAAAATGCGCCGTTTCTTATATACGCGGCGCGTTCCTCGCAGGCGGATTTGTAAACTCTCCCGATCATTCCTATCATCTTGAGATCTCCTCTCCGCACGCGGACCTTGCCGTGGATACAGCCGTGCTGCTTTCCGAACGCATAGGTATGCCCAAAATCTCCGCAAGAAAATCCAGCCAGATAATATATTACCGCGAAAGCGCGATGGTGGAGGACTTTCTTACCCTCATAGGAGCAACGAGATCCGCAATGGATATTATGTCGGAGCAAATAAAGCGCGAGCTGCGCAATCAGGCAAACAGGCAATCCAACTTTGAGGTTGCAAATCTCGGCAAGACCATAGATGCCGCCGCCGCACAGATAAGTGCGATAAACGACCTTAAAGCCAAGGGCAAATTTGAAGAAATGACTCCCCAGATGCAAAGGCTTGCCGATCTTCGTACAGAGCACGATGACGTTTCGCAAAAGGAGCTTGGAGAAATGATGCAGCCTCCGATATCAAAATCGCAGGTAAGCAAGATCCTTGCAAAAATAATGAAATTTTACGAGCTTTATAAATAAAACAGCAAAAGCAAAGGAGGAATAACGTGTCTTTCGTACATCTTCATCTACACTCGGAATACAGTCTGCTCGACGGTGCGTGCCGCATCTCGGAGATACCGAAAGCAGCCGCACAAAACGGTCATCCTGCCGTTGCCATCACAGACCACGGCGCGATGTTCGGTGTCGTAGATTTTTACAAAGCGTGCAAAAACGCAGGCGTGAAGCCTATTATCGGCTGCGAGGTGTACGTTGCGCCCTCCTCCCGTTTCGATAAAACGAGAAACGACGGCTCTTCGCGCAACCACCTTGTTCTCCTTTGCAAAAACGAAACGGGATATAAAAATCTCTGCTTTATGGTGTCACGCGCATATACGGAAGGCTTCTATACAAAGCCGAGGATAGACCTTGAGCTCCTGCGCTCACACAGCGAGGGGCTCGTGTGCCTTTCCGCGTGCCTTGCCGGAGCCATCCCGCGCGCAATACTTTCGGGAGATTTCGATAAAGCGCGTGAGCATGCGCTTTTGTTTGATAGTATATTCGGCAGAGGAAACTTTTATCTTGAGCTTCAGGATCACGGTATGAACGGGCAGAAGGAGGTCTGCGAAGCCCTCCTATCCCTTCACAACGAAACGGGCATCCCCCTTGTTGCTACAAATGACGTACATTATCTTCGCCGCGCGGATGCTGATACCCAGGCTGTTCTTATGTGCATACAGACGAACTCCAAAATAGAGGACGGAAGACCCTTCGGCTTTGAAACGGACGAGTTCTATTACAAGAGCACCTCAGAGATGAAGATGCTCTTTTCCGCATATCCCCAAGCGATCGAGAATACTGTCAAAATTGCCGAAATGTGCAATTTCGATTTTGATTTCGACAAGCTCTATCTTCCGCGCTTCACCCCTGAAACGGGAGAAGAGCCAAGCGCGTATCTTGCGCGTCTTGCCGATGAGGGTTTTCGCCAAAAAGTCGCTCTGGGAGCGATAAAATTCACCGAAAAGCATCCCGAGAGCGAGTACCGCGAGCGTATAGATTATGAGCTTTCCATTATTTCGAAAATGGGATATTCGGAGTATTATCTCATAGTTCAGGACTTCATTGCCGCTGCCAAAAGGCGCAAGATACCGACGGGTCCCGGAAGAGGCTCCGGCGCAGGAAGCCTTGTGGCTTATCTTTGCGGGATCACGGACGTTGACTCCATCAAATATGACCTTATGTTCGAGCGTTTTCTAAACCCCGAAAGAATAAGTATGCCCGATTTTGACACCGACTTCTGCTATGACAGGCGCGGCGAGGTGATAGATTACGTTTCCGAAAAATACGGCAAGGACCACGTTTGCGGCATCGCCACGTTCGGAACGCTCTCCGCAAAGGCTGTTATACGCGACGTTGGCCGCGCCCTCGGTATGAATTACGCGGACGTTGACGTTGTTGCTAAAGCCGTGCCGAACGACCTTCACGTTACCCTTGCGGATGCTATGCGCGGCAAGGTTGGCGAAATGTATCAAAACAGCGCGGAGGTCAAAAAACTCATAGATATTTCAATGTCGCTTGAGGGTATGCCGCGCCACGTTTCCGCACACGCCGCAGGCATCGTTATCACAGACCGCCCCGTATATGAATACGTCCCCGTCGCCGTATCTAGCGATATGACGCTCACACAGTTCACAATGGATACCGTAGCACAGCTCGGACTTCTGAAATTCGACTTTCTCGGGCTTCGCTACCTTACCATCATCTCCGATACGGAGAAGCAGATACGCGAAAACGAGCCCGATTTCGATATTACGAAGATACCGCTTGATGATAAAGAAGCCTACGAGCTTCTGTGCCAAGGAAAAACGGAGGGACTTTTTCAGCTTGAGAGTGCAGGGATGAAAAAGCTTCTTATCGGTATGCAGCCGAAAAATATAGAGGATATCGTCCTTGCCATTGCTCTTTACCGCCCGGGTCCCATGGACTCCATCCCCCTCTTCCTTTCCAACCGCCAAAACCCCGCTAAAGTAACTTATAAGTGCGATGCCCTGCGCGATATACTCTCGAATACATCAGGCTGTATCATCTACCAGGAGCAGGTAATGCAGATATGCCGTTCCATCGCGGGCTTTTCCTTCGGCAGAGCCGATATCGTTCGCCGCGCTATGTCAAAGAAAAAAAGCGGTGAGATGGCAAAGGAGCACGATGCTTTCATCTACGGAGAAAAGGACGAAAACGGAAACGTGCTTTGCACGGGTGCGCTTGCCGCAGGGCTTTCAAAAGAAGATGCCGAGGAGATATTCGACAATATGGCATCCTTTGCAAAATATGCTTTCAACAAGAGCCATGCGACAGCTTACGCATACATTTCCTACCGCACGGCATACCTGAAAGCGCACTACCCCTGCGAATATTTTGCCGCCCTCATCTCCTCCGTTTCGGACAGCCTTACAAAAAGCGCTTCCTATATCGAAGAAGCAAAAAAGATGAGGATACAGGTCTTGGGTCCCGATATAAACGAAAGCCGAAAGACTTACCACGTAACTCTCGGAGAGGACGGCAAAAAGTCCGTTCGCTTCGGGCTTTTGGGAATAAAAAACGTGGGCGACGCTTTCCTTTCCCAGGTGATAGCGGAAAGACGCGAAAACGGATACTTTAAATCCTTCGTGGATTTTGTAAAACGCATGAGCCGTTGCGAGCTTAATAAGCGTCAGGTGGAAGCACTTATCGGAAGCGGTGCATTCGATTCTCTTGGAACGAAGCGAAGCGCGCTTCACAGCGAATACGAAGCTATAATCGATATGTATCTTCGCCGTGCAAGGGAGCAAAACGCAGATCAAGTGGATCTTTTTTCTCTTGGCAACATATGTGCGCGCGAAGCTTTCGGAGAAACGGAAAACTACAATTATCCCGACATTCCCGAATTTTCCGTAAAGGAAAAACTGCGAGAGGAAAAGGATTTCACGGGAATGTATTTCTCCGGACATCCGCTGGACGATTATAACGAATACATTGATGAAATAATACCGATGCCCATAGGCTCTATCCTCGCTTCCTTCTCCGATGAGGAGCAGGACAGCGACGTTATACCTTTTGCAGACAAGCAAAAGGTAAAGCTCTGTGGGCTTATAACAGGAAAGACCGTAAAATCTACTAGAAACGGAGCATCTATGGCGTTTGTAACGCTGGAAGATAAAACGGGCGAAATAGAGCTCGTGGTATTCCCAAAGATATTCGAAAACTCCGCCCACGTCCTTATGAAGGACACCGCGGTATGCCTTCGCGGAGAGATCTCCGCAGAAGAAGACAAAGCACCAAAAATTCTTGTCTCCGCCATAAATCTCATTGAGGAGGGGCTTCCCGAAGAAGCCGCACCGAAAAAGATATATCCCGCGCGCCAAAGCGCCCCGGGATATGAGAAAAAAACGGAGACTCCAAAAACCGAAAGAGAAAAAACATCAGCCCCCAAAGCGGAAAAGCATTCTAAAATGTATCTTAAAGTTCCCGATAAAGAGGGCGAGATCTTTGAAAAAGTTATGAACACCCTCGCTATATTCGAGGGACCGACACCGGTTATATTTTACAGTGAAAAAGAGAAGAAATACGAAAAATACAGCGTTGGCGCGGACGTTCGCCCCCATATGCTGGCGTACCTAAAAAAGCTGCTGGGCGAAAACGGTGTTGTACTGAAATAGCAAAATACCCTGCATATGCAGGATATTTTGCTATTCCTCAAAATCGTTGACAAACGAGCGAAGCTCCTCCTCCGTGTAAAAATCCACCCCGTCGGAAAGCAGGACCCTATCGCTTTCCGTCAAAAATTCCATATGAGCATTTACAGTACCGTAAAGCTTACCGTAAACATCGTAAATATATATTTGCCCCTCGGAAAGTATTGCGGAAAATATTGCTTTCGGAATATCCGTATTTTCGGAAGTTGTTGTGTCCTGTGCATCGGCAACAGCCTGCACGGCGTCACCGCCCGCACCGTAAACGGCGTTCTTCACGCTTCTTTTTATGCCAAGGCAAAGGCTCATAGTAAGCACGCTCACCACAAGCACAAGGAAAACAAAAAAAGCCATCATTCCCGAAGCAAACCTTGAACGTTCCATAAAATCACCTCTTTTTACAGATTTTTTCACCGAATATTATTGGCGTATATACGGCACAATATTCAAAAAGAGGTGATTTTTATTAAGCGAAAAAACAAAATCTTAAAAAGAATATCTTATACCCTGCTGACCTGTATTTTGATCGCTTTTTTAAGCGCATCGGCGGTCGCTTCCGTTTTTTTCGTATATATGAAAAATATCGATGCCGACCTCGACGTTCGGGCGCTTGCAGGCGGACTTGGACTTACGACGAAAATATATTATAAGCCGACAAAAGACACAGAAGAAGAGCTTTTGCGCCTGCACGGCTCCGAAAACCGTATCTGGATAGACGGCGAAAGCATCTCTCCGAATATAAAAAAAGCCTTTATCGCCATAGAAGACCACAGGTTTTACGAGCATTGCGGTATAGACCCAAAACGTCTTTTCGGCGCAATACTCAACTTTTTCGGAGGGAAAAGCTACGGCGGCTCCACTATCACGCAGCAGCTCATCAAAAATCTGACGGGCGAAAGCCAAGTCACCGTCAAGCGAAAGCTTACGGAGATAATGCGCGCACTCCGCCTTGAAAAAACAACATCCAAGGACGATATACTCGAAATGTACCTCAACAACGTATATCTTTCCTCCGGCTGTTTCGGCGTGGAGACCGCGTGCGAAAAATACTTCGGCAAAAGTGCGTCCGACGTTTCCGTTACGGAAGCCGCAACGCTTGCCGCCATAGTTCAAAATCCGTCTTATTACGATCCCGTTAAGAAAAGCGAAAACAACAAAGCCCGAAGGCAGACCGTGCTTGCGCGTATGGAAGAGCTGGGCTTTATATCGGAGCAGGAATACGAGAATGCGCTTTGCGAGCAGATAACGCTCGCGGAAAGCGAAAGCTCCGCCCACGCCGATGAAATATACTCCTGGTTCGTTGACGCGCTTATAGAAGACGTTATAAACGACCTTACGGAATGTTACGGGCTCTCGCGCGAGATGGCGAGCGCAAAGGTTTACTCCGGCGGGCTATCCATCCATTCCACGCTCGACAAAGATATGCAGGATATGATAGATGAGTTTTACGCAAACGCGAAAAACTTTCCGCGCAACGAACAAGGCATTCCCGACAGTGCCGCAATTATAATCGACGGCAAAACGGGCGCTGTGCGTGCCGTTGCGGGCGGCAGAGGGCGCAAAAGCGCCAACCGCGCATTCTGCCTTGCCACAAAAGCGCGCCGTTCCCCCGGCTCTTGCCTGAAGCCGATATCCGTTTATGCGCCCGCACTGGAAAAAGACCTTATCACATGGGCGACCGTATTTGATGACGTTCCCGTAAGCATTACGAAAAACGGATCTTCCTACACCTTGTGGCCAAAAAACAATCCCCGCGTTTATTCGGGGCTCACCACGGTAAACAAAGCTATAATGAACTCCGTCAATACCGTTGCTGTGCGTGTGCTTGAAAAAATAGGCGTACAGAATTCCTTTAATTTCTGCAAAAAAGCAGGTCTTTCGGGGCTTGTGGAAAGTGCCGCGGGAGAGGACGGACAGATACTTTCCGACGTAGCGGTAGCCCCCCTTGCCCTTGGTGCCACGAGCCTTGGGGTTTCGGTGCGCGATATGGCGGGAGCTTACACTATGTTCACGCGCGGCGGAGAATTTGAAAAGCCGTACACCTACACCGCCGTGTATGACAGTGCAGGCGCGCTGCTGCTGTCCCACGGAGAAAACGCCGAACGCCTTATCTCCGAGGAAAGTGCCGATATTATGACGAGGCTTCTCAAAAACGTAGTTCTGAAAGGTACGGCAAAGGGGCTTTCTCTTGCAAACAATGTAGAAGTCGCAGGAAAAACAGGAACGTCCAACTCCGGCGGCGACAGATGGTTTATCGGCTTTACTCCCGATTACGTTTGCGGCGTATGGAGTGGATACCGCGACGGTCGCGACGTTGGGGAATACAAAAACAACCCCGCCTGTACCGTTTTTGACGGTATTATGAAAAAAGTTTATTCCTCTCTTCCCTCTTATACGAAAAAGTTTGCAACGAGCGAAAATGTGATCGCCTCCGCTTACTGCGTGGATTCCGGGCATCTTGCCGCAAAGGCGTGCCACAGCGACCCACGGGGAAACAGGATAGAAACGGGATACTTCAAAAAAGGGACACAGCCGCGCGAGCAATGCTCCACGCATTTCCTTGTGGAATACGATAAGATAACGCACGCCGTCGCCTGCGAAAAATGTCCGAAAGAAAATATAATAAAAACCGCGCTCTTAAAAGTGGCTCGCTCCTTTCCCTGCGAATTCAAAATAACGGATTCACAGTACACTTACAGATATTTGCCGATAGGCATCGAGCCCGCATTGGATGAAAACCTTCCGTTCTTCGCCTCTCTTCAAAAAAAGGGCGAATATTTCGGAACCTCCGGAAAGGATAAAGCGTATAACCGATATTGCCGCGAGCATATTCTGGAAGAGACCGCCGAAGAAACGACGCAAGCAACGACCGAACCCCAAACGCACAGTTCCGCCAAGACGGAAAGCACCGTGACAACACGCCCCTCCGTGCAAACGTCCGAAGCAACAGCCTCCCCCGGCACCACCGCAACGGCTTCAACAGCCGAAACGCCCGGTATTACAAAAACCGAACCAAGCGAGGAAACCACCTATTTCCCCGATGAATAAAAAGTGGAGGGCTAACCCCCAAAACCTCCCCAATATAAAAAGCTTCCCTTGCACAGGGAAGCTTTTTTCTATAAATTTATATTTCAAACAGGATCGTCAACTTCGGGGTAAGGCACGTTTTCCGTGCCTGCGTTTTCTCTGAATATACGGTTCATTTTTCTTTTATGGTCATCGCTGACAGAAGCATCAACGTCTGTTGCCTGAGCTAATTCTTCATCTATTCTTTCCGCAAAAGCTTCGGCAAGCGCTCTGCCAAATGCTCGTTTAGCTTCCTCCATAGCACGGCGCTTGCTTTCGTTATCTTTTTGTTTTGCTTCATTTTTAGATTCAATGTCTTCTCTTGATGCGCTATTCGATTTATCTTGCATTTTTGTGTTCCTTTCAAAAAAATTATTTTCCTGTCTAGAGTGGATTTTATAACTCTTGCCTATTAACAATTATATACAAAATTCATATAAAATCAAGATATAATACATAAAATATCCGAAATAGATGTTTTGAGGTGCAATATGGCAAAAAATTTATTTTTGATAAAAGGTAATATATGTGCGGAGCGTGTCAGACTCGGAAGAGCGTTGCAAAAGCCTCCTATGACGCAGAATGATCTCGCTATCAAAATGCAGCTTATGGGTATGGAGATAACTCCGCTTATAATTTCCCGCATAGAGAAAAATCAGCGCCACGTTTGCGATGCGGAGCTTCGTATGTTTTCCAAAGCCCTCGGCGTATCTATGGATTGGCTGTGCGGCGATGATAACGAGATAAAGCTTTGAAGAAAATAAGGACAAAGAGCTTAACGGGTGATGTCCTTATCGGATAAATAAGATAGGAGTATGGGCGCAGCCCGATGCATTTGTAAAACAAATGCGAAACCGGCGATAAACCAGAAGGGAGAGTCATGCGGAAGCAAAATTCCGTAAGACTCTCTCTTTTTCTGCTGTCTATAAGTGATATTCTTTGCTTTCGCAAAGAGTGATATTGCCCTTGCGGGCAGTGATATTGTTCGGTTACGCCTCACAGTGATATTCTATTCGCCTCTAAAACTCGCGAAGCGAATACCACTCGGCGTAAGCCGAATATCACTGCGTAGCAATATCACTCGCCGTAGGCGAATAGAACTGGCGTGATACTCCGTTAAGAGTATCACGCCAAAAACTCCTTGTCCTTTTTCTTTTATCAAATATAGAACTTGGAAATGAGGTAGAAAGGTATTGCCCAGAACGCCTGGAAGAGCGCGGGGTATACGGACCAAAGGTTCGTATATGTATCCGTGAATATGAGCACACCCATTATAACAGCGCCGATAAGGGCAGCTACCGCCTTTACAACGAAATTGATCTTGGATACCTTGCGGATCCTGTCGCAAAGAAGAATGGATCTTACAAGTCCCTTTACGGAGCCCGTGGAAACGATAGCCGTAGACTTCGCCTTAACGCGTCTGCTTGCGGTATCATCCTTCTCTCCCTTGATCACCTTGAGGAGATATTCCTCGGGAGAAAGCTTATTCTTATAGAATATTTCCGTATCTATGCAAGGATCGTTGGAGCGAACGGAAACGCATACGCCCGCTTCGGAAAGATGCTTAACAAGATAATAAAAATCGGGGGAAACCTTATATTCGATATAGAATTTCGCAATGATCTCTTCGTCACAGGCAAGATAAAGGATACGTCTGTTCGTCTTTCCTTCCCAATGCTCGTCACCCGTTTCATAGATGGTCTGGAAGCACTGCGCGTCCATATACTGCGGAACGCCAAGAACGATATGCTTGCCGTCCACCATCGTATCTATACCCATATCAGAAAGAACGCGAAGCTCCACGTTTTCGGGCTCGGAGTAATCGAGCGTTGCCTGCTTGAACACTTTTGCAAGCGGACCGCCTACAAGGGAGCAAGCCGCATAAGCATAATGGATAACGTTTTCTATCTTGTTGTTTTCAATAACCTTCACGCCCTTGATGCGAACGCCGTCCTTGCCGAATGCATCGTTATCCGAAAGAGTGATAACAGCCATTTTCTCCACCATTTCGGGAGCAACGTCTCCGATGATGGCAGATGCGTTGGAGTAAGCACGAACAGAGCTTATATAAACGGGAAGCTCATAGGAAAGGAACACAGCCGCAGGAGCACACATAAGGAACGCCGCGTATGCACCGGAAACGCTGCCGTAAACGCCGGCTTCCGCTACGAATGCGAAAATGAAGCCGAAAGCAACGGACACAGCGAATATAACGGGGATAAGGATACGAAGCTTTTTATAGGAAGAAGGTCTTTCCCTCTTTCTTGCAAGGTAACCGTCAACAAATTCCGCGTTTACAACGCTGTAAGCCTGCGCTTTTTCCGTCATATGCTCTGCAAACTCAACAGCTTCGGGAGATTTTTTGCCGTTCTTCATAAGAGTAACGGCATATTTATTCTTTCTGGAAGAAATGATCTTGAACGTAAATATCTCCTTGCGCACGGAAATGAACGATGCGAGCAAGCAGAACAAAACGCATACTGCAAAGGGGAAATTGAACATCTTCATATCGTTGCCGCCTGCGAATATAGCAACGGCAGATGTAACCATAGACATAAAGAATGAGATAAGCAATACACTGTCCGGGGTAAACTCAAATTTTGCAAGAGCCTTCGCCGCGGAAATAAGGTTTTCGCAAACAAGTACGGCGCAAACGAAAAGGAGCGCCCATTCAACCGTTGCATATCCCGCCGCCGTCTGCATAAACGAGGGCAGGCTTGCACCGAATATACCTATATTTTCAATAGCGAAAAGCAATACCGCAAACACGGCGCAGATCGCCATACGGATGCGAACGGAGTTGTATTTGTGCTTGTAAGCGGCAAACAATTCCTTGTTCTGCTCGAAAGAGGTGTACTCGTTCGGGTCTTCGTTCTCGGGTTCTTCCGCGGAATCGTTTTCAGCCGTTGTTTCAAGGGTCGTATATGCGGTTTCGTCAAAGATATCCTTCGGAATATCTTTTTCCGTTCCCTTGTGGGAATCTATGCCGAATGCCTTCATCATAGCCGTGTCCGTCATCATAGCATCGGCTTCTTCCGTAACCGCTTCCTCGTCATCGGGAAGCTCTTCGGGTTCTTCTATCTCAGGCTCGTAAGAATCGAGCAAGGACGTATCCTCTATGCGATTTTCAAGTATTTCCTCCGTGGGAGAAATATCGTCGTCGTATATCTCCTCGTCATCCTCGAAGATCTCCTCGGGAAGCTGGGCGGAAATTTCCTCGGGAAGCTCTTCCGCTTCCTCGTTCAAGGTATCCTCGATATCTTCCTCGGAATATGTATCTTCTTCAAAGTCCTCCTGCGTGCCGAGCTCGCCCTGCTCTTCGGGATCAAACGCTTCGCTCACGGCAAGAGTATCGAATACCGTTGTTTCCGCGGTATGCTCCATCTCTTTGTCGAACACCTCGGGCTCCGGCGCGGGAATAGGTTCGGGTTCAGGCTCGTCCTCGTCCTCGTCATCCTCGTGCATAAGGGAACGCAGCCAAGCAAAAATAGACTTTTTGCGCTTTTTGGGTTTTTCCTGTGCAAAAGCAGGCGTTTCCTCTTCGGGAATATCTTCCTCGGCAGGGGGCTCTATATCGTAGCTTCCCGTATCGGGGCGGAAAAGCTCCATTTCCTCGGAGGTCTTTTGTTCAAACGGCTCCTCCGCAAAAGGAATATCCGTTTCTTCGTCCTCGGTCATTTCGCCCTTTGCGGGAGCGCAGCCGTCAAAAACGCTTTCCTTCATTTCATCGTAGGAGAGTGTTTTTGCGCCGGATTTTTTTTGGATATTGATAATGTGCTTGTGCAGGCTCTCGTAGTCGGATTCGCGCAAGCTCATATCAAAGTGGGAAGATGCAAGGTAGCTGTCGAAAAGGAACTTGAATTCCGCATCGGAAAGAGAGCTCATATCTATCTGAGCACTTTCAAAAGCGGAGTTGGCAGCGTTTTCAAGCTGTTCCGGGTCGATATCGCCGTTATTTTCCGCGATATCCTTCACGATGGTGTCTTCTTTGTACTGCGCGTTAAGACCGCGGAGAAGCTCATCGGCGGAAGTGCCGAAAACGCCGGCGGAAGTTTTATTTTCGTCGGTGTTCGCCATATTTTTTTCCTCCAAATATTTTATTTATTGAAAATGAGTAGCTCATTTATTTCTTTGCTTATAGGCCGCATCGAAAAGCAGAACGGATGCCGCCGTGGAAACGTTGAGGGAGTTTACCTTTCCGTACATGGGAATCGAAACAAGGAAATCGCATTTTTCTTTCACAAGTCTGGAAACGCCGTTTCCTTCGCTGCCCATAACGATAGCGCAAGGAAGGTCGAAATCCGTGCTGTGGTAATCCGCGCCGCCGGCTTCGGCAGCAAACGTCCAAACGCCCATCTCTTTAAGCTCGTCTATCGCGGAAGCGATATTTGTCACCTTTGCAATGGGGAGATGCTCCGCAGCGCCCGCGCTTGCCTTAAAGACGGTCTGACCGAGTGCGGGAGCGTGTCTTTTGCCGATAACAAGACCGTGCGCGCCCGCGCCCTCGCAGCAACGGATTATAGCCCCGATATTGTGAGGGTCTTCTATCCCGTCGCAAACGACGATAAGAGGCTTCTCTCCTCTTTCCGCCGCGATCTCAAGAATGCGTTCAAGAGAAACGTATTCCTTTGCGGAGGCGATAGCCGCAACGCCCTGATGGGCGTTTGTGCCGGCAAGTGCGTCAAGCTTCTGCTTGTCCGCTTCCGCTACGTTTATTCCGCGTGAGCGCGCTTCCGCATATATCTTTGTAACGGAGCCCTCGCGCTCGCCTTTCTGAATATATATCTTTTCAATTCCGCGCCCGCTTTTAAGAAGCTCCAGCACGGGATTTCTGCCGACTATCACGTTGCCGTCCGCGGCTTCTTCATTGTTTCTTTCGCCTTTTTCACGAAAGTTTTTTCTGTTTTTGTTATATTCCATAATTATCGTCCTTTATATTTGAGCAGAGTACCAACGCAAAAACGTATCAAGCCCGAGCAAGCGCGTAAGGACCGCGTTTTCTCCGAGATATCCGAGGTATATCTTGCCTTCCTCGGAAACAGCGACCGTTACATCCGCTTTTTTGACGTATCTAAGCTCGAAATTTTCGCTTTCGATAAGTTCCTCTATATAAGCGGAAGCGTTCTTCGTGCCTATCGCCATATTTTCTTCCACGGTATCGATAAGTGCATCAAAATCAACGTAAGAAAGCCTTATATCGTAGCTTTTTGCGTCTGCCGCGGCTTCGCTGTTATAGCTGTATTCAATAAACGAGAAAATATTTTTCACGTTGTCCGTCTGTTCCTCGGAAAGAAGATCCGCGCAAGCCGAAACATTTTCAAAATACTCCGCAGAGCCGCCGTCAACGCACTCTCCCATCGCTTTTATATCGAATTTTTTTACCGCAACAAAAAATGCCTCGAACGTATCAAGCGCACTTGCGCAGGAGGTAAAAGCGAAAAGTGAAAATACGAGTGCCAAAGCAAAAGAAAATATCCTTTTTTTCAAAAAACCGCCTCCGTATCCGTAATTAGGTAAAAATAGGTATATGACCCTAGTATAATTACGATTTTTATATATTGTATCACAAATATGCGTTTTTGTACACATTTTTTTGAAAGTATTTGAATTTTTTTGAAAAAGAGAAAATATTTATTTACCGCCGCACAGAATATTGACAGCAGGAGCATTTTATGGTAAAATCTCACAAACAGAAAAATACTCATGGGGGTTTTTATGAGCAAAAATAATATCGTTTCCGAACAGCACGCAATGATCGGCAATACTTTTGCGCACTCAGAAGGATTCACAAGGACGACACATCCGGGTGCAAAATGGTTCTATGAGCCCGTACAGCTCGGCCTGTTCATACACTTCGGCATTTCCGCGGTCCACGGAGATCTGGATATATCCTGGGGTATGATGGATGACCCGGTGCGCCGTGCAAAAGGCAACGGCATCGCCACTCCTCGCCAATATTGGGCACTCGCGGAAAAATTCGATCCAAAAGATTACGATCCCGAAAAATGGCTTACCGCCGCAAAAGAAGCAGGATTTTCCTACGCTGTACTGACAACGCGCCATCACGACGGCTTTGCGCTCTGGCCCTCCGATGCAGGGGATTTTTCAACCAAAAATTATATGAACGGCAGAGATCTTGTGCGCGAATACGCGGATGCTTGCCGCAAGGCGGGTCTTAAAGTCGGCTTCTACTATTCCCCGCCCGATTGGCGTTTCGACCAAAAATACCGTTCATTCGCTTATGGCTCACGCACGGAAGCACATCCCGAAAGACCTCACGGCGATATAGATCACAATCCCATTGAAGGCGATCTGCCCGAAATGCCCGAAGAGCATTTCAGCCGCTATATCGAATACGTGAACGCTCAGATAAGGGAGCTTCTCACAAATTACGGGCAGGTCGATCTTCTTTGGTTCGACGGCTCGGTAAAGGACGTAAAATGCGCCATTTCCATCGATGAGATACGCGCGCTTCAGCCGCAGATCGTCGTAAATGACCGCCTGTGGGGCTGGGGCATCGGAGATTACTGCTCCCGATTTGAATGTCAGCTTCCAAAAGAAGACCCCGGTATGCCTTGGGAGACCTGCCAGATATGGCACGTAGGCGGCGGCTGGTCCTGGGTAAAGAACGCGGATAAATACCGCGACCTTGAGACAACGCTGCATCAATACGAGGTATGCAAAAAATGGGGCGGCAACCTGCTTCTCAACGTAGCACCCGATGCAAACGGAAACTTGCCCGAAGCGTATTACAAGAGCGTAAAAGAATTCGGGGAAGCCATAAAAGAAATCAAATAAACCGTAAAAACGGTCAGCTTACGCTGACCGTTTTTTATATTACATTTCCTCTACCTTTATAAGGCTCGTTTTACCCGATTGACCTGAGGTATCGCCGCCCGTGATAACTATTTTTTCGCCTTTTGAAAGACCGAGAGTCTGTTTTGCAATATTTTTCGCCATATAGAAAAGCACGTCCGTGGAGGTGAACTGTTCGCATATTGCGGGAGTAACGCCCCAGGAAAGAGAAAGCTTTCTCCACGTATTCTCATTAGTCGTAAGACCGATTATCGGTACGGGAGAACGGAAGCGAGAAACCATTCGCGCCGTCATACCGGAAAGAGAGCAAGCGACGACCGCTTTAGCCTCAAGATCGATGCCCATCGCACAAGTTGCATGGGATATGGCGTCAACAGAATTCTGTATCTTAAATGCGGAAGCATAGAAAAGCTTTTTATAATCGATATTGCTTTCCGTCGTTTCCGCGATCTTTGCCATAGTCTGAACGGCAAGCACGGGATATTTGCCCGCAGCCGTCTCGCCCGAAAGCATAATCGCGCTCGTACCGTCATAGACCGCGTTTGCAACGTCGGAGATCTCCGCACGGGTGGGACGCGGATTGTGTATCATTGATTCAAGCATTTCAGTAGCTGTTATGACACGCTTGCCAAGCATCGTGCATTTGCGGATTATGGTTTTCTGCATAGCGGGAAGCTGCTCAAACGGCACCTCCACGCCCATATCGCCGCGCGCCACCATAACACCGTCGCAATATTCGCATATCTCCTCTATATTATCAAAGCCGGATTGATTTTCTATCTTTGCAATAAGCTCCACGTCACGGGCGCCTATCTCGTTAAGGTAATTCTGAACGTCGATAAGATCCTGCTTGTTTGAAACAAAGGAACAAGCGATAAAATCTATACCGTTTGCAACGCCGAAGGCTATGTCCGCCTTGTCCTGCTCGGAAAGGTATTTCTGGTGCATCACCTTTCCGGGGAAGCTCATACTTTTTCTATCGGAAAGCTCGCCGCCAACAGCAACGCGGCAGCTTATCTCGCTTCCTTCTATCTTTTCAACGTCAAACGAAAGAAGCCCGTTGTTAAGAAGTATCTTATCTCCGACGGAAAGCTCCTCTGTAAGTTTATCGTAGCTCACGGAAACGCGCTTTTCGTTTCCTATTATATCATCCGTAGTAAATACGAACTCATCGCTCTCGGAAAGCTTTATCTTTCCGTTTTCAAATGTTTTTATACGGTATTCGGGGCCTTTTGTATCGAGCATTATGGCAATAGGCGTACCAAGCTCTTCGCGCACCTTTTTGATAAGATCTATTCTTCTCTGATGGTCGGCGTGAGTATTGTGTGAAAAGTTAAGTCTTGCCACGTTCATTCCCGCTTTGCAAAGTCCCGCTATGGTTTCTTCGTTTTCGCTGGCAGGTCCTATAGTACAAACAATTTTCGTTTTTCTCATAATTTTATCTCCGTGATCTTTTTAAAACAATATTTCGGCTATATCAACTTGGTTTTCTCTCTGCGATAGCGCAAATTCAATTTTTCCGTCCCGGTCAGCGCAAATTTTGAAAGTCTTCTCTTCGGGTCGGGACTTTTCAAGCAATACCGCCGTCATTTCCCGTGAAAGATTTACAGGGCGGCCCGCTTCGCGGTACGCAGTATAAGCATCACCTTTTTCGCGTCCTACGCTCTTAACGCGGACAGTGTATTCCCTGTCCGCTACAAGTCCGCCGATACTTATGATTGAATCTCCTATATTATTATTGGAAATATCCGAATCAAAATACTTTTTATTGTTAGTTCCGTCTTTGGGAATATTTAAGTTCCAGAAAAGCACCTGAACGCCGCTTTCGTTCTTGCAAACATACGCATTTTCATCATCGCACAAAAGCTCCATATCGCCGAGCAAGGCAAGGAAAGCGTATGCGTGAAACGCAGGTTTGGGTATCGACTGCATATTGATAAGACCGAAACACCCTGAAAAAGGCTTTACGGCAGGTCCGTTTTCCTCAAAAATATCCGTATATGTCCAATATGAAAGCATATCGGCGAAGCCCTCGCTTCTCTTTATGGCGCGAAGTATATACGGCGCACTGATATAATGGTCGTGTATCGGGTCGGTATGGGAATAGGAACTTGACCATTCGGTAACGATAAGCGGAAGCCCTGCTTCGCGGCAGATGGCACCGTAATGGCGCATCTCATCGGAAACCTTGTCCACTTTTTTCATAACTGTGATAGCGGTACCGTCCTCATCGAAATCACCCTTTACACCGTAAGAGTGACTCGTTACAAAATCAAGCGGAACCGCGTTTTCACGGCAATGTTCGATAAATTCTTTTATCCATACCATTCCCGCCGTTGCGGGTCCGCCCACGCGGTAATCGGAGCAAATACTCTTTACAGCGCGCGCAGCACTGTCGTAAAGCTCAAAATAAGCGTTAATATTTTGATATTCCGCAAAGAAATTTTTATGGTTCGGCTCGTTCCAGATCTCAAAATACCATTTTTTTATCTCGTCTTCTCCGTAACGGTTTGTTACGTGTCGGACAAAGGCTTCAATAAGTACCGCCCATTCGTTTATGTCTTTCGGCATACAAATATTCATCTTCCACCAAAAGACGCTCTTTTCTCCGTTTGCAAGCTCAAACGGCATAAGCCCCAGCTCGCAAACAGGACGAATGCCTATATTCAAAAGAGAATCAAAAAGCATATCAACGTATTGGAAGCAGAAAGAGAGCTTCCCGTCCGCACCGCGGCGAACTATATTCATCTCTTCGTGAAAAATTCCGTGAAAACGTATATATTCAAAGGGGCATTCGCGCTGTATCATTTTGAGCTGTTCCATAGGAACATACCTCATAACCTCTCCCGCGCGTCCCGCGCCTATGCACTTTGCAAAGAAGCGATCGAGTTTTCCCTTGACTTGCGTTACGTCTGCGTATATTTTTCTCATAATACTCTCCTTTCGGGCAATACTATTTTACTTAATTTTAATACACCTGCCATAACTTGTCAAGCGAAAAGATAAAAGAACCTCCGCCACGGTCAGCGGAGGTTTGGCTTTACAGAAATTCCTATGTTATAAAAAATATTTTCGCGCTTTTGTGCCGGAGATTTGAACCCTTACGGTTTTCGGTGAAATATTTTGCCTTGCGGCAAAATGTGAAATAATCCACGTTGTGAATTGTGAAATATCTCACTTCGTTCGATGTAAAATGAAATTTGCCCACATTCGCGTCAGCGAATATTTCACATTTGCGAATCAAATATTTCACAGCGTAGCTATTTCACTTGCCCAAAGGGCAAATTTCGTTGAAAAAAGACCAACTCACAAGTGAGTTGGTCTTTTTTCTGTTTTTGGCGACCGAAATAGATGACATTGTTTACTATGAGTTTAATGATGTAATGATTTGATTTTTTATCAAAATTTCAACAAAATTTTCTGACAACTCAAAATAGACAAAATCCATAGAGTAGGCATACCAAATTCCCTCATCCTCAAAAATACCAAGCCGTATATCGAGCGACGGATGTGTAGAGGATGACAAAACAACATACTCCTTTGATGTATAAGCGCCATCGGTTGATGGGATATCAGAAAGTGCAATCAAATTCTCGGAAAAGCAGATGTAGTCCTCTGTTCCTTCAATTTTAAACGTATCTGTTTTATAGTCATAATCTTGTCTGAAGTATGTATAGCTTAACCTTGTGTTGTATAATATACTTGGAGAATCTTTCGAATCGCCATAGAAAGTATCAATATAGAAAAATCTTGGACCTGACCAACCGATGTATTCATAGCCTCGATCTTCTTGAACGGTTGTCTCACCATCCTGAATAAAGATCATAGGGGCTAAATAATACGTGTTTCCTTGATATTTGGCTGTGTTTTCATCAACGTACTCAACAACGTTATGAGTTTTCTCATCCAAAAGAATCCTGTCCCAGACCCCAAGGGTTATTTCATTTAAAAAACTGTTGGTTGCCTCTTTTGAACAAGACGACAATGATAGTATTAAAATCAAAACGATTAACACAGTAGCTATTATTTTGTTGAAC
>SVRQ01000007.1 GCA_015064725.1 Oscillospiraceae bacterium | reverse complement strand
TGCTTTTACTGCTTTTAATTTTAGTTCTACAGGGTACTTCTTCAACTTTTGCATAAAAATATTCCCCTTAAAGTAGTCTTGAATACTTTTTTGTTTTTCAAGTGTCTACTCTAAGGGGATTATATCAAAAATCCGTCGGGGTTAATCTCTTTCTTCTACGTTACAAATATGCCTTTTTGGACCGTCGAGGACGCCGGTCCCTACAAGGAGAAATCAAACTTCCTTACGAGAACCAGCCTTTCACACACTTTTTAAGATCATATCTGTCTTCTGCCGTCAAGCGCACGCATCAGCGTCATTTCATCCGCATATTCAAGATCCGCACCGACGGGCACACCGTAAGCAAGGCGAGTTACCTTTATACCAAGGGGAGCCACCAGCTTCGATATGTACATTGCCGTCGTTTCGCCCTCAATATTCGGGTTTGTGGCAATAATAAGCTCGCGCACGTCTCCGCTATTTATTCGCGAAAGAAGCTCCTTGATGCGAAGCTGCTCCGGGCCCACGTTATTCATAGGGGAAATAACACCGCCGAGGACGTGGTAAAGTCCATTAAATTCCTTTACTTTTTCAAGAGCCATCACAGCGCGTGTATCCTCCACAACGCAGATAACGCTCTTGTCCCTCGCCGCATCGGAGCATATGCCGCACTCTTCCCCATCGGAAAGATTTCCGCAGACCTCGCAGGGGTGTATATCGCGTTTCGCAGAAATTATCGCACCAGCAAACTCCGCCGCCTCCTCCTCACTCATATCAAGCACGGAAAAGGCATATCTTACCGCGGTCTTATATCCTACGCCGCGAAGCGTACAGAATTTTTCAATAAGCTTTTGGAGAGGAAGAACGTATTCCATTCAAAAACCTCTGCTCAGAAAGGCATTCCGGGGAAACCGGGCATACCGCCTGTGATCTTGCCCATTTCTTCGTCCGCCGTCTTTTCAACGCGCGTAATAGCCTCATTAACAGCGGCGATAAGAATATCGGAAAGTGTTTCAACGTCATCGGGGTCAACGATCTCGGGCGCGATATCAAGGGAGAGTATCTCCTTCTTGCCGTTGATCTTTATATTTACGGCACCGCCGCCTGCGGAAATATCGTATTCGCGTTCTTCAAGCTCCGCCTGAAGCTTTGCAACGTCTTCCTGCATCTTCTGTGCCTGCTTGAGCATTTCGTTCATAGAGGGGCCTTTCGGCAAAATAGCTTTCATTTGAAAATCTCCTTTATATATAAAACTAAATTATTTATTTGGTTCAATAAGTTCATCCACCGCATCGTATTCTTCGGTTTCTTCTTCTGCGCACACGGGCATAATCACGTTCGCGTTGTAATTTTTACCCAAGACCTCTGAAATAGTGCGGGAAATAACGCTTTTTTTGTTTTCTTCGGAGGCAAACTGCGCCGCAAACGGATTATCTAGGTAGATATAAAGCTTTCCGCCCTTTTCAACGGCGGTCGAGCCAATCATAAACGAAGCAAGGGAGGGCTCGGATGCCTCAAGCTTCTTTATAACGTCCGCAAAGCCGCGAAGGCTGACAGCGCGAACGGGAGCCTGCTTCTTCTCTTCTTTTTGCACGGGCTTCGGCTCGTCTTTTTTGGGTTCGGATACCGGCTTTTCAGCCGCATCCGCAGGAATTTCCGGAAGCGGAACAGCATCCGGTATGGGTGCGTTTTCATCTTCCCATATGGGTGGCGCATCATCGGGAAGCGGCGCTTCCTCAAACACGGGAGGAGAGCTTTGTGCTATCGTGATTTTTCCCGATGAAATAGCGTCCAGCTTTTTCTCCAGCTCCGCTATTCTTCGCAGGAGGGCATCCGTATCGCTTTCCATCGTTTCATCGCAAACGCGCACAAGCGCCATCTCCGCAAAAAGTCTGGCCGAAGCGGGTGTGCGCATCATATTTTCTTCCGCTGTGCAGAATACGCCAAGCACCTGCATAATGCGCGGCACGGTATATTTATCTCCCGCGCGCGCCGTAAAGCTATCCTTTTTTATATGTCCGCGCGTGCTTGCGTAAACGAGCATATTGCGGAAAAAGCTTATAAGCTCGCGCCAATAAACAAGTATATCGCGCGAGGTAGAGGAAAGCTTTGCAATCATATCAAGAGCCGCAGAAACGTCGCGTCCCGCAATATTCTCCGCCATATTGCACAGAAGCTCTGCGGAGCTTGCGCCAAGAAGCTCGCTTGCGCTTTTCTCCGTTACCCTTACGCCCGCGCCGGAACAATATTCCAGCATATTGAGCGCATCGCGGAACGCGCCCTGTGCAAGATCGGCAATAAGAAGGAGCGCATCGTCATCAGCCTCGATACCCTCGCCCTCGCAAACAACGCGAAGGCGCTTTGCAATGACCTCGGAGGAGACCCTGTGAAAGTCAAAACGCTGGCAGCGCGAAAGCACCGTTGCGGGGATCTTGTTTATTTCCGTTGTTGCAAGAATAAAGATAACGTATTCCGGCGGTTCTTCAAGCGTTTTAAGAAGCGCGTTGAACGCCGCCGTAGAAAGCATATGAACTTCATCTATTATATAGACTTTATATTTTAGATCTGCGGGGCTGTACGCAACACCGTCGCGGATATCACGCACGTTGTCAACACCGTTGTTGCTCGCCGCGTCCATCTCCATAACGTCGGTCGCTCTGCCCTCTTCAACGGAACGGCAGGCATCGCACACACCGCAAGGGTTTCCGTCCACGGGATGTTCGCAGTTTACCGCACGGGAGATTATCTTCGCGCATGTCGTTTTACCCGTTCCTCTTGGTCCGCAGAAGATATATGCGTGGCTTATCTTGCCCGAGGAGACCTCGCTTTTAAGCACAGAGGTTATATGATCCTGCCCGTAAACGTCCGCAAAGGTCTTGGGGCGCCACTTTCTGTAAAGAGCCTGATGCATTCTCTTACCTCCCTCAAAATACAATTTAAGCGAGGTACAAAATCAGACCATACACCAAAAATTCGAAATGAATTTATGTGCGCTGTTCGCATTCCCCGTTCGGGACAGGCTGACCCACGGCACACAGACTAAATTGCTTAATGCTGCTTGGTTCCCCACCTGACATGGTTCACAACCGTCTGTTGCGCGGGACCCGTCCGTCATCACAGGGAGTGTGCGCGGCTCGTCCACACAAACACACCCCTCATAATCGGAAATAACCCCTGCTGTAGCGGATTGCAGGTACAAGGCACCGCTAGTTCCCCGGCCGGTATGGCCTGATTTCATATCTCGCTTATTTAACGCAACCTTTATAGGTTACTGTAAGATTATATCACATCATTTTTAATTTTGCAAGAGGAATATTGTTTTTTCTCTCGCTTTATTTTCATAAAGCGAGAGAAAAAATTTTATTTCAGTACGTCGAGTATAAGGTTTCCGCATTCCGCTTTTTCGGCAGAAAAAGCAAGCGAGCTCAGGAAAACGCTCTTTGCATTTTCAAGCTTTTCTCCGTCCGACGTATGGAATACCGCAAGAACATCTCCTTTTCTTACAGAGTCGCCCGTTTTTTTGCAAAGAACTATCCCTGCGGAAAAATCTATCTTGTCTTCCTTTGTTTTTCTTCCCGCGCCAAGCTCACACGCCGCCCTGCCGATAAGCTCTGCGTCCATATGCGATATATAACCGTCTTTTTCAGAGCAAAGCTCATAAACAATGCTTGCTTTCGTGAATTTATCCGTATTATCCATCAACGAAACGTCACCGCCCTGGGCACTTATCCATTCTTTCATCTTTGCAAGCGCCGCGCCCGAATCAAGCGCATTTTCAGCGGCAGCGTAAGCCTCTTCAGCGGAAATTTCCCGTATCATAGCAATAAGCTCGGAAGAAAGGACAAGGCATATCTGCCTGAGATCCGAAATATCTTCCCCTTTTAAGACCGCTATAGCTTCTTTTACTTCAAGCGCGTTGCCAACGGCAAATCCAAGAGGAACGTCCATATTGCTTATGACCGCCGCCATATTCCTTCCGCAGGCTCTGCCGATGTCAACCATCTTTTGCGCCAAGGTGCGCGCGCTTTCTATATCTTTCATAAAAGCACCGCTTCCGCACTTGACGTCAAGCACGATATTTTTCGCACCCGCCGCAATCTTTTTGCTCATAATGCTCGACACGATAAGCGGAACGGAATCCACCGTATCCGTTACGTCGCGCAAGGCGTAAAGCTTTTTATCCGCAGGAGTAAGATTTCCCGTTTGACCTATAAGCGCAATTCCCGTTCTCTGCGCTTGAGAGAAAAATTCGTCCTTCTCAAGAGAGGTTCTGTATCCCGGAATAGATTCAAGCTTATCTACAGTACCTCCTGTATGTCCAAGTCCCCTGCCCGACATCTTAGCAAAAATACCGCCGGAGGAAGCAACTATAGGACCGACGATAAGCGAGGTCTTGTCGCCTACACCGCCGGTGCTGTGCTTATCCACAGAAAGAGAGCCAAAGCGCGAAAGATCGAGCATCTCCCCCGAACGTGCCATCTCTTCCGTGAGTGCAGCAGTTTCCTCGTCGGTCATTCCTTTAAATATCACAGCCATACAGAAAGCCGACATTTGGTAATCCGGTATATCCCCTGCAGTAAAGCCTTCCACCATATATTTTATTTCTTCGCGTGAAAGCGCGTTTCCGCCGCGCTTTTTACGAATAAGCTCTGTCATCTGCACGTTCCCACCTCATTTCACGTTATCGATCGTAAACGAAAACGGCAACATATCAAAAAAATTGTGTGTATAAGTTTTTTCGCCGTCGAAAAGTATAACACGCATATCTTTAGCGGCAAATTCGGATAAGACCTGTCGGCAGATTCCGCAAGGAGGAAAAGTTTCAATAACCTTTCCGTTCTTGCCGCCGACAACGGCAACTGCGGTAAATCTTTTCTTTCCTTCGCTCACCGCTTTGAAAGCCGCCGTGCGCTCTGCGCAGTTGGTCGCGCCGAAGGAGGCGTTCTCCACATTGCACCCGGCAAATACACTTCCGTCCTCACAAAGGAGCGCTGCCCCAACAAGGCAACGGGAGTATGGTGCATATGCGCTTTTCATAGCAATAAGCGCTATATCTACAAGCTCTCTGTCAGTCATTTTTACCCCCTTATCTGCGAATAAAAGCTTTCGCCCGAAATATTATTTTTTTCCAATCCGAAACAATCAAGAATCGTTGCGGCTATATCCGCAAAGCTGTTCCTTACGCCAAGGCTTATCGAGCGAATATTTTTGCCCCATACAAGAAGCGGCGTATATTCGCGCGTGTGGTCCGTGCTAACGTCCCCGGGATCGCAGCCGTGGTCGGCGGTTATTATAAGTATATCCTCATCTCTCAGATCTTCCATAAAGGAAGGAAGCCACGCATCAAACTCCGAAAGCGCGGCAGCATAACCGTCCGCATCGTTTCGATGACCGTATTTCATATCAAAATCCACAAGGTTTATAAAGCAAAGTCCGTTAAAATTCTCTTTGGAAAGAGCCGACGATGCTTCCATACATTCCGCGTTTCCGTGAGATAATACCGCGCGCGTAATCCCCTTCCCCGCAAAAATATCGCTTATCTTACCGACACCTATAACGTCGAAATCGTTTTCTTTAAGGATATCAAGCATCGTCGTGCCGTAAGGCTCAAGAGAAAAATCCCGTCTGTTTGCGGTTCTTGTAAAATTTCCTTCTTTTCCTTTAAACGGGCGTGCTATAACTCTGCCCACACTGTGTTTTCCGCAAAGTATTTTGCGTGCAATACGGCAGTATTCGTAAAGTGTTTCCGTGGAAACTATATCCTCGTGTGCCGCTATTTGAAAAACGCTGTCCGCGGAGGTATAAACGATAAGTGCTCCCGTGCGAAGATGCTCTTCGCCGAAGTCTTTTATGACCTCCGTCCCCGAATACGGCTTGTTGCAAAGAGTTTTTCTGCCCGTTGCCTTTTCAAATGCCTCTATAACCTCCGCCGGAAAACCGTCGGGATACGTGGGAAGCGGCTTTTCGGAAATAATTCCCGCTATTTCCCAATGACCGATGGTCGTATCCTTTCCTTGTGACAGCTCCGCGCACTTTCCGTAAGAAGCCTTTGGCTCCTCTTCCGTGCCAAGGTAAGAAAGCCCATCTATGTTTCCCAAGCCGAGCGCGCGAAGATTGGGTACGGAAAATT
Organism: Oscillospiraceae bacterium; assembly: GCA_015064725.1. GTDB lineage: Bacteria > Bacillota > Clostridia > Oscillospirales > CAG-272 > UMGS731. The sequence goes on along the minus strand of SVRQ01000007.1, from coordinate 77,350 downwards.
TTTCGGATCTTGAAATATGCCCCATAGTGTCCGCGCCCGCGTCCCCGAATTTTGCCGCATCGGGAAGCGCTCCTATGCCTACGCTGTCAAGTACAATAAGAAATACTCTTTTCATAATGCACCTCATTTTATATAGGAGTCACAAAACCGTGCCTCCTTCTGTAAATTTATTTTTTGTTCATTGCAACGGCTGTGTTGAGCGCCGTTTCTATCATCTGTGTAAATGTGGTCTCCCGATCCTCGGGCGGCATTTCCTCTCCCGTGAGGATACTGTTGGAGATCGTGCAAACAGCAAGAGCGCGCTTTCCCGCACGGGCTGCCGTCATATAAAGACCTGCCGCCTCCATTTCCACCGCGAGGATGCCCATCTTCGCCCATTTGTCAAGGCAGTGCGGGTCATCGTCATAATAAGTATCGGCGGAAAGCATATTGCCTACGTGATACGTCGCACCAAGCTTTTTCGCTTCTTCCACAGCTGTGGAAAGGAGAGTGTAGTCAGCACAGGGCGCGTAAGTACCGGGAAGCCCGTATTGAGCTCCGAAAGCAGAGTTTGTAGAAGCCGTCATAGCAAAAGCAAGGTCGCGTATATTAACGTCCTTACGAATAGTTCCCGCCGAGCCTATTCTTATGATATTGTCAACGTCAAAAAAGTTATAAAGCTCATAGCTGTAAATGCCGATAGACGGTATGCCCATACCGCTTGCCATAACGCTTACTTTCTCGCCCTTGTAAAATCCCGTGTAACCCTTTACACCGCGTATATCGTTTACAGGGCGTGCATTTTCAAAAAAACTTTTCGCAATAAACTCCGAACGCTTGGGGTCGCCCGGCATAAGCACGGTCTTTCCGAAATCTTCGGGTGTTGCATCAATATGAGGTGTCGGATATTTCGCCATTTTCATTTTCCTCCGTCTGTTTTACTGTTTTTACTATTCTGCTTGTGCCGAGTCTGTCGGCACCGAGTTTTATAAATTCGCGTGCATCATCAAGAGAAGCAATACCGCCCGCCGCTTTTATCTTTGTATCTCTGTTTGTGTATTTTGAGAAAAGCTGCACGTCTTCTTTGGTAGCTCCGCCCGTAGAAAATCCCGTAGAGGTCTTGATGTAATCCGCACGGGACATAGAAACTATTTCGGAAAGCATTATCTTTTCTTCTTCCGTAAGAAGGCAGGTTTCTATGATAACTTTAAGGAGCTTGCCCTTACAAGATTTTTTGACGGCATTTATCTCGGAAAGTACCTCACCGTACTTCTTTTCCTTTACCATACCGATATTGATGACCATATCGATCTCGTCAGCACCGTTTGCTACAGCATCTTCCGTTTCAAAGCATTTTACAGCCGTTGTGTTATAACCGTTGGGAAAACCTATTACGGTACATATTTTAATCTTTCCCTCAGCGTATTTCGCCGCCTTTTTCACGAAGCTCGGCGGGATGCAGACGGATGCCGTGCCGTATTTTATACCGTCATCGCATATTGCTTTTATCTGATCCCACGTTGCTCCTTGCGAAAGAAGAGTGTGGTCTGTTTTTGAAAGTATTTCTTTTACAGTAATTTCAGACATAATTATTGCCTCCGTTATATTTATTTATATTATAATTTTATCTTTTTTTATAACGTATGTCAACGCAAATCTTTATCTTGAATAAAAATGCACGATTTATTCATATTTATATTGATTTTTTCGCCGTCAAGTGCTAAAATAATCTCGGTTTTTATAAGAGGTGATTTTATGATAGGACTCGGTACGATAGTAAACGTAATAACGGTTTTGGCAGGTACGGTCATCGGCCTGCTCTTTAAAAAAATAATGCCGAAAAAGCTTGGCGACGCGGTCGTGCTCGGCGTTGCACTCTGTGTGCTGTATATAGGCATAGAGGGTTCGCTCAAATGCACTAATCCTCTCGTTATGATACTTTCAATGGTGCTTGGTGCAGTAGTCGGTACGCTTCTTGACCTGGACGGAAAGATACACCGCCTCGGAGAGAAGCTTGAAAAGAAATTTTCAAAAAAGGGCGGTGAAGGCTCCACCTTCGGTGCTGCTTTCGTGCAAAGCTTTCTTCTCTTCTGTGTCGGCGCGATGGCGGTAACGGGCTCTATACAGTCCGGCATCAACGGCGACAACAGCATCCTTTTCGCAAAGTCCACGCTCGACGGCGTCAGCTCCGTGATATATGCCGCAACGATGGGTCCCGGCGTATTCCTTTCCGCGCCCGCGCTCTTCCTCTACCAAGGCTCTATCACGCTCATCTCCTATGCGCTCGGAGAGGTCCTCAGCCCCTATATGATAAGCGAAATGACAGCCGTAGGCTCACTGCTCATCGTTGGCATCGCGCTCAATATGCTGGGCATAACAAAGCTCAAGCTTATGGACTACATCCCCGCGATCTTCTTCCCCATCCTCCTTTGTCTTTTTATGTAATGAAGCGCGTCTATGGACGCGCTTCTTCTTTTTAGCGTTTTTCAAAAAAACAGTTAAAATTTACAAAATCATCTCGACATATATGAAAATTTATGATATTATGTTTATATATATAATTTTACATAAATAACCGAAAGGGCGCAAAATATGGATATTCAGCTGAATTACATCGAAAAAGGCGAGGGCGAACCCCTCATCCTTCTCCACGGAAACGGAGAAAGCTCTGAATATTTTTGTGCCCAGATAGAGTATTTTTCGGAAAAATACAGAGTCATCGCCCTCGATACACGCGGTCACGGTGCGTCCCCCCGCGGAAAATGCTCTTTCACGATCCGCCGCTTTTCGGAGGATCTGCACGATTTTATGGATGAAAAAAATATAAAAAAAGCCCACATCCTCGGCTTTTCCGACGGTGCAAACATTGCTTTGCGCTTCGTTCTCAAATACCCTGAAATGGCAGATAAGCTTATTCTGAACGGGGCAAATCTTTTCCCCGCAGGCGTAAAAGCTTCCGTTCAGATGCCTATAACGCTCGGCTACAGATTCGCATCGCTTTTCGCCGGCAAAAGCGATAAAGCAAGAAAAAACGCAGAAATGCTCGGTCTTATGGTAAATGATCCGAATATCGCACCGGAGGAGCTTCGCGCCATAAAAAACCCCACGCTCGTTATAGTTGGCACGCACGATATGATAAAGGACAGCCACACGCGCCTTATCCACGAAAATCTGCCGAATTCGGAGCTTGCCGTAATAGCGGGAGATCACTTTATCGCAAATAAAAACCCAGAGGCGTTCAACCGCAGAGTTGCGGCTTTTTTGGAAAAATGAATATAACGGTACGCAGGTCCGAAGAACGCGATCTTCCCGCACTTTTGGAAATATACAACAACGAGGTGCTTTACAGCACAGCTACTTTTGACCTCAACCCCAAAACGATCGAAGAACGACGCATTTGGTTTTTCGAGCACAACGTCGGCAACCATCCGCTTATCACCGCAGAATACGGCGGCGAGGTCGCCGGATACGCTTCCCTTTCCCCTTACCGAGAAAAAGAAGCGTACAAAAGCACAGTGGAGCTTTCCGTTTACGTTGCCGAAAGGTTCAGGGGCAAAGGCATTGCAAGCGCACTTATGGAAGAGATACTGCGCCTTGCGCGAGAGGATGATAACACGCACACGGTCATATCGGTAATTACGGAAGGAAACGGCGCAAGCGTTTATCTTCACGAAAAATTCGGGTTTACATATTGCGGAACTATGCACGACGTCGGTATAAAATTCGGAAAATATCTTAACATAGTCAATTTTGAATTAAGAGTCTGAGAGGTAAATTATGAAAGCACAAGCTATTGTTTATACGTCAAATACAGGTTTCACCAAAGAATATGCACGCATACTCGCAGAAAAAACAACGCTTCCCCTCTATAACCTTGAAAGTGCGCTGAAATCGCTTCCCTACGGCTCGGAGGTGATCTATCTCGGATGGCTTCGCGCAAGCTTTGTCAACGGATACGTCAAAGCCGCAAAAAAATTCCGTATAAATGCCGTATGCGGCGTTTGTATGGGTGAATGCGGTTCTCAGCTCGACTCCGTCCGCAAAAACAATAAAATACCCGATGGCATAAAAGTCTTTACGCTTCAGGGCGGCTTTGATATGAAAAAGCTTCGCGGTATGAATAAATTTATGATGAAGATAATGGTAAAGCACCTTACAAAAGATATTATGGCAAAAGAAACGCGCACGGAAGAGGACGAAAAGCTCCTTCTTATGATGAGCAAGGGTGCAAGCTTTGTAAGCGAGAAAAATCTCGAGCCCGTTATCGAATTTGCAAAAAACAGTTGAATTACATATCAAAAAAGCGCATAATGCGCTTTTTTGTTTTGTTTATATACAATGTAAAGTTTTGTTGCGCAAATTGTAAAGCTTTTGTTGTTGATTTTTCGTGTTTATTATGATAAAATCCGATCAAGAAACGAAAGGAGAACTATTATGAAATTTCACGAAAAGCTTTATTCTCTCAGAAAAAGCAACGGTCTTTCGCAGGATGAGCTTGCCGAAAAGCTCGGCGTTTCACGCCAAGCAATCTCCCGTTGGGAAATGGGCACCGCAGAGCCCTCCGCGCAAAATTTGATAGAACTGAGCAAGCTGTTCGGCGTAAGCATAGACGAGCTTTTAAAGGATGATCTTTCCTTGAAAGAGCAACAAAGCACCTCTGAAAGAGAAGACTCAGCTCCCTGCGCTGTGCGCCCAAAACCGAAATACGATATACTTTTTATCGTTTCCATCGTGCTTATCGTTTGCCACGCCTTGCAAGTTTTAAACAGCCTTCCCGTTATACTTTTCAGTGTTTCCATTTTGTTTGCTATCGTGCTGTGGTCGGTATCGTGCGTTTTTCACGCAGTGAATATCCTTATATTCGAGCTTGTTTACCGCCATTATAAGCATGAGCCAAACGCAAGAATACACAGAAGAAGATACTACCGCATATCAGTCTGGTTCTTCGCCTTTACACCATCCCTCGTTTTGGCAAGCCTTATAAGCTTCGGTATATTTCCCGTAAACATCATATTTTTTACTTTTCTGTTCTATTTCCTCATATGCATTTGCGTTACGCTTATTTTACGAAAAGAAAAGCAAAAATAAGTGCATTTTGAACAAAGAAAACTCTTGACATTGTTAAAAATAAATATTATAATATACTTCGTATAATACAAAAATCCCAAAAGCGCTGACGAAGACAGTAGCGTGCCGAAGAAGCTGTAGCGAATCGGGGACGGTGTAAGCCCGAGAGCAGAGTAAGCAACGCGAATATCACTTCCGAGCCGCGCAGGCGAAAGGTTTACACCTATTAGCTTGCGACGTGTCGCTCCCGTAAAAGAGCGCGCATATGTTCGTATGTCGAATGGGTGGTTTATCGGGGTATTTATTCCTCGTCCTATTCTAACGGACGGGGATTTTTTGTTTTTTCAGGTAGTCCCGCTACCATCAAGCATATATTTTATGTTAAAATCACAAAACAAAAATTTATTCAGGAGGAAAATACAAATGTACGAAAAAGTTTCCCCAAGCACGAATTTCGTCGAAAGAGAAAAGAAAACCGTAGAGTTTTGGAAAGCAAACAAAGTTTTTGAAAAGAGTATAGACAGCCGCGAAGGCGCAGAAAACTACACCTTCTACGACGGTCCCCCCACAGCAAACGGTAAGCCCCACATCGGTCACGTTCTTACGCGTGTTATCAAGGATATGATCCCCCGTTACCGCGCAATGAAGGGCTACCACATCCTTCGTAAAGCAGGTTGGGACACGCACGGTCTTCCCGTAGAGATCGAGGTTGAAAAGAAGCTCGGTCTTGACGGCAAGGAGCAGATCGAAGAATACGGTATGGGCCCGTTCATAAACGAATGCAAGGAATGCGTTTGGAAATACAAGGGTATGTGGGAAGATTTCTCCTCTACTGTTGGTTATTGGGTAGATATGGACGACCCCTACATCACATACAGCAACGACTTTATCGAATCCGAATGGTGGGCTCTTAAAGAGATCTGGAACAAGAAGCTCCTTTACAAGGGCTTTAAGACAGTTTGGTACTGCCCCCGTTGCGGAACGCCCCTTTCCGCGCAGGAAGTAGCGCAGGGATATAAGCTCGTTAAAGAGCGCTCCGCTATTGCTCGCTTCGTTTACCCCAAGGAAGAAAAGACAGCGTTCCTCGCGTGGACAACAACCCCCTGGACACTTCCCTCCAACGTGGCTCTCTGCGTAAACCCCGCAGAAGAATATATCAAGGTAAAAGCGCAGGACGGTTGGACGTACTTCATAGCTTCCGCCCTTGCAGACAAGGTTCTCGGCGCAGGCACGTACGAGGTTCTTGAAACAATGGTCGGCTCCGACCTTGAGGGTATGGAATACGAACCCCTTTATAAATTCGTCGATCCCGATAAGAAATGCTGGTACGTTACTTGCGACGGCTACGTTACTATGGGCGACGGTACAGGTATCGTTCACCTTGCTCCCGCATTCGGTGACGATGACTCCCGTGTAGGCAGAAAATACGATCTTCCCTTCGTTCAGCTCGTTGACGCTCAGGGTAATATGACAGCCGGCGAAAAATGGCAGGGTCTTTTCGTTAAGAAAGCAGACCCGATGATCCTTATGGACCTTGACGAGCGCGGTCTGCTCTTCGACGCTCCCAAGTTTGAGCACGATTATCCGCACTGCTGGAGATGCGACACTCCCCTTATCCAGTACGCACGCTCCTCTTGGTTCATCAAGATGACAGAGGTCAAGGACGACCTTATCAGAAACAATAACACGGTAAACTGGATCCCCGAATCCATCGGCAAGGGCCGCTTTGGCGACTGGCTTGAAAACGTACAGGACTGGGGTATCTCTCGTAACCGTTATTGGGGCACTCCCCTTAACATTTGGGAATGTGAATGCGGCAAGCAGCACGCTATCGGCTCCATCGCAGAGCTTAAAGAAATGTCCCCCAACTGCCCCGAAAATATAGAGCTTCACCGTCCCTTCATCGATGAAGTTACCATCACCTGCCCCGATTGCGGCAAGCAGATGCACCGCGTACCCGAGGTTATAGACTGCTGGTTCGACTCCGGCTCTATGCCCTTTGCACAGTGGCACTATCCTTTTGAAAATAAGGAACTCTTCGAAACACAGTTCCCCGCAGACTTCATTTCCGAAGCCGTTGACCAGACGCGCGGTTGGTTCTATTCTCTTATGGCCATCTCCACGCTCCTCTTCAACAAAGCCCCCTACAAGAACGTAATCGTTCTCGGCCACGTTCTCGATAAGAACGGTCAGAAGATGAGTAAATCCAAGGGTAACGCAGTTGACCCGTTCGAGGCACTCGAAAAGCACGGTGCGGACGCTATCCGCTGGTACTTCTACTCCGGCAGCTCTCCTTGGCTTCCCAGCCGCTTCCACGATGATGCAGTTGTTGAAGGTCAGCGCAAGTTTATGTCCACCCTTTGGAACACATATGCGTTCTTCGTTCTCTATGCAAACATCGATGAATTTGATGCTACGAAATACACTCTCGATTATTCCAAGCTTTCCGTAATGGATAAGTGGGTGCTTTCCAAGCTCAATACGGTTGTAAAATCCGTTGATAACTGCCTTGAAAACTACAAGATCACGGAAACAACAAGAATCCTCCAGGATTTCATCGACGATCTTTCCAACTGGTACGTTCGCCGCAGCCGCGAAAGATTCTGGGAAACAGGTATGCCCCAGGATAAGATCAACGCTTATATGACGCTTTACACTTGCCTTGTAACGTTTGCAAAGGTTTGCGCACCCATGATCCCCTTTATGGCGGAAGATATTTACCGCAACCTCGTTTGCACGATAGACAAGGAAGCCCCCATAAGCGTTCACCTCTGCAACTTCCCCAAAGCCGACGAAGCACTTATCGACAAAGAGCTTGAAGAAAGAATGGACGAAGTTCTCAAAGTGGTATTCCTCGGCAGAGCTTGCCGTAACGGTGCCGCTATCAAGAACCGCCAGCCCCTTTCCAAGATGTACGTTTCCGCGGACTTCACGCTTCCCGAATTCTTCACAGAGATCATCGAAGACGAGCTTAACCTCAAAGCAGTTGACTTTAATGCGGACGTTTCCTCTTTCATAAACTACGCATTCAAGCCCCAGCTCAAGACGGTCGGTCCGAAATACGGCAAGTTCTTGGGCGGTATCCGCACATACCTTTCTTCCGTAAACGGAAACGAGGCTATGGCAGAGCTCAACGAAACGGGCGCACTCACATTTGAAGTAAACGGCACACAGATAAGCCTTACAAAGGATGACCTTCTCATCAGTTCTGCGAAGATGACAGGCTATGAATCTATGTCCGATTACGGCATCACGGTAGTTATCGACACGAACCTTACGGAAGAGCTTATCGAAGAAGGCTTCGTTCGTGAGATAGTTTCCAAGATCCAGACAATGAGAAAAGACAGCGGCTTCGAAGTTATGGATAATATCAACATTTCCATCGCAGGCAGCGAAAAGGTCGTTGCAATAGCTCTTAAAAATGCAGAAAGCATTATGGGCGATACACTCGGCAAGAGCCTTGTAAACGCTGAAGCAGAAAACGCAAAAGAATGGGATATAAACGGCGAAAAGGTTACCATCGCTGTTGAAAAGCTTTCTTAAAAAAGTAACGATAAATTTCACAAGGGAGGATAATTCCTCCCTTGTTCTATATACGAAAAAAGCAAAACGGTGATTTTATGAATAACATTACAAAAAAACAGCAGATCTCACAAAGCCTTGCAAAAATGCAATCAAACAACGAAAAACTCATCTCCGAGCTAAAAGGCAAGCGTTCTCTGCTCGATTATTCTCACCTTGCTTATAAATGTGAGCACGGTACGGTTTGGACGAATGCACTCCAAGAAGCACTCAACGAGAACGAGATAGTAGAAATTCCTACTGCAAAAGAGCCATATTATATTGACAACACTATAATAATCCCCTCTAACAGACGCATTATCGCTTGGCGCGCCGTAATAAAGCTCGTTCCCGAATGCGATGTGCTGATGCTTCGCAACGAACATTGCAAGGACGGTACGTACGCGCCGTTTACGGACGAAGACTGCGACAGCAACATTTCCATACACGGCGGATGCTTTGCGGAAAGCCGCACCTCCCGTATGGGCTACGGAAAAAGCGGCAGATTTTCCCCGAAAGAAGAAAACGATGAACAGCGCGCATTCTACGGCATATCAACCTGTATGCTTTTCAACAATATGGATAATTTAACTCTCACTGACGTCACTTTCTCGAACGCCGCAGGTTTTGCAGTACAGCTCGGCAACGTAAAAAACGCAGTTTTTGAAAATATTTGGTTCAAGGATTGCTATGCGGACGGGCTGCACCTCGGCGGAAACTGTGAAAACGTCATTGCACGCCATATCTACGGAGAAGTAGGTGATGACCTTGTAGCGCTCAACGCCTACGATTGGCAAAATTCCACGGTCACGTTCGGTCCTATCAAAAACGTGATCTGCGAAAACCTCAATCTTTCGCCGATGAGCCCATACAAAGCCATTCGTATAGAGCCGGGAATTTATACCTATGCCGACGGTTCAAAAGTCGATTGCGCGATCTATGATACGATAATAAAAAACGTGCAGGGCATCAAAACGTTCAAAATATATCTTCAGACTCCCTCGTACGTCATCGGTACAGAACCCGAAAAAGGCGAAACGGGATCTGTGGATAACGTATTTTTTGAAGATATCGCCATCGATCTTCACAGTCCGATAGACGGCTTTAAGGATTATCTGACAGCGGATCCCGTGCGCGGTACGTTCGCCGCTTTCGAGCTTGGTGCAAATATCGGATACATCTGCTTTGAAAATATAAACGTCAAGATGTACAGACATAAATTCCCCAATTCATACCTTGCGTGCATCGGACCGAAATCCATCGTTTTCGGCAAAGAAGAGATATTTGACCCATACGTAAGCAGCCGCGCAAACGTTTTGGAGTTTAAAAACGTCACGGTAAACGGCGAAAAAGCTCTTTGTGCCAAAGACCTCGTTCGTGAAATATCCTTTGACAACGTAAATGATGACGGGCGCTCCACCGCAAGCGGAAAGATAGATAAGATATTACTTTCTTGAAAGAAAGTTTGACAAAAAACTTTGCATAATAAAACAGCTCCTTATACGCAAGGAGCTGTTTTATTATTTGCTTATTTTTCATATTCTTCGTAGAAGATATTTCTCATTTTAACGTGGACGTCGCCGCCCTCTGCGTGCGGCCACATAAACATATGCTGAACGTATATCATACCTATACCATTATCTGTTTCCGCAGAGAAGCAGGAGCCGGCAGCGCCATCCCAGCCGAACTCACCGAGAGGTGCTTTTTCGCCATCCGCTTTATCCGCAAGCACGCGCACGCCAAGACCGTATGTATATCCCTTGCCCACACCCGTGGAAAACGTTTCGGGATGCACCAAAAATTCCGCAAGCGCATCGCGCTTCATAAGCTCAACGGTTTCGGGTTTAAGCAGCCGATAGCCGTTCTTGCCCACACCGCCGCACGCCATAGCGTCCGCAAAAAGCGCGTAATCCGAAGCGCAAGAGGTAAGCCCCGCGCCGCCGCTTTCGTAATTCGGGGAAAAATTATATCGGTTGTTTTTGGAAAATTTGCGTATCACACCCTCGTCCCATTTATAAAGGTTTGCCATTTTCGCATCCTTTTCCTCCGCAGAAATATAGAACTTCGTGTTTTTCATACCGAGGGGCTCGAAAATATTCTCTCTCATAAAATCGGAAAAGCGCTTTCCGCTTACAGCCTCGATAACACAGGCAAGGACGTCGTGGCAAAGGCTGTATTGGAACTTCTCTCCGGGCTCAAAGCTCAAAGGGGAGGCGATTATCGCGCTCATCATTTCGCGTGTGGTAATAGTATTGTTTGATCTTTTTATAGCTTCTTTTATCGGTTCTGTGTCAAGGCGGTAGTCAAGACCTGCGCTCATTGTGAAAAGATGGCGCACCGTCATAGTGTTTACGGGCTTTACACGCTCCGTGTCCCTCAAAAGATAAACGTCCTTGAATTCGGGAAGATATTTTTCCACGGGCGCGTCAAGATCGAGCAGTCCTCGCTCCCAAAGCATCATTCCCGCCGTAACTGTCATAGGCTTTGTGCAGGAAAACATAAAATAGAGCGTTTCTGCATTTGCTTCTTTTGTTTTTTCGCTATCTTCGTGACCTATAAAATGCTCGTATATTTTTTCGTGATTTTTATAAACGATAAGTCCGCAGGACGGAACGCCCGCCTCTGTGTGAAGCTTATCTATATACTCTGTAAGTTTCGGAAATTTTCGCATGATCTCAGCCTCTCAGTTTTTTTGTTACAACGCCTGCGCGTATTTTTTGAACGTCCTCCCTGCTCGGCGGATTGGTTCCCGCGGTAAGGCAGGCAGCACTTCCGTAAGAAACGGCGGTTGCAAGGCATTCATCAATATCCTTACCCGCTGAATAAGCCGCGATAAACCCGGCAACGCTGCTGTCCCCGGCACCGATCGTGGAAACGACCTCTATCCTCGGCACGGATACGGCGTAAAGGCCATCGCGGCAGGCAAGGACCGCGCCTTTGCCGCCAAGGCTTACCATTACGTTTTCTATGCCTTTTTCGCAGAGAGAGAGAGCCGCGTCCGCCGCATCCTCCACCGTTTCTACAGGATATCCGATGCAATCGGATATCTCCTCCTGGTTTGGCTTTATGAGCCAAGGCTTAACGGCGGCAAAATCATCCATAGTAAATGAGCTGGAATCTATAACAAGCTTCGCGCCCGTTTCCTTTACCCTTTCAAGGCAAGGAAAAACTTCACGCGCGGCAAGCCCCGTAGGCATTCTGCCGTTAAAGGAAAAGATCGTATCCGCATCGCAAAGAGGAAGCATCATATCGAACACCTCTTTCGCGTTTTCCGGCGAAACGTGGCAGCCCTCAAAGCTGATGCGCGTTTCGGGAGCGTTTTCGGGGTGGATGGTTATATTTTCGCGGATTCGGCCTTTTATGTATATCGGAACGTAATCTATTCCGCAGGCGGAAAGCTCACGTTCAAAATCCGCAGAATTCTGTGTTCCGAGCACAACGAAAGCTTTACTCTCCACACCGTTTTCGTGGAGCGCGCGCGAAACGTTTACCCCTTTTCCGCCGATATGGCGGCGGTAACTTTTCATATGATTTTCGTGTTCCGCAAGAAATTTTTCCGTTCCGCAATGAATATCAAATGCGGGATTGAGAGTTAAAGTTAAAATCCTCATAGTACAAAAACGCCTGCAAAGGCTCCTTTTAAGATCTGTTATGTATCAGTTCAAAAATTTTTGAACGTATTTCAAAATTATTATCACCTGTGCAGGCACGCCCGCAACGTAGAAGAGCCACAGACCGCGGCTTATAAAATGAAGTACAACGGCAGTGATCAACGTCCAAAGGAAAAGCGACCATATTATCATTTTTGCCGTTCTGGGCAGCCATTCGCGTCCAAGGCGAAGCACGGCAACGCAGGACACGGGGATAGCCCAAATAAACGCGACCCAAAAATTACTTACTTCCTTCAGCGTATTGCCGTATATAAATATCGTCGTTGCGACAAGCCAAACGATGGACACGGCAAGAGCGCAAACTATAATGTTATTTATAAGAAGCTTTCGGCTTTGCGTATCTTCCTTAATTTGTCCATCTCCTTTTTGGACGAGAAAATCGAGCGTCACCCCATAAAAATCACAAAGCTCGCAAAGCACGTTTATATCGGGAAGCGTTTCGCCGTGTTCCCAACGGGAAACGGCTTTGTCGGAATAATCAAGGCGTTCTGCAAGCTCCGCCTGGGTTATTCCCTTTTTCTTGCGGAGCATTGTTAAATTCTCCGCGATTATCGGTTTTACATCTTTTGTTATCATAATATGTAATTATAACTCTTTTGTTTTAAAAAATCAATGTTTTTAGCGCAAAAAGCGCAACTCCACAAATTGTGGAGTCAATTTCTCAGCGATGTAGAGAGTAGAATTTCAATTCTTTTATCTTTATACCTCCTTTACGTAAAAAGTCCTTTTATTTTTTCATTATTTTATGATAAAATTGACTCGTAAACATCAATATTAAGGAGTGCTCCGTTTTGAAGAAAAAGACCGTTTATTACAGCGACGAGCTTCACGATGACTTTGCGGGAGTGGGAGAACGCCGCAAGGTTGAAGTCGGAGAGGATTTTCCCTTCGTCAGAAAAAATATTTTTTACAATATCGCCGCGTTCATCGTTTACCGCATTTTCGTAACGCCATTTGCTTTTCTCTTCTGCAAGATAAAATTCGGTATGAAGACAGTGGGCAAAGAAAAGATAAAGCCGTATAAAAAAGGCGGTCTTTACCTTTACGGCAACCATACGCAGATCCCCGCGGACGGATTTATCCCGAACGTAATAACATTTCCGCAAACTGCTCACGTTATAGTAAACCCGGATAACATAGCCGCAAAAGGAACGAAAAACATTATGATGATGCTCGGTGCGCTCCCCACACCGACAACGCTTCGCGGCTTTGCATCTTTTGAAAAAGCAATAAACACTCGCCTTTCGCAAAAACGCGCCATCGTAATTTATCCGGAGGCGCACATCTGGCCATATTATACGGGCATACGCCCCTTCCCCTCCACATCGTTCAGATACCCTGCAAGGGACGGACGCCCTATCTTTACGTTCACGGTCACTTACAGAGCATCCAAACGCGGCAAGCCGAGAATAGTTACGTACATAGACGGCCCGTTTGAAAGCGCGAACGAAAATGTCCGCGTGCGCGAAAAAGAGCTCAGGGAGGCGGCATATAACGCTATGTGCGCGCGCGCCAATACGAACGAGAACCACGCATTTATAGAATACATCAAAAAGGAGCACACAACGGTATGATATCACTCTTATACAGCGGAAACGATAAGGTTTTCAAGGGCTTGCTCATCTCTCTCGTTTCCATCGCGGAAAACACGGCAGAGCCGCTTGACGTTCACGTTCTCACAATGGACCTTTCGGATATAAAGAGCAATTATCTGCCCATCAGCAAAGAGCAGACGGATTTTATCGAGAAGCTCTTAAAGGAGCAAAATCCCGAAAGCAGCATCACGCTCCACGACCTTACCGAAAAGTTCAAAAACGAGATGTTAGAATCTCCAAACATAGAAAATTTTTATACACCATATGCTTTTCTGCGTCTTTTTGCGGATGAAGCGGAGCTTCCCGCAAGAATAATTTACCTTGACACGGACACCGTTGCACGCGGCGATATAGCACCGCTTTTCTCCTATGAGCTTGACGGTGCGGAATTTGCCGGCGCACGCGATTACCTTGGAAAGTTCTTCATCTCCCCGAACTATATCAACTCCGGCGTAATGCTGCTCGATATGGAAAAGATACGTGAAACGGGCTTTTTCAAAAAAGCGCGCCGTTTCTGTGCCACAAAAAAAACATCCTTCCCGGACCAGGATGCCATAAACCATTACGCAAAGAAAAAGCGTTTTTTCCCCTCCCGCTTCAACGAGCAACGCTCATTGAAAAAGGACACCGTCATCCGCCATTTTTCCAAGACCCTTCGCCTTTTCCCGTACTTTCACACAATAAACGTGAAGCCATGGGATATAGAAGGGCTTCACAAAAAGCACAAGACCTTCGATTTTGATGACGTTATATACAGGTGTCTTTCCTACATAGACGAATTCGAAAAACAAAACTCTGAAGAATAAAGGTGAGAAAATGACAAGACTTGACGTACTCCGTGCAATAGAAGATTGCGAAAAAAAAGGTGCGTTTGACACGCACGTCGATCCCATTCCGGAAGAACTCATCATCCCGGTAAAAGAGGATTACCACTACCCCACCAAGCGCACGTTTTGGGAAAAGATAAAATTCGCACTTCAAAAATTTTTCATCGTAAAGCCGTTCATCCTTTACACGGCAAATCACACACAAAAGCTAAAGGTCATAGGCAGAGAAAATCTTCGCGGACTTCGCGCCGCGGTGCTCACCTGCAACCACGTTGACAAATTCGACTGTCTTGCCGTAAAGCACGGCGCGCGCGGACACAGGACCTTCGTTGTCGCCGCCCCATTCAACAATATGAAGGGCTTCCTCGGTGAGATGATGCGCGCAGGCGATATGCTCCCGATGAATACAACGATGCACGGTACAGCCGCGTTTAACAAAGAGGTGGAACACGTTCTTACAAAAAGAAAAGATTTCCTGCTTATCTACCCTGAAGCATCAATGTGGTGGCACTACAAGAAACCGCGCCCCTATAAGGACGGCGGATTCTACATTGCGGAAAAATACGGCGTTCCCGTCGTTCCGCAGTTCATCACCTACCGCGAAAGCGGCAAAAAAGACGCAGAGGGTATAGATATTCCCTATTTCACCTTGCACATAGCAAAGCCCATCTACCCCAAGAAAGAGCTTTCCAAGCAGGAAAACATAAAATATCTGCGCGAAAGCGCTTTTGAAGCCTGCCGAAAATTTTATGAGGAAGCATACGGCGAAAAACTTTCATACACAACGACCGACGAATGAGGAATGATACTATGAATAAAATTTCTGTAATCGTGCCGTTTTTCAATGCGGCATCAACACTCGACAGATGCATCAAAAGCATATTGAAGCAGACGTACAAAAATTTCGAGCTTTTGCTTATCGATGATGCCTCCACGGACAATTCCTTTGAGGTTGCGAATAAATATACGTACATAGACAGGCGCGTAAAGGTTCACACAAAGGCTCACGCAGGCGTTTCCGCCGCAAGAAACTACGGTCTTTCCATCGCGGAAGGCGATTTTATCCAGTGTGTAGATGCCGATGACTATATCGAACCCGATATGTTCCAAACAGCGGTATCTCTTATCACTGCGGAGAACGCGGATATTGCCGTGTGCAACCACGATCACCCCTGCATACACAACTACTTCGGCGATACTGTCCTTACGCTCGATTCCAAGGAGGACTACCTTACTTTCTATCAGAGCACGTTTGCCGCGCTTCTTCCTTGGAACAAGCTTTGGCGAAGAGAGGCTATAAAGGAAAACTTTGATGAAACAACGGGATTTTGCGAAGATGACCTTTTCTTCCTTTCAAATATGAAAAACGCAAAAAAAGTTGTCGGCACGTCCAAGGTCCTCTACCATTATTACGTTGCCCCATACACCTGCCCCGAAGATGCCTCCTGCATTATAAAAATGGCAAAAGCCCCCAATTTCTGGCAGACAAAAAACACGTTCTGGTATATGAGAAGAAGACTTCTTGAAAAGAGCAAAGAGTGCCTTGCAAAATACTTCCCTGCGGAAGATATAGACGATTTTGCATACACGCGCATATTCGATTTTGTTCCCGTAGAGATAGTTATCCTCGGTGCGCTCGACGTGGACGAATATGGGCTGACACGAGAGATGCAGAACATTTTCGCAGAGGAGGATTTTCATAAGAGCCTTCGTCTGAAAGAAAAATACGGCGTAAAATTCACCGCGTTTGATGCACAGGACAGAAACGAACGTGTTGCAAAGTTCGTAAGCCTTTCTCTCAAAGCCGTAAAAGATATACGCGACAACGGCAAGGAACTTAAAATGTTCTTCGTTGTACTTGACCTTTTCGCAAAACTTTTCCTTATGGAAAACGGAGAGCTTAACACGGTAGATTTCGCCGCAAAAGCACTTATTGATATTAAAACATCTGCTACAAAAGAAGCGGAATACGTTAATAAAATGATATAAAAAGTAAAGAACACCCTATCTACGCTTGCAAAAGTGCTGTAAAAGATATGGTGTTCTTTTTGATTTTTCTACAATAATAAATTAAAAAGATGTATCCTTGGACGGTGTGCAACCTGCCGTTTCCGACTCATCACACGGTGTCTCATCAGATACATCCGATACATCCTTGGACGGTGTGGGACGCGGTACAAATGACCGTATTTCCCACGGTGTCTCATCAGATACATCTAACAATATTGTACCCGAAAGTGCCGAAGATGTCAAGAGTGAAAATTTGTGGTTGTGTGCATACAAAAATATCTGCAATAAAAAAATCGGAATCCTCTACCACCGTTACTACGCAAAATGCGATTGACGATATACAAGAGGATTACGTTGGCAACAGTTTATCACAAACCGCGCAAAATGTCAAGAGGAAAAATTCCCTTTCCGCGGAGGGAGATCATATTGACAAATACACCGAAAAGCAGTACAATGATTTCGGATGGGCGAGAGACGCTGAGGCGATCTCAAAAAACGAGCTTGACGATATGTATTCCAAAATACACGAAAAGGGCTCTCTTAAAAAATTCCCTCAAACCTCAAGGGGCGAGGCTATTATTGAGGTCAACAACAAGCCGCATACGACTCTTGATACCGACAATGTTTTCGTATTTGTAACGGGGACAAAAAACCAACCGAAAATAGAGCGAATATTAAAAGTGAATGCTTTTGACGAAGAAACGTTGGAGTATTTCAGAAAGGATATTTATGTACAATCGCGCACCGGTTATAGAACGCTTGAAGCTTATGCACGAAGAATTGGAGAGGAATTTCTCCGATACTACGACAGAAGTCATAACGCAAATTATAGAGAATACACGAATAAAACAAGGGCACACGGAAGCGGAAGCAAGGGCGAAAATGATACGCGAGCTTATAGAAACGGGAATTGGCGAAGCGGAACTTTTGAACAAGCTCAAACAAATGAAACAGCACCTATAAAGGCATCATCGGAAGATGGTGCTTTTTTTGATGCGAGCAAAACAAAAACTTCCCTTTCCAAAGAGGGCGAAGCACCCAAGCGTTGACAGGTCATTGAGGGCGCCGACCTTACCGTTATCGATGCGGATCTATTCAAAGCAAGTTATTTTAATGCCGCTTTAAGCGCTTCCACGTTATCCCACATCAGGTCTATATAGCGCACGCCCGCATTGAAATCATCCTTTGTTACGTTGTGGCAGGCGTTGAACTGCATTTTTGAAGCCCCCGTAGCTTCGCATATCGTGTCCGCGATCTTACCTGTGGAAAGCTCTATGTGAAATACCACGGGAATATTTTCTTCCTTTACTTTATTTATAAGGTAAGCAACCGTTGCGCCGCTTGGCTCGGTATCTGCGGCACAGCCGGGAAACGCGGCGTAATAATCAAGCCCGTAAGCTTTTACAAAATAGATAAGAGGAAAACGGTCGCCGAAAATAAGGGGCTTTCCGTTGCCGTTTGCAACAACGGCCTTGAATGCTTCGTCAAGCTTCGAAAGCTCCGCTTTGTACGAAGCAAGGTTTTCATTATACTTATCTGCATTTTCTTCGTCAGCCGCACAAAGAGCTGCCGCTATCTTTTCGCATATGATGGCGGCGTTGCGCGGATCCGTCCAAACGTGCTCGTCATATTCGGTGCCATCGTGCCCGTGGCTGTGATCGTGACCGTGATCCATTCCCTCTTTGTATTCCTCGCAATAAAGCTCTTCCGTACATTCTATAAGCTTTATAGTCTTCATATCTGGATTATCTATGGAAGAAAGTATGTCCTCCACCCAAACGTCGGACTCGCCGCCAACGTAAACAAACACGTCGCATTTGTTTACGGCAAGAATATCCTTAGGTGTCGGGTCATAAGAATGGCTGTCCGCCCCGGGGGAAAGAAGCATTTTCACGTTTGCGCCCTCACCCGCTATCTCGCGCGCGAAATCAAACGGTGCAAACGAGGTGCAAACAATGGAGATCCCCTCTGTCTGGGTGCTTTCCGCACAGGCGCAAAGGGGAAGCGCACACAAAAGAAACATTGTAAAAGCCAATATCTTTGCAATTATTTTCATATAGTTCCACTCTCTTTATTTTTGTAATTCATAATATTTTATCATATTTTTATGAATAAATCCATACTCATTTAAAAAAAGGAATATTTTTAACAAAAATTATTTCTTTTTCCCGTTTACGAAACTTCAACGCGCGGATTTTATCGAAAAAAGGGTTTACTTTTTATTGTCGCTATGATATACTAATTCTATATATTTATGCTTAAATCAGCGGAGGTTCTAAATTATGAAAGCAGTTATTTCCGTAACAGGAAAAGACGGTGTAGGCATCGTTGCCAAGGTAAGCGCAAAATGCGCGGAATACGGAGCTAATATCGTTGATATTTCCCAAACAGTTCTTGACGGTTACTTTGTTATGATCATGATAACAAACGTAGATGCGCTCAACGTTCAGTTCGGCGATTTTGTTGACGCTATGGCAGGCTTCGGAAAAGAAAACGCTCTTCAGGTAAATACAATGCACGAAGACATTTTCAATTCTATGCACAAAATTTGAGGTAATCGAGGTAACACAATGTCTATTTTAACAACAAACGATATCCGCGAAACCATCAATATGATACAGCACGAAAACCTTGACGTTCGTACTATCACAATGGGCATTTCCCTTTATGACTGTGTTTCCGACGATGTTGACAGACTTTGCGATAATATTTACGATAAGATCACTCGCAAAGCGGAAAAGCTCGTTGCCACGGGCGAAGATATAAGCAAAAAATACGGTATCCCGATCGTAAACAAGCGTGTTTCCGTAACACCTATCGCCCTTATCGGCGGCAAGGCGGACAGCGACGGTTACGTTAAGATCGCAAAAACGCTCGACAGAGCAGCAAAAGCACTCGGAATAAACTTCATCGGCGGTTTTTCCGCGCTCGTTCAAAAAGGGATGTCTTACGGAAGCGAACAGCTCATAAAAGCAATTCCGCAGGCACTCACGGAAACAGATTTTCTCTGTTCCTCCCTTAACGTAGCTTCCACAAAAGCAGGCATCAATATGGACGCTATCTATATGGCGGGTCAAGCCATAAAGGATATGGCGTACCTTACAAAAGATAAAAACTCCATCGGATGTGCAAAATTCGTGGTATTCGCAAATGCGCCCGAGGACAACCCCTTTATGGCAGGTGCTTTCCACGGCATCGGTGAGCCCGAATGCGTTATCAACGTAGGCGTTTCCGGTCCCGGCGTTGTTGCGGCAGCTATCAAGCGTGCAGGCAACTGCGATTTCGGCACTCTTGCAAACATTATCAAAAAGACAGCTTATAAGATAACGAGCGTTGGTCAGCTCGTTGCAACGGACGCAGCGAAAGCGCTCAACACACCTTTCGGCATAGTTGACCTTTCTCTCGCCCCCACACCCGCTATCGGCGACAGCGTTGCAAGGATCCTTGAAAATATGGGTCTTGAGCATTGCGGCACACACGGCACAACAGCCGCCCTTGCTATGCTTAACGATGCCGTTAAAAAAGGCGGCGTAATGGCAAGCTCTTCCGTCGGCGGTCTTTCCGGCGCATTCATCCCCGTTTCCGAGGATGAAGGTATGATAGAAGCTGCCGAATGCGGCGCTCTTACACTTACAAAGCTTGAAGCTATGACGGCGGTATGCTCCGTCGGTCTTGATATGATAGCGATCCCCGGCGACACACCCGTTGAAACCATCTGCGGTATCATCGCGGACGAAATAGCTATCGGTGTTGTAAACACAAAAACAACCGCGGCTCGTCTTATCCCCGCTTACGGCAAAAAAGTCGGCGACAGCGTGGACTTCGGCGGTCTTCTCGGCACAGCGCCCATTATGGACGTAAGCCCCTACTCCTGCAAAGATTTTATCCTTCGCGGCGGTCACATCCCCGCTCCTATGCATAGCCTTAAA
This sequence comes from Oscillospiraceae bacterium, assembly GCA_015064725.1. Classification (GTDB taxonomy): domain Bacteria; phylum Bacillota; class Clostridia; order Oscillospirales; family CAG-272; genus UMGS731. The sequence continues at coordinate 56,711 of SVRQ01000007.1, read as the reverse complement.
AACTAATACATAAACGAAGAGGAAAAATGAACAACGACAACCGAAACAATATCGGCAATAACGGCGAGGATCGATTTTCAACACTCGATATCGACGGGATCAACGATCTTTATTATCAAGAGCGCAGGTCCGCCCCGCCGAATAAAAATCAACCAAATAAGCCGCATAACAGTGCGCACGACCTTGCAAAGATATTTGTGCTTCTTGCGTCGATAATCGTTCTTATAATAATAGTATATACTGCCGCCGTGGGGATTTTGGGCTTCGCACATCAAAGCTCGGCAGAGACCACAACGGCACCATCGCTTACGCTGCCCACAACGGCAACGTCGGCAACAACGCTCGGCATTATAGGAACAAGCACAACGTCCGGGACCGTGCTTCCCATAACCACGGAAACGACCGTTTCCACATCCAAAATAACTACCGCGACAACCGAAACAACCCAGACAACGCAAACAACGGTAAACGTATATAATCCCAAATACGAAAACGCCGTAATCTTCATCGATGCTGGTCACGGCGGCCACGACGTCGGCGCGATAGGTGAGCTTAGCGGCACGGAATATTACGAAAAGGATATCAACCTTTCCGTTGCTCTTCTTCTTTGCGAAGAGCTTGAAAAGCGCGGATTTACCGTTGTGACGTCGCGCGATACGGATGAGTTTATAGAGCTTGCGGACAGAGCCGCTATGGCGGTGGATGCAGACGCTCATATGTTCATCTCGCTTCATTGCAACTCATTTTCCGACAGTGCCGTGTATGGTCCGCGAATGTATTATACGGCAAGAAGCGGTCTTACATATAACGGCGAAAAGTTTGCACAATATTTCACAAACGCTTTCAACTCTGTTAAAACGAAGTTTTCCAATATGAAATCTTCAAGAAATTATACAGACTCAAGCGTCCTTGGCAAAAACAAATATTATGCCGTTCTTTGCAATACGAATATGCCGTCCATACTTATAGAAATGGGCTTTATAACAAGTGAGCGCGATCTTACAATGCTCATTGACGGAGATTGGCAGCAAGAGGTTGCAAAAGCCGTTGCGGATGCCGTTGAAAACGCCTACAACGCAGGAATGGTCACAAAAAAATAAAAAAACGTTAAAATTGCAAGCTCCGCTTGCAATTTTGCGTATTAAGGATATTTATTATGGATAATTTTGAAAAGCTTTATAACAAAGGAAATTTGAAGATAGTTTACCTCGGCGGCTCCATCACGGAAGGTGCAGGCGCTTCAGATAAATCAAGACGTTGGTCAACGCAGGTAACGGCATATCTCAATTCCCTGCCCCTCGGTAACACCGTATTTACGGAAATAAACCAAGGCATCGGCGGCACGGAATCCACGTATGGTCTTTTGCGCCTTAACCGCGACGTTTGCGCGTATGAACCGGATATTGTTTTTATCGATTTTTCCCTTAATGACGAGGGGTTATCGGAGAAGCTTTCCGCAGTTATGTACGAAGGTATTATAAGAAAGCTTATGTCACTTCCGAAAATACCTTATATCATATGCATCGGCGTTGTCGCCAACAGAAACAAGCGCACACGCGCCTGCGTTCACAAAAAGATAGCCGCACACTACGGCATCGAATTTATCGACGTGCAGGAAGGAATGGATGCCTTTATGGGAGAGGCTAATATCGGCGTGAACACGGAGCGTGACAGCCTTTACCGCCCGGACAACGTGCATCCCGTGGAAAAGGGATACGATTTTTACACAAAATATATCCTGCAGCATCTTTCCGGCGAAAGCTTCAGAAAACCCTCGGCAGAGCCGCTTGACAATGACTTCTGCAATTTCAGCGGCAAATTCATAAACGCGAAAGAGCTTACGTCCGTTGGCGATTGGACTCCCTACGGATCCGACGGAAGCTGGAATGAAAAGAATCTCGGCAGGGGCGGCTGCGGCCTTATGAGCGCGGACAAAAACGCTTCCCTTTCTTTTAAATTCAAGGGCACTGCTTTTATGCTATGCTACCGTCTTGGCACAAATTTTGGCAAAATTGCGTTCGAACTCGACGGAAAAGAAGATATTTACGATCTTTATTACGAAACGGATAACCAGCCCGTAACAGGTATATCCCGCTTCGACCTTGAGGATGCGGAACACGTCATATCCGTTCGTCCTCTTGGCGAAAAGAACGAAAAAAGCACCGCTTGCGATGTCAAAATAGACTTTGTTGTTGTTCCGGAATAAAAAGCATAAAAAGCGTTCTCCTTTTCGGAGAACGCTTTTTGGCTTTATTTAGTTCCCGTTGAGCCGAAACCGCCCGCGCCGCGCGATGTATCAGAAAGCTCCTCGCTTTCGGCAAACTCCGCCGTGAAATACGGCGCAAACACCATTTGCGCAACTCTTTCGCCGTTTTCTATCACAACGTCATCGTTTCCGTGGTTGTGAAGGCAAACGATGATCTCTCCGCGGTAATCGGAATCTATAACGCCTACCTTATTTGCAGGAGCTACACCGCGCTTGCAAGCCATACCGCTTCTGGCATAGATGAGCCCCACAACGCCCTCCGGAATTTCAAGGCTGAGCCCCGTGTGAATAAACGCACTTTTTCCTGTGGGAACCGTCACGGGCTCTTTGCAGAGAGCGTAAAGGTCCGCACCTGCGGAGTAAGGAGAGCCATACGTAGGAACTTTTGCATCATTTTCAAGCTTTTTAAAGAAAACATTTATCTTTTGCATATTTATTTCTCCGAAAAATGTAGTATAATATTATTATACATAATATTAACACGAAACAAAAGAAAAATCAACCCGAACAGAGGAGAAGCGTTTTGAAAAAGATATTCATACTCTTTATTTGCTTAGTTTTTGCCGTTGCCGCCGTCTTTTCCCCAAGAGTTTTGGCATCTCAAGAAAAAAGGCTATGCGTGGCTTTCGGAGATTCCATCGCCTCCGGCTATGGAATAGATAACGTAAATCAAACGTATCCAGCAATGATCGCGAAAAAATTCGGTCTTTATTGCGAAAATAATGCTGTCAGCGGCGATAAAAGCGCAGATATGCTCAATGTTATCTCCAACACGCCATCCGTCAAGGATGCCGCGCTCATTACCATATCCATCGGCGGCAATGACCTTATCGCCAACAAGGATATAGTTCTTGCGAAATCGGTAAGCGAAAAAATGAGCGCTATGGGGCTTCCCCCGCAAAGCTTGCAAAAACTTATAAAAGAAATAAATATCGCCGGTGTATTCAACGGAGCTAATATAAACTTTGATACGATAGATGCTGATATAGCAGGCATTTTCTCCTCGCTTAAAAATAATCTTGCGGATGCGCTAAGGCTTTTGCGCTCGGTAAACGAGCAAGCCGTTATAATCGTACAGACACTATATAATCCTTACCTGGGAAACTCGGAGTATGAAATATTCGGCTTTGACGTCGGCACCCTTATAGACAGCTATATACAACGGATAAACAGCACCTTTTACGAGCTGCAAAATGAGCTTGACGGCACGTTTCTTATAGCGGACGTGGCAAGCGGTATGAACGGCAACAGCAAATATTTTTATACCTCGTGGGATTTTCATCCCACAGCGCAGGGTCACGCATATATGGCGGACATTATAGGCAATATTTACGGGGAAAACGCGCAAGCGATTGCAACCACAGAAGTGTTTGTAACGACCGCGCAGACAACTCTTACGCAAGCTGTAACCACGCAGACCGAAACGACGGCCAAAACCTCAACCGCTAAAACTACCGAAATTGCAAAAACGCAGGCAAGCTCCATACAAAATACCTCTGTCAAGGCAACCGCTGACACAAATCAAAACGTGTTGCCCACACTATCGGACAGTACAGCTTCAACAAACGTACCGACAGCAGAGCCGCAGATACCGACAGAGCCCGTCCCGCCGAGCGCATACGGTATCAAAACCCCCATATTCATATGCATCGCCATTGTCGTATTGATAAGCATATGCGCGGGAATCATCATAAAGAAAAAGTAACAAAGTTAACTTCGTTAAAAAAAGTGCGATTTGCTTTCCTTAAGAAGGAAAACAGATCGCACTTTTATATATTTTCGCCGTTGAACCGTTCGTATGCCTCAAAAGCTTATGCGCCGATGTCAAAAGCTTCGCCGGCTCTTTCGGGAAGAGTGTAGAGCTTATCGTACGCCGCCTCGGATTCGGGCGTAAACGGGGTATGATTTGACATAAATTCACTTGTTTCGGGTACGCAGAAGTAAGTATATGCAAAATAAGAGGAATCATCCCAAGTAATATCGAACCAATACCATTGTCCGTCATCCATACGGGCAAGATTCCAAGCGTGGCGTCCGCCGTTTGAAGTGCCTGTTACGTAAATATTTTCAATACCCTTGAAATTGAGCAAAAGCTGGAACGTTTCCGCATACGCTTCGCACACAGCCCCCTTCTTTGTGAATACTCCGAGAATGTTATGCGCCCATCTTTCGTCGGAAGGGGTTCTGCCGTCTTCTTCGTATGTATAGTCCACGGCGGCGCAAATGCCGTCTCTTATAGCAAGAGCAAGCTGATACTCGCTGTCCTCTTCCCCGAATATCTCATTATATTCTTCAACGCCTGCATATATCGCCTCGTGGCAGGAAGCACGTTCCGCCGCGCTCCAATAGTCCTCATCAACGATAGGGGCAAGATAGCCTACGTTCGTCCCGTATATGTGGGACCAATAATTCGATATCCAGTAATAAAGGGGATGGTCGTGTCTGTAGATGCTGTAAACACGCACAGCCTCGTCATACGTTATGCCCAGATCGTTGTAGGAAACTCTTTCAAGCCTTTTCGTTTCTTCCGAAAGGTCGGTATCCATATCAAGATGGAAGGCTGATATAACGCTGTCAAGTCTGTTGTAAAACTCTTGGTATGCATTGCCGTTTTCAAGTGTGCCGAGATATTCGTAGCCGTATGTACCGCTATAAAGCTCAGGAGAGGAAAAATCCTTATCGTTATCATCTCCGATAAAGGCAAGAATGATATCGCCCGTGTTCTTGTTCCAGTTTTGACCCTTGGTTATCGCATTCCATTCGGCTTGTGTACCGAGGAAGGTGATGCTTACAAGCTTTCTGCAGCCTGCAAACGCACCGCTTCCTATGATCGTAATGCTTTTCGGCATCGTTACACTCGTAAGACCCGTGCAGCCGTAAAATGCAGATGTGCCCACGGTCGTAACACCGTTCGGTATAGTTATATTTTTAAGAGCAGTGCAGTTTTGGAAAGCATAGTTGGGTATTTTTGTAATGCCTTCCGACAATGCCACGCTTTCAAGGCTTGTGCAACCGTAGAATACGGTATCTCCCAAGCTTACAACGCTTTCGGGCACGGTCACATCCGTAAGAGATGTGCAGGCAAAAAACGCTTGGTTTCCTATCGCCGTAACGCTTTCGGGGATAGTTACGCTTGAAAGAGCCGCGCAATTGCTGAACGCATTTTCCTCTATGGCTGTAACGCCGTTATCCATCGTTACCGTCTTTAAGCTCGGGCAATTCTGAAATGCCCATCCGCCGACAACACCGCCCAAGATCGTTACGCTTTCAAGGTCTTTGCAGGCGCAAAACGCTTGGTAAGCTATGACAGTAACACTTTTCGGTATAGTTACGCTTGTAATACCCGTGCAATTTTGGAACGCATATCCCTCTATTCGCGTAACAGGCAAACCGCTATACGTTTCGGGTATAATTATATCCGTATCCTTGCAGGTGCCAAGACCCGTAACGGAATACGTATTATTGGAGAGGAGCATATACGAAAGCCCCTCGGAGGTCTTAACGGGAGGTTCTACCTTCGTCGTTCCGTACTTTTCGAAGGTGAACGTCATTTCATCAACCGAATAAGCTTTTATCTTTCCGTTTTCAAAGGCAAAGCTTACTTCACCGTCGAAATAAGTGTCCGTCGCAACATCGTATCTGAAATCGGAATACGCATCTCCGTAGCCGGAAAACAGTTCCAAAAGCTCCTCCGTGCATATTACGTCGTAAATATTATTTTGTTCGATGTATTCCTTGCTGTTTTTTATAACAGCCTCAACGGTATCTCCGCCGAAGTCGGGAACCTCCTTGAGGTCAATAGACCATTTGTAACGGAGATATTCCCCGTCGTACTCCTGTGTCACCATAAGCCAGCGGAGCGTTCCGTCAGGGAGAGTTTCCCATACCTCATCGTTGTAATGCATCGTTACGTTATAAAAGTTATTCGATGCAAAAGCGTTTTTCCATTCGTCTTCCGTAAGGAGCTTGATGATATTTACGGTATATTCACCGGTACCGTAGTTCCAATTATCGCCCTTTGTAACGGAATCCCATTTTTCACGGGTCCCGACAACCGAGATTGTTTTAAGGGAGGAACATCCGTAGAACGCTTCGCCGCCAAGACTTATAAGGCTCTGCGGGAGGACCGCGCTTTCAAGCGCGGTACAGCAGCTGAACGCGCCGTAGCCGATATCCGTAATGCCATCCGGGATAATAACGCTCTTAATGCCGGAGCAGTTTGCAAATACTGCGTCCGAAAGCTTGTTCAAGCTTGACGGTATGGAAACCGTTTTAAGTCCTTCGCACCAATAGAACGCACAATCGCCGATGCTTGTAACGCCCTCGGGAATAATTATACTGCCGAGTCTATAGCAGTTTGCGAACGCATAATATCCGATAGTTTCAAGATTTTCGGGAAGCTCTATGCTTTCAAGGCTGTAGCAACTCTCAAACGCATTGTTGCCAATAGACGTAATGCCATTCGGCAAGGATACGCTTGTAAGTGCCGCACAACCGCAGAACGCTTCGTTTCCGATAGCTTTCACGCTTTCGGGCAATGCGATCTTCACAAGATTTGTACAACCGCGGAAAGTGCCGATGCTTACAGCTTCAATGCCGTTTTCAATAGTTATGTTAACAAGACCCGTACAATCCTTGAACGCGCCCTCGCCAAGTGTTTTAACACATTCGGGAATAGTGATACCGTCAAGCTTTTTAAGTCCTGCGAAAGCAAAGTCGCCAATGCTTTCAACACCGCTTCCCAAGGTTATGCTTGCAAGATTTGTACATCCCTTGAACGCTTCGTTGCCAATGGTCTTTACGCTTGCGGGGATAATAATTTCCGTAATGCCGCTGCAGTTCCAAAAAGCAAGCTCATCAATTACTTCCACACCTTCTTCAATGGTAAAGGCTGTAACTTTATAGCAATTATAGAACGCCGCCTTGCCGATGATCTTTACGCTTGACGGAACGGTAACCTCCGTAAATCCCGAGCATCCGCCGAAGGCATATCCGCCTATATTCGTAACACTCGTTGGTATTTCAATATTTTCAAGCAATTTGCAATCGCTGAACGCATACGCTCCGATAACATCAAGTCCCTCCGAGAAAGTAACGCTCGTCATTTTTCTGCAGGAGGTAAATGCCATATATCCTATATTCTTCACGCTCGCGGGAATAACCACGGAGGTTATCTTTTCGTTGCCGCGGAAAGCGTCCTTTTTGATAGACACTACAGGCAAGCCTTTGTAAGTTTCGGGAATAACTATATCCGTATCCGTGCAGGAGCCGATGCCAGAAAGCTCATAATAAGTACCGTCATAGCTAAGTGTGTACGCAAGGTCAGGGGACGTATAAGGGCCGACAACTGTTACGGTGTGTTTGCCCGTTTCGTGGTCCCAATAGCCGCCTCTCTCAACATCTTCCCATTCCATAGCCGTGCCAAGGTAATTCAGCGTGCTAAGAGCCTTACAGCCTGCAAACGCATAGCCTCCTATCGTCGTAACGCTCTTCGGTATAGTTACGCTTGCAAGCACGGTGCAATTTCTGAAAGCATCATCTCCTATGACCGTAACACCGTTCGGTATAGTTACGTTTGTAAGGCTTATGCAATAATAGAACGCGCGCTTGCCAATGCTTGTAAGTCCATCCTGCATACTTACGCTTGCAAGACCTGTGCATCCGTTGAATGCGTAGCTGCCTATACTTGTAACTCCGTTCGGCATCGTCACGCTCGTAAGGCTTTCACAGCTTTGGAATGCCGAATCTCTTATGATCGTAACACCGTTGGGAACGTTAAACGAAGTGTCTTTTTTGCCCGGAGCATACTGTATAAGCTCCGTACCTTCGATATTATAGAGATTTCCGTCTATCGATCTATAGGCGGAATTTCCCTCTTCCACGGTTATGCTTTCAAGGCTGAGGCAATACGCGAATGCGTTGGTTCCGATATTCGTAACGCTTTTCGGTATCGTAATGCTTACAAGCGCCGTGCAATCCTCGAACGCTCTGACGCCGATGCTCGTTACGCTTTCGGGGATCTTTATGCTCTTGAGTCCTTTGCAGCTTTGGAACGCGGTGTAACCTATCGCCGTTACGGGCAGATCCTCGTGCGTTTCGGGAATTATTATATCCGTATCCATACAGGAGCCGATACCCGAAACTGTGTAATACGTACCGTCATAGCTAAGCGTATATTCAAGCCCCTCCGAATAAAGCTTTTCGGGCTTCAGCGGATATCTGTCGGGCATAAGTGCGTGGCGAAGAAGATATATTGCATCGTCCGTATCCACCGCGCCGCTTCCGTCCACGTCGCCCGATTGCGCTATCGGGTATCTGTCCGGCATAAGCGCGTGGCGAAGAAGATATATAGCGTCATCCGTATCCACCGCGCCGCTTCCGTCCATATCTCCGCGAATGCTTGCCGCACCGCACACCGCAGAAAAAGCGAACGCAAACGCAAGTGCGAGCAATAATATTTTACTTGTTTTTTTCATTTTTCCCTCCAAAATTATTTTGAAAGAGTACCGTCTGTGCAGTACACTCTATAATATCCTGTATTTCTGTTCCATTTCGGATCTTTCTCAACAGCAAGCCATTGTGCTTTAGTACCATTGAAATAAATTTTTTGAAGTCTTTGGCACTGTTCAAATGCATTCTCTCCGATATACGTTACCGTGCTCGGGATATATATTTCCGTAAGGGCATCGCAGTAATAAAATGCATCCTCGTCTATTTTTGTAATTCCCTCGCCGAGCGTAACCGTTTTAAGATTATGACTCACGGCAAAAGCCGCATATTCAACGCTCTTCAAGCTTCCGGGAAGCATGAGCGAAGTAAAATTATTGTATCTGAACGCCGTATAACCGATATACGTAAGCTTATCGTGGAAATTGACCTCACAAAGAGATTCACAATCGCGGAAACAGCCGTTATCTATATACGTTACGCTTTCGGGTATAACAACCTTTTTAAGCGATTTACACTGATAGAAAAGACCTTTGGTCAGCTTTTTGATACCGTCCTCTATAATAACGGTCTCAAGCCCGTTACATTCGTGGAACTCATATCCTTCAAACGTAGTTACCGTTTTCGGTATAGTCATTGTTTTAAGGTTGTTTGCACTTGCAAAGCAGTAGTTACCCAATGTTTTGACCGTGCTCGGAATAACAAAGGTCTCATCCTTTTTGCCAACGGCATAGGAGATAAGCTTCGTTCCCGATTTATTGTAAAGATTTCCGTCTATGGAGCTGAAATAAAGATTGTCTTCGTCAACTATAAATTCCGTAAAGTTTGGACATTCGCCAACGAGAGTAACGTAAGAGCCTGTTGTTATAGTTCTAACGCTCTTGGGAATATACACGGATTCAAGCGCATCGCACCCGAAGAAAAGCCCTGCGGCTACAGTTGTCAGCGTGTCGGGAAGGATAACGTGCTTTAGATAGCAAGCCTGCAAAAAGGATTGATGCTCCGCAGTTGTGACACCGTGCGGCACAACGTACGTTTCGTCCGGTTTTCCGTTGGGATAATCGTAAATAACAGTTCCCGCTTTATTGAAAAGAACACCGTCAACGGATTTATAATACCTGTTCCCCTCTTCAACGTTTATATATTCAAGCTCTGGGCAATAAATAAACATATTTAAGCCAATGCTTGTAACGCTTGCGGGTATAGTCACCGCATCAAGCTTTGGGCATTGAGAGAACATATTATGATCCATCGTTTTTACATTTCTCGGTATCATAACGGTCTTTAGTCTGTCACAGCATCGGAAAACGCCGTAGTCAAGAACGGTGATAGTGTTCGGAAGCATACAGGTCTCCATCACGTCCTCTTGGAAAAGAGCTTGGAAGCCGATGCTTGTAACCGGCTTTCCGCTATACGTCGGAGGAACGACCACGTTCTTAGGAAGCTGCGGCAAATTGCTGTTGTATTCAATGCTGTAAGTGCCGTCATCCAAAAGCTCGAAATAAAAATATCTGTTCGGCGTAAATACGATCGTTTCCCCGCACTCAAGACAAAGTGCGCTGTTGTAATCGTGACCCAGAGGTGCTATTTTATACTGCTTTTTAAATATTTCATTGCATCGAGAACACCCGGTCCCTTCGGTCAAGCCATATTCCGTACACGTTGGTGCCACAGCGGGGATAGCCTCTTCCTTGTGTCCCAGTGCCGATATTTCCGTTTGTTTTACGGTGATCTCGCCGCAAACGGTACATTTTTTGCCTTCGGTAAGACCCGTTTGGGTGCAGGTCGCCGCCACAGCGGGGATGATCTCCTCCGTATGCTCAATGCAAGGGGATCTAAGCGGATATCTGTCCGGCATAAGTGCGTGGCGAAGAAGATATATTGCGTCATCCGTATCCACCGTGCCGCTTCCGTCCACGTCGCCCGATTGCGATATCGGGTATCTGTCCGGCATAAGCGCGTGGCGAAGAAGATATATAGCGTCGTCCGTATCCACCGTGCCGCTTCCGTCCATATCTCCGCGAACGCTTGCCGCACCGCACACCGCAGATAGCGCGAAAGCAAGAACGAGAGATAGGAAAAATATATTTTTTATTTTCATAAATGTATCTACCTCAAGCAGAATATATATTATTTTAATATAATATTTACATTATATATGGTATCACCAAATCAAAAAAGTGTCAACTACAAAAGCTATATAATTATTATTGCCAAAAGGCAGAAGCTCTTTTATTGGCATCCGCTTCGGAAAAGCATATACTGTAGTGCGGAAGCAAAATTCCGCAAATTTAAAAAAGAGGATACCCGTATGGAAAAAAGAATCATTATAACGGGTTCGCAGACATCGGCGGTAAAAGCCGCGCGGCTGCTTGAAAAAGAGGGGATCGCGGCAAGAATCGTCCGCGCGCCTAAAGAAAGAGCTCACGGCTGCCGCTTCGGCGTTGAAGTAAGTTTTTACCATCTTGCGCGCGCCGCCTCGCTTTTGGAAATAGCCCAAATAGATTATTCAGACATTGTACGTTAAATAAAAGAGCACGATGATATACTTCGATAACGCCGCAACGACCTTTCCAAAGCCGCCGGAGGTCGTGCGCGCTATGGTAAATTGCCTTAAAAACCTCGGCGGCAACCCCGGAAGAGGGGCGCACCCCCTTGCACTCGCCGCAGCGGAAGCGGTTTATGATGCGCGAAGCGAGATTTCCTCGTTTTTCGGCGGAACAAAACCGGAAAACGTGGTATTTACGCAAAACGCAACGCAAGCGCTGAACACCGCTATATTCGGCGCGGTAAAACCGGGAGATCATATTTTAATATCCAACCTTGAACACAACAGTGTATATCGACCCGTAAGCGAGCTTTACCGCAGAGGGATCGCTTCATACACCGTTTTCGATGCGCTCGGCACAAGCGAACAAACGCTTTTGAATATAGAAAAAGCCTTTCGCCGCAACACGCGCATCGTTATAACAACGCATGCCTCCAATATCTGCCCAAAGGTTCTGCCCGTAAAAGAAATATCCGCGCTCTGCCGTGCGCGCGGACTGTACCATATAATCGATGCTTCGCAAAGCGCGGGAATATACGAGCTTGATATAAACGATGGTGCATCTATTATATGCGCCCCCGGGCACAAAGGACTCTACGGTCCGCAAGGCAGCGGTTTTTGCCTTTTTGCAGACGATTTCGATTTCGGCACTTTCTCGCCGAGCGTTTTCGGCGGAAACGGGCTTAATTCCGAAAAATCGGAAATGGGGCACACACCGCCCGAATCCTTTGAAGCCGGCACACTTGCCGTGCCTAATATAACGGGGCTTTGCGAAGGCGTGAGATTTGTAAAAAGACTGGGACTGTCACGCATACAAAAATATGAAGAAAGTATCTGCGAAAGAATACTTTCGCGTCTTCGCAAAGACGATCGAATAAAAATATACACGCCCGCGGAAAGCACGGGCGCAACGATATTATTAAACGTAAGCGGAAAAAGCTCCGCGCAGATCGCCTCATCTCTTTCGGAGAAAGGAATATGCACGCGCGCGGGAATGCACTGTTCCCCTCTTGCACACGATTCACTTGGCACGGGAGGAGATGCGTTAAGACTTTCTTTTTCCGTTTTCAACACAGAAAAAGAAGCAGATGAATTTTTGAGGATATTTGAAAATATAATTTAAAAAGCAAAAACCGAGGAAATTCCCAATATCACTAAGTTAAGCCAACCCTCCGGGGGAGGCGGCACGAGAAGCGTGACGGAGAGGGCAGTTTCCGTATGAACATTGCCCTCTCACCCGCCTACGTCGGGAGCTCTCCCAAAGGGAGAGCCTTTTCTTTTTCTCAACTTAATAACATTGAGGAAATTCCTCGGTTTTTACTATTCTCCAATTTCAAACAAGCCTGTTTCCGCGTCCGTCTGCTTTGCAAGATCAAACGATTCTTGCACAGAACGCTCGTTTTGAAACATCTCATAAAAGAATTTGACAGCAAAAAACAGCGCAGAGCGACCATCAACGTAATCGCGCGGTGCGATATACGTGTTGTTTTTTGCAAATACTTCCCTCATTTCACGGCATCCCGTCGTGCATCCCAAGCTTAAAATAAGCTTGTTTTCAAGTTTCAGATACTCTTTTATTTCGCGTGAGGAAAAATTTGTTCTCACTTCCCCGTCAAAATAAACGCTCTCACCCAGCACGGGCATCACAAAAGCGCCCTCGTCGCCGTGGCAGGAGAATATCAAAGCATCCGCATCTATCGGAAGCTTTCCCGAAAGTACATCGGCAAAATCATTGGGTCTGCCGATGTATTTCGTCGCAACAAATGCGCCGAACGATTCAAGGACTTGGCGAAGCGCCTCCGCTTCATTTCCCGTATTTCCAAAAGAAACGATCAATATTTTTTTCATAAAAGTTCCTTATAAACGCTTTCGGCATACCTTACCGTATCAAGCGCTTCTGCCGCATATTTATCCGCACCGATGCGGTCCGCGTATTCCTGCGTCAACACCGCACCGCCGACAATGACCTTGCACCAAGGCGCGCGCGTGCGGAGAAGCTTTATCGTTTCCTCCATTGCTGGTACCGTCGTCGTCATAAGTGCGCTCAGACCAACAAGAGGCGCGTGAAGCAGTTCCACGGCTTTTACGATATCCTCTGCAGGAACGTCTTTTCCAAGGTCGGTTACGTTAAAGCCGTAATTTTCAAGCAAAAGCTTCACTATGTTCTTGCCGATATCGTGAACGTCGCCGTGAACCGTGGCAAGAACAAAATCGCATTTTTTGCTCATCTGCCCGTCGGAAGATGAGCAAAAGGCTTTTATTTCTTCAAATGCCGCTTTTGCAGCCTCCGCGCTTATAAGAAGCTGTGGCAGATACACAGTCTTTGCTTCAAAGCCTTTGCCTACGATATCGAGCGCAGGAATGATCTCTACGTTTACAATATCGAGCGCAGGAACAGTTTCAAGCATCTGCTTTGTAAGCGCCCCCGCTTTTTCTCGCAAGCCCTTTACAATGGCATCCTGGAGCGCCGTCTTTCCGCTGTCCACGCTCTTAGAAGGCACACTTACTGTGCTTTGCGCCGTTTGAGTGGGCAAGCCCTGTGCGAAGTTTATATATTCCGCGCAGTTTTCGTCCAAGCCGTGGAGCGCGCGGAACGTGTGGTACGTCTTCATCATATCTGTGGAATACGGGTTCATTATCGCCGCGGAAAGTCCGTTTTCAAGCGCAAGCGCAAAGAAAGTGCTGTTCACCGCTTCGCGCACGGGAAGTCCGAACGAAATATTGGAAACACCGAGAGAAGTGTGGCATCCGAGCGTATTTTTGATATAAGAAAGCGAGCGAAGCGTTGCAAGCGCCGCTTTATTGTCCGCGCTTATTGTCATAGCAAGAGTGTCGAAAACGATGTCCTTTTTATTTATACCGTATTCAGCGGCTGTACGAAGGATCTTCTCCGCTATCTCTATTCTCTCTTCTGCCGTTTCGGGGATTCCGCGCTCGTCAAGCGTGAGCGCGACCACAACGCCGCCGTATTTTTTCACAAGCGGGAAAACGGCACGCATACTTTCCTCTTTGCCGTTTACGGAGTTTATCATAGCCTTGCCGTTGTAAATGCGCAAAGCCGCCTCCATTGCCGCAGGATCAGCGGTGTCTATCTGAAGCGGCAAGTCAGTTACCGCCTGAAGCTCGCGCACAACGCGGCACATCATTTCTTTTTCATCGATTTCGGGAAGGCCCACGTTCACGTCGAGAATATGTGCACCCTTTTCCTCCTGGGAAATTCCCTCTCCGAGGATGTAATCTATATCGTTTTCGCAAAGAGCCTGCTTAAATCTTTTCTTTCCCGTGGGATTGATGCGCTCGCCGATAAGCACGGGATCTTCCCCGAAGCTTACCGCGTGGGTATATGAAGAAACACAGGTTATGTTCTTTTCCGTTACGGGAACGGGAGCGATGTTTTTTATCTGCTCTGCAAGTGCCTCAATATATTCCGGCGTAGTTCCGCAGCATCCGCCCACAACGCGCACACCTGCACGAACGTCTCGTGCAACTTCTTCGGCAAAATCATATGCGGAAACGTCGTAAAACGTATTCTCGCCGTCGCTTTTGGGAAGCCCCGCATTGGGCTTGAGGATAACGGGAACGGAAGCGCAGGAAAGAAGCTCATCCACGACCCCGCGAAGCGCGCGCGGACCCAGAGAGCAGTTTGCACCCACTGCAGAAGCGCCAAGTCCTTCCGCAAGAGCGACCATAGCGGCGGGAGAGGCACCCGTCATAAGCTTGCCATCCTCGCCGTAAGCGTTGGAAACGAATACGGGAAGAGTGCTGTTTTCTTTCGCCGCAAGAAGAGCCGCTTTTGTTTCGTAACTGTCGTTCATCGTTTCAATAAAGATAAGGTCTGCACCGTACTTTTCGCCAAGCTTGACCGTTTCGGCAAAAACGGAAACGGCATCCTCGAACTCAAAATCCCCGTAAGGTTTAAGAAGCTTACCCGTGGGTCCTATATCAAGTGCCACAAACTTCTCCTGCTTTCCGCAGGAGCTCCAAGAGGCGCGTCTTGCTATCCCTATGGCACTCTTTACTATCTCTTCAAGCTCTTCGGGGGAAAATTTGAGCACGTTTGCGCCAAACGTGTTTGCGCTTACTACGTTTGAGCCTGCGTCAAAGTACGCACGTTGGAGAGTTTCCACCACATCGGGATGCGTTACGTTCCAGCGTTCGGGTTCTTCCCCGGGGGCGAGCCCCGCTTTTTGTAAAAGCGTGCCCATTCCGCCGTCGAGCATCAAAATATTTTCTTTTAAAAATTCAGATATATTCATAATACTTCTCCAAAAAGAGATCAGATTTTTTTAAGTCCGATAATCGCCGTTACGGACTTCGTAGGGAACATAAGAAGGCTTTCGTTAAGAGCAATGCCCAGTTTTCGCGTTACGTCAAGAGTAGCGAATATCTGTCTTTGAAGCCCCAGAGAAAGATCTCCGTAGCCCGGGCTGAAGCGAGGACGCACACAATATCCGCGTTTATCCGCCTGTGCCCCTATCTCATCGCAGAAAACGTCGCAAAGGCTTTCCACCCTCTCCGCGCCCAGCGCCTGCATAATGTGCGAGCGTGCGGGCTGTATGCGCGAATATTTGGAAATAAGCCTGTCCGCGCCCGCGCCGACCGTGGCGGCGAAAAGCACTATATGGGAGCATCCCGTAAGATTTTTTGCAAGAGATGAGCTCTTCACCCTTGCAAAGCCAAGGTCAAGCTCATCTTTGTCCAACGCGATCGGGAAGTAAGCGTAGCACACCTTATAGCAAAGCTCTTGCAAAAGCTCCGAAATGCAGCTATCAATAAGCTTTTCCGACTCCGCATCCATCTCCGCACTGCAAAGCGCAAAACGCTGCAACTCTTTTTTGTTTACGTCGGGTGCGGAATAGCTCTTATAATAAATCGGTATGCTCATTTTCCGAGGATGTCCGAAAGGTTGCTCTGTACCTTGAAGGCAACGTCGGGCTTGTTCATCGAGTAAACGTGTACGTTTGTGATATTGTTTGCAAAAAGGTCTATTATCTGGTCCGTGGCGTAAGCGATTCCCGCCTGCTTCATAGCCGCAGGGTCGGAACCGAATTTATCCACGATGCTCTTGAATCTCTGCGGCATAAAAGAGCCGGAAAGCTTTATTGCACGTTCGACCTGATTTGCATTTGTAATAGGCATAATACCGGCAACAACGGGAACGGTAATGCCCGCTTCCCTTATCTTATAAAGGAAGTTATAGAGCAGATTGTTATCGAAAAACATCTGCGTAGTAAGAAATTCGCAGCCTGCGTCAACCTTTTCTTTGAGATACTTTATATCGTCCTTTTGGTTTGCGCTTTCGGGGTGGACCTCCGGATAGCACGCACCGCCAATGCAAAATCCTGCTTCGCGGAGCTCATATACAAGGTCTATTGCGTGCTTATAATCCCAAGCGGAGCGATCCTTGCCCTCCATTTCGGGCGTGAGGTCGCCGCGAAGCGCCATTACGTTTTCAATACCCGCTTCTTTCATATCGGCAATTCTCGCCTTCACCGTTTCCCTTGTGGAGGAAACGCAGGTAAGGTGCGCAAGCGTGGGAACGCCGTGCTTCATTTTTATATTTTTTGCTATTTCAAGCGTATAGCGGCTCGTGCCGCCGCCGGCACCGTACGTAACGCTCATAAAAGCGGGGTTGAGCGTTGCTATCTGCTCCACCGCAGTTCTTACGCTTTCAAAATTTGCATCTGTCTTCGGGGGAAAGACCTCGAAAGAAAGAGAAAGTCTTTCGTCTTTAAGCTTTTCGGTAAGTTTCATATCATCACAGCCTTTTTGTTCGTTTTATTCAAGTATAATACTTTTTGTAAGGATATGCAAGAAAAAAATCAAATAAAAATACAGCCGTACAGGAAAAACGGCTGTATTTTTATTTTATATGGAGTCTGTTTTGCTCGAAATCATAAACTTTAAATCATATCAGAAATAAGATTTAATCCTCAACACGTACCCACAAGTTTCCATCAATATAGATATTGTCCCCACTTTTCTCAAACGTGTGCGTTCCCTCGCTCAATACAGCGGTGTATCCAAAATCGTCTATTATCAAAGAATCTCCGTGAAGTTCATAGCTTCCGGTCTTATTAGAAGTATAACCATAACCGCTTTCGGTGGAAACAACGGTTCCATCTTTTGAAAAAGTGAGATAAAGCGAAGAATACGCTCCCGAACGCTTATACTTTCCTTCCAAAGGATATATATCTCCAGTATCGGATATATCCAAAACGACTTTTCCTTTGGTATTGATAACAATAAGATCGTCAACAACGGCAAGACCGTCATACGAAAACGTAGTTACCTTATTATACTGAGGTTTGATTTTCCAAGTTCCGTAAGGATCTACATAGCCCCATAAACCGCTGGACGGCTGATAAGCACAGCAAAGGTCATTTGAAAAAGTAAAACATTTAGTAACCGTACCCCAATTATTATACTCATATTTAAGCATAATATCTTTCGTCGGTTCCATAAGTATCTTTCCGTTTTTATCCATTGTGGCACACCATTCCGCGGTGTTTTTCATATAAAGCGTTGCTATTTGACCGAGGGTATTTTTTGTTGCTCCAACCGCATATTCTCGTGTATTATAAGGCGAATTTTTATATTCGCTGTATGATTCAGCCAATTTGAGCCAAGCATAGCTATCTATCGTTTCTTCAATTCCAGGTACCGCAGGTAATTCCGAAAATTGTTTTCCGAATTTTTCCGCAACATAAATTCCATTCTGATAACGATAATGTCTATACTTATTTCCGTTGATATCAATATACATATCATCTTTTGAGTAACTTACTGACTCTATATCATAATAATCATCAACGCAAAGATATCCATATCCGTCAAAATCATCATAGTAGCCGATTGATGTACGTCCTTTTATTCTGAAAACCTCCGACATATCCTTTGCGGAATAACATATCAGATCGTATGTTTTTCCGGAAGGGCGTTCATCCGTCATCTTGTATGCCAATATTCTTCCCTGAGTGATCTCGCTGATAAATTCAATGTTATCTTCGCCCACTTCCAGCACGGTTTTTCCGTTTTTGTCCAAAATTGAGGAAACTTTAACATTCATAGTGCTGCTGCCGTTATGGCACGATATGTAATTGCTATTCTCGCTGAATGTTTGGTACAAATAAAATCCATCGTATATGATCTCTCCATCAGGACTTAAAAGACCGTATTTCCCATTATAATTCTGATAAACGTAAACGTCATCATATGCACCAACAATAATTTTAATGTTAGCATACTTGTTTTCTTTTTTGTTGTTTCCTTTGTTCTTGTCCTTGGATGTTTCTTTATCATTACCTTCAACGTTTGTTTTGTCATTTACATTGCCATCGCCGCAGGAAGCAAGCGTGCATACGCTTCCAAAAAGCATCGCAAGAATCAATAAAAATGCTAATATTCTTTTCATAAAAAATCTCCTCAATATTCAAGTTAAGTGATAAAAATACAGCCGCACAGGAAAAACGGCTGTATTTTTATTTTATATGGAGTTTGTTTCCTTTATCTTTTTTCGGATAATAAATATCCACGTTAATGCAAATATCGCTATGCTGACCCACTGTGCAGTGGAAAGTCCGAGAAGTATGCCTCTTTCGCGGTCACCCCTGAAAAATTCCAACACAAATCGCATAACAGGATATATGCAAAGATAAAGAGATGTCTGTAAGCCCTTCGCATCCCTTTTCGAAAGGCAAAAGACCAATATTTGCACCGCAAACAGAAGTAGCAGACAAGCCGCCTCTATTAGCTGTATTGCGAGCAAGGGCTCGTTAAGCGGAGTAAGTCCCATTGTACTTGTATAAACAACACTCGCAAAACCATCGTGTGGAATACCGTAGCAACATCCCGCAAAAAAACACCCTACCCGACCGAGCGCGTGTCCCAGCGGCAAAACAGCCGCATAAATATCGAATACGCTCGGGTCTAATCGGTATTGTTTTATGTATATCAAAATACCTATAGCACCGCCGATAAGCCCGCCGTAGAAAACAAAGCCGCCTTTTATTATAGCCAAAAGCGAAAGCTCAAGCTCGATTATTTCTTTTATGGAAACAACTATAAATAAAAGCTTTGCCCCCACTATCGCGCCTATCATCGCATATGCCGCAGATGCGGCAATATCGTAAAGATCGAATCCTCTTTTCTTCGCAAGCGGAAGTGCCGCACACGAAGCAAGTATTATGCCCGCAAAAAAGAGCAGACCATAAAGAGGAATTTCCTTGCCGAAAATATTTATAATATTATTCATAGAAAAATATTATACAAGACTGCCGAGAGAACCAACTGTACCTGCTGTGCAGAGGATGCAGATGCCGCAAGTAAAGAATGTGATAGCCGTGAATACAACAGCAATGATGCCGAGCACAAGGCCTGCCGTTGCAAGACCGGATTTCTGACCTGCCGCGCGAGCCTGCTTGCCGCCCGCTACGGAGAGAACAAGACCTACGATAGCAACGGGAAGACCGAATACGGAGAACCAGCCGTTAAGAAATCCGAAAACTATGCCGACGATACCCATAACGAAGCCGGCAATGATCTTACCTTTTCCCATTTTTAATATCTCCTTTCAAAAAATTATATTACAAAGCCAATAGGCGTTTGTACAGTATTAAAAGAACATACTTTCCATAAGCTCTTCCATTATTTCTTCCCAACCCATAGCAGAGGCGGAAGCCGCGGAGCCTATAACGCAAAGTGTGCAAATGCCACACGTGAAGAACGTGATACCGGTAAACACCACGGCTATTATGCCGAGCACAAGACCGGCTGTTGCAAGACCGGATTTTATTCCCGCTGCGCGCTGTTGCTTTCCGCCGTTAACGGAAAGGACAAGACCGATCACAGCTACGGGAAGTCCGAGTATAGAGAAGAGCGTGCCCATACATCCCATTACGATGCCTACAATACCCATAACAAAGCCAGCTATAACTTTTCCTTTTCCCATTTTTAATAATTCCTTTCAAATTGTTAAAACTAAAATTGTTGTTAAGACAAAAGGTCTGCAATATCAAAAAGCGAACTGAAAGACGTAACGCTCTTATAGAAATTGCACGCAAGGCAGATACCGCAAGTAAAGAACGTGATTGCCGTGAAGGACGTTGCAATAATGCCAAGAATAAGAGAAGGAGTGATAAAGCCATACTCTTCTCCGTTTGCTTTCATAGCCTTGCCGCCCGTGATGGAAAAGATGAGCGCAACTATTGCAATCGGAAGCGCGATGACGGAAAACATACCGGGAAGGCAACCGAACACGATAGCAACGATGCTCATAACAAAACTTGAAAAAACTTTTGCTTTTGCTGTCATTTTTTAAATCTCCTTTAAATAATATATTACAAAGCGGTTTTACCGCATATGTACTTGAATATTAGCGTGAAAGATACGTTAGGCCTTAGCGACCGCCCTCTTTCAATCTCAGCCTTTTTTACATTGTATTTATACCTAACCTTTTATTGTAACAAACTGTTACGAATAAATAGTAACAAATTGTTACAATATTGTCAATAGAAAATTTACAAAATTCTTTTTTATTTATCAAAAACAAAATAAATTCGACAAAAGAAAGGGTTTAAAATGGAAAAAAACATCGAAATGAAAGGTCTTAAAGAGATACGCATACAAAAAGGGCTCACCCAGCAAAAGGTCGCTCTCGACCTCAACATAAGCCGAGAAGCACTCTCCTATTACGAAAACGGCAAACGCTGCCCCGATATACAAATGCTCATACTTCTCTCCGATTATTTTGATGTTTCCATCCACTATCTTATAACGGGAAGCGAATTTTTGCCAAAATATCAAAAATAATTATAAATTTTCAATATATACGTCTTCCTCTTGCAATATGCTCTCAAAATGTGTTAAAATAGTATCAAACATACAACAAATCAGGAGGACAGTATGAAACTGAACTACAAGCGCACCTTTTTCGTAGGCTTCGCCTTCTTCCTTATCTGCACGTTTTGGCAGGCTTACGATACCATCATCCCCAAAATACTCACGGACAAATTTGGTCTGAGCCAAACGATCTCCGGCGCGATAATGGCGCTGGATAACATTCTTGCGCTCTTTATGCTCCCGCTTTTCGGCGCTCTTTCCGACAAATGCAAAAGCAAAAAAGGCAAACGCACTCCGTTCATCCTTATCGGCACGGTAGTTGCCTGTGCGGTATTTATCTGCATGAGCTTTGCGGACAACGCACAGCTTGCAAAAATAGAGTCCGTTGCGCCCACCTCCGCCGGTGCGCAGTCCGTCCTCTATGATGCAGACCTTACCATAAAGACAACGGATACGGGCGAAACCGTTGTAATACAGGACAAATTCTCCAAGGAAGCTTTTGCCGCTATTCCTATGTACGATGAAAACGGCGGTATAAACGCGGATTACACAAATTACGTCGTTCCCGCGCGCCAGGCTTACGCGCAAAAAACAACAAGAGAAAACCCCTCCGCGCTCATCATTTTTATGGCGGTGCTTTTCCTCACGCTTATTTCTATGGCAACCTTCCGTTCCCCCGCTGTTGCCCTTATGCCCGACGTAACGATAAAACCGCTGCGCTCCAAGGCTAACGCCGTAATAAATCTTATGGGTGCGCTCGGCGGCATCATCGTGCTCATACTCGGTATGGTATTCGGCACGGGCAAGAGCGAAAACGCGCTTATGAGCTATACCCCGTTCTTTACCGTTGTCGTTGCAATAATGCTCATCTCCCTTATCGTCTTCAAGTTTACGGTAAACGAGCCCAAGTTCGCCCGCGAAATGCAGGAAGAAAGCGCACGCCTCGGAATAGATGAAGTTTCGGACGAGGACGCGCAAAGCGGCTCCCGCAAGCTTTCAAAGAAAGAGATTGCTTCCCTCTTCCTCATCCTCGCATCCGTAGTCCTCTGGTTTATGGGCTACAACGCGGTAACAAGCAAATATTCCATCTATGCCTCCGCAGTCCTCGGTCTTGACTACAATATGACGCTTACAATAGCGAGTGCGGCGGCGATAGTTGCTTATCTTCCTATAGGTATAATCTCTTCCAAGATCGGCAGAAAGAAAACCCTTATGGGCGGTATCATCCTCCTCGGCACAGCATTTCTCATTGCATCGTTTATGAGAAGCGGCTCTTCTATGCTCGTAATGAACATCCTCTTCACAATGGCGGGTGTGGGCTGGGCAACGATCAGCGTAAACTCCTATCCTATGGTCGTTGAGCTTTCCCGCGGCGGTGACGTAGGTAAATATACAGGCTTTTACTATACGGCAAGTATGGCGGCGCAGACTATTACCCCCATCTTCAGCGGCTTCTTTATGGATATAAAGATGACTTCCCTTTTCATCTACGCAACTATATTCGTCTTCCTCGCATTCTTTACGATGCTCTTCGTTAAGCACGGAGATTCCGCACCCGAAAAAGCGGAGGCTAAAAAATGATCTTCCTTTATATTATAGCGGGAATGCTCGTTTTTCTCACGTTGCTTTATATCTTTCTTATTTTCCCGAAAAAAAGCAAAAAAACGGAAGAATTTTTTGCAGATCAAAAATCCTTCGCACACCGCGGTCTTCACGGCGGCGGTGTGCCGGAAAACTCTCTTGCGGCATTTGACCTTGCCTGCAAGCACGGCTACGGCATAGAGTTTGACGTTCACATTACTGCGGACGAAAAGCTTGTGGTTTTCCACGATGACACGCTTGAGCGTATGTGCGGCATCAAAGAGGGAGTTGAGGAAAAAACTCTTGCAGAGCTGCAAGCGCTTACGCTCGCAGGAACGCAAGAGCATATTCCCTCACTTGAAGAAACGCTTTCTATTATAAACGGCAGAGCGCCGCTTATAATAGAAATAAAAGGAACAAAGGTAAAAGATACCCGCGTTTGCAAGCTTACCGCAAAAATGCTCGAAAGCTATAACGGCAAATGGTGTATGGAATCCTTCAACCCCTTTTACGTTAAGTGGTGGCGCAAAAACGTGCCGTCCTCCGTTCGCGGTCAGCTCTCCTGCAAAATGAAAAACGGAAAAAATTTTGCACAGAAAGCAAAGGATTTTCTCCTTACCAATATGCTTCTTTCTTTCCTCGCACGTCCCAACTTTATAGCTTATGACGTAAACGGAAGGAAAGAGCCTTCTTTCAAGGTGTCACGCGCGCTCGGCGGCTATCCCGTCGCGTGGACCATCCGCAGCGAAGAGGACAAGAAAAACGCAGAAGGAAAATTCAAAGCCATAATATTTGAAAACATAAGACCCTGAAAGGAAACACTATGAAGAATATAAAAAAAATACTCGCTGTTTTTTTCATTCTGTTGCTTTGCTTTTCCCTTGCCTCCTGCGAGCTTGAAACGGAGCAAGGAAACGAAATAAAAGCGCAGTGCCAAATATTTTTGGATGCGGCTATTTCGGAAGATGCGCCCGCCGCAAGAAATGTGCTTGCCGCAGAAATGGACGAGGATGCTTTTGCAAAAGCGTTCCCCATTATTTGCGAATATATCAGCGGCGTAAACACTTACACTCTTACGCAAACGGGATTTAATTCCGGCATAGACAACGGTTTGTCCTACTATGAAGCGATATTTACGATGAAGACCAACGTAGGCAACTTTGAGGTAAGGGCTATGGAGGTTGAAGGATACGAAGGACTTTATAACTTTAATATAACGTCCGAAGAAGACCTTAATCCCTCCTATACGGGAACGATAACATCTATCAAAGGTTCAAACGCTTTTCAGATACTCATACTTCTCTTCTCCGCTGTTTGCATCGCATTTATAATATTCGCGCTCATTGATTGTTGTAAGCACAAAATGAAGTATAAACCCCTATGGATAATCATTATTCTTTGCGGAGTCGTTGCTTTCACTGTCACTTTAAACAACACAGACATCAACTTCAAAGCAAGAGTTGCCGCTATGCTCTTCTCATACAGTTATCTTCAGATCTATGAAACGGGCGCACTCATATTCAACCTCTCTATCCCCGTCGGCGCGATAGTATATTTCTTCTTGCGCAAGAAGCTGTATGCTTCCGCCACAGTAAAAGAGGAAGAACAAATACCCCCCGAAGAAACTGCGGAATCCGCAGAACAGACTTCCGAAGAAGTCAACAACGAAACGGAAAATAATCCTTGATAATACGCAAAAAGCATCCGAAATTGGCATCGGATGCTTTTTTGCATTGTATAAATACTATATAGAAATCATTATTTTTTATATTTTTTCGTACAATGTTGACAAGTAAACTAGAAGTGTGATAAAATTATGTCGTATAGTATTTGATCGATACTTTTCTTCAAATTATCAAAAAAATTTACATTTTTTTCATAAAAAGTATCAATATTCTTTTGTTTTTTTATTGACAAAACAACTTTTTTTGCTATACTTTTAAATAACCATTTAAAATGGTGAAAAGGAGAACCTTAATATGTCTTATAACGAAAAGTATGATATCACTCCCGATTTTGAAGAAATAAGCTCTTGGGATACATATTGCAAACAGCTCGCAATAGAATACCAGCAGTCCATCGAAGAAGGTCTTGATATCGAAAAGTACAAGGATGTCTTTATGGCTGTTCATAACCTCGAACACGACCGCCACAAAGTCGATATTGCCAACGTTTTGTACGACATCATTAAACACGCTGAAACAAAAGAAGGCTACAAATACAACGAGCCCTCCACTCTTGACGAGATCAAGGAGCTTCGCAAGCCCTATGAATTCAAAATGACTATGCCTGCGGACAAAGAAGCACTCAAGGAAAAGATATCCGGTGCTTGGTACGGCAGAATATGCGGCTGCTTGCTCGGCAAAACAGTTGAAGGTATGAAGAGCAACGAGCTCATCCCCTTCCTCAAGGAATCCGGCAACTGGCCTATGCACCGTTACATCTACAGCACGGACGTTACGGATGAAGTTGCGGAAAAATACGAATTCAAGCTTAAAACAAGACTCTTTGCCGACACTATCGAATACGCTCCGTGGGATGACGACACAAACTACGTTGTTCTCGCGCAGATCCTTATAAGAAAATTCGGCAGAGACTTCACACCCAAGAATGTTATGGACCTTTGGGTTGAAAGACAGCCCAAAACCTCATACTGCACAGCGGAAAGAGTTGCATACCTCAACTACCTAAGAGGTTACCAGCCGCCTATCTCAGCAGTTTACAAGAACCCCTACCGTGAATGGATCGGCGCGCAGATACGCGGTGACTATTTCGGTTACATCAACCCCGGCAACCCCGAGCTTGCCGCTGAAATGGCATTCAGAGATGCCTCTATTTCACACGTTAAAAACGGTATCTACGGTGAAATGTTCGTTGCTGCAATGATCGCTTGCGCTGCCGTTACAGACGATATTAAAGATATCATCTACGGCGGTCTTGCCCAGATCCCCGCAACGTCCAGACTTTACGAATCCATCGTTCGCCTTGTTGAAAGATTCGACGCAGGCGTTACACGCGAGGACGCTTTCGCAGACATCCACGCAGAATGGGACGATCTTGACGATCACGACTGGTGCCACACTATCTCCAATGCGCTCATCGTTGTTGCCTCCTTGCTCTACGGCGAAGGTGATTTCGGTAAGTCCATTTGTATGTCCGTTGAAACAGGCTTCGATACAGACTGCAACGGTGCAACAGTTGGCTCTATCATCGGTATCCGCAACGGTTCCGCCGGTATAGATGAGTATTGGAAGAAACCCACACACGGCATACTCGATACAACGATCATGTGGGCAGACAGATCCCCCATCGAAAAACTCGTTGATAAAACAATGGGTCATATGCCCGAAGAGCTTCTTTAATAACGCTCTCCTATGTTACCAACAAAAAAATCCGCAGAATATGCGTAGTACCCTTAAGGACATTTTTTGAAATTAAATAAAGTACGTTCCCTCCCGACAAAAAAAGGACGAAGAGTTGTAAAAACTCATCGTCCTTTTTTATTTGCAAACACTGCTTTTGTAGCCACAAATGCGAATTTAGTGAAGTTTTCGCTTGCCTCGGGCAAACT
Source organism: Oscillospiraceae bacterium (assembly GCA_015064725.1). GTDB lineage: Bacteria > Bacillota > Clostridia > Oscillospirales > CAG-272 > UMGS731. Next base: position 30,458 of record SVRQ01000007.1, on the reverse strand, counting down.
CGGTTGCGTAGTCTCCTTAATGGCACTACGCATATCCCGCCGATCTTTTACTTTTTATAATATCTCGGAGGTACGCCGTAATGTGCTTTGAAGCACCTTGTAAAATAATTGGCATCGGAATAACCGCACAGTGCGGCGATCTCGCCTATGCTTTGATTCCCTTCCTTTAGCTTTTGAAGTGCTTGCTCCAAGCGGTAAATTTTAAGATAGGTCATAGGTGTAACGCCCGTCGCAAGCTTGAATTTTCTGCAAAAATGCCCGGTACTGTAGCTGAATTTTCGACATAGCGTTTCGGTGTTCAGATCGAGTGCGAAGTTTTCTTCCATATAGTCTATGATCTTCATAACACTGCTCTTTAACTCGGTGTGAAGCTCTGTTAAGTGATACTCGAACAACAGATATAAAAGCTCGTAAACGAGTGAGGTCATCTTAAGAGAGTCGGAATCCTCGGCGGCACATATTTCGTCTGCACAGCGCAGAGTCTCTCCTTTTGAAATGATCGTTTCGAATTTTGCATTGCCGTTATATATCTGTGGGAGCTTATTGCGGCAGACGGCGGATTCGTTATAAAAGCTTCTGACGTCAAACATAATAACATCGTATTCAACGAATGAGTCTGTCGTATAGCCCTTGTGGACAGTCCGAGGCAAAAAAACGCTCATCTCGCCCTGATTCAGGCAATCGGAGCTGCCGCCGAATAACACGGTCATACTGCCCCTTTTTACACGAATGATCTCCAATTGGTCGTGCCAGTGCATCCTAAAACAGGAGGAGTTCGGCTCTATGTAAAAGTGCAGCGTCTTTACTGCCGCGGCACTGTACTTGACTTTCGTAAGTTCCTTCGTTATGCTTTCCATTTTATCTCCAAAATCAATAATGTGCTAAAAAACAGCATATTTATCCTTTTATTATGTATAATATTATGATAAAATAAACATGAACAAAAATCAATGGCAAGGAGAGATATTTATGAAGAAATATTCGGTAATTTTGATAGGAGCAGGGATCAGAGGCACAACTTACACAAACAAAATGCTTGCGTTGAAGGATAAGTTTAAGGTTGTTGGTGTGGCGGAGCCTATTGAAAACAGAAGAAATAATATCAAAAACAAGCACGGCATACCTGACGATATGTGCTTTAACGGCTGGGAGGAAATACTCTCAAGACCTAAAATGGCAGATATTGCGGTCATCTCTACGATGGACGAAATGCATTATGCACCTGCTATGAAATCCATCGAGCTCGGCTACGATATTCTTCTTGAAAAGCCTGTGGCACCGACTCCGAAGGAGTGTGCGGATATTCTTTTGGCGGCAGAGAAAAAAGGCGTGAAGATCCTCGTTTGTCACGTTTTGAGGTATACGCTCTTTTTTAAGAAGGTCAAAAAAATAATAATGGATGGCACGATAGGTGACATTATGTCCGTTCTTCACGTTGAGGGAGTGGGAAACGTGCATCAAAGCCACAGCTATGTCCGCGGTAACTGGCACAGCGAAAAGGAAACATCGCCCATGCTTCTTGCCAAATGCTGTCACGACTTGGATATTCTGCAGTGGCTTTTAGACGAGCCTTGCGATAAGATACAGTCATTCGGAAAGCTCACGTACTTTACGCCCAAATATGCGCCCGAAGGCGCACCGAAAAGATGCATTGACGGCAATTGTCCGATAGAGGATAGCTGTCCGTATAACTGCAGAAAGCTTTATTACGAGAGCAAGGACAACACCTGGTTCAGGCCCGCCTGCACGCGCGGTATCTCCAAGGCGGATATACCGACGGACCAAGAGGTTATGACAGCGCTGAAGACCACCGATTACGGGCTGTGTGTTTATCATGCCAACAACGATGTCGTCGACCATCAGACCGTCAATATGCAGTTCAAGAGCGGTGCGAACGTAACGCTCACTATGAATGCGTTTAATAAAGGCGGCAGATATATCAGAATCTTCGGCACTAAGGGCGAACTCTTTGCTTATATGGATAGCGATAAGATAAACGTATACACCTTTGATGATAGCAAGAGTACCGAGATACCGATAACTTCAAGTGACGGAAGCATTTTGAGCGGTCACGGCGGAGGCGATGGAGGCCTCATCTGCGAGCTTTACGATTATTTAAGCGGAAATTACAGCGGCTTTTGTGCGGCAGATATCGATATTTCCGTCAGAAACCATCTTATCGGCTTTGCGGCCGAAAAATCGAGACGTGAGGATACGGTCGAGAGTATAGACGAATACTTCGCCTCCTTCGGATTGGTCAACGACTGATAAACGCAAAGATATACATTGTGTTCTTAAGGACAGTTTTTGAAATTAAATAAAGTACGTTACCTATCGACAGGAAAAGGACGAAGAGTTGTAAAAACTCCTCGTCCTCTTTTCTTTGCAAGCACTGCTTTCGTAGCCACAAGCGCGAATTTAGTGAAGTTTTCGCTTGCTCCGGGGCAAACTTAGTTGCGTAGTGTCCTTAAGAACACTACGCATAAACTCTGCGGATTTTCTATTTCGCCTCTTCACATTTGCGAAACAAATATTTCACTCGCCGAAAGCGAATTTCGTTAAAAAAAGCCTAACGCAATGCGTTAGGCTTTTTTATGGAGCGGATTACGGGGCTCGAACCCGCCACCTCGACCTTGGCAAGGTCGCGCTCTACCAAATGAGCTAAATCCGCATCGACGTGTAGAAGTATAGCACAACCATTTTATTTTGTCAATACTTTTTTAAAATTTTTTTATTATTTTTTAAAAAAAGCGTGACGCACAAAACGCTTACCTTGACAAAAACACGCCGTTATAATATAATCTCTTTTGAAAGGAGATGATTAAATGTTCTCAAAAAGAAAGGATATAATAATTATTCTTGCATTTGTAATGATCGTTGCTATATTCATACTGAATACAGATTTCAAATCCGTTGACGAATATTACCTTGAGCACGCGCAAGACGTGGAAAACGCCGATGCAACCGTTTTCATCTCCGTAAAATGCGAAACCATACTTGAAAATATCGAAGACCTTGATAGTTCTCTCCTGCCCCTCGTTCCGAAGGACGGCGTTATCCTTTCCCGTGAGGAATACGTTCTGCGCGAAGGGGACAGCGTTTTTGATATTCTTGTGCGCGCCGCAAAGACAAATAAAATACAAATGGAATACTCCGGCTCCCCCTCTTCAAGCGCTTATGTGGAGGGCATTGCACATTTTTACGAATTTTCCTGCGGAGAGCTTTCCGGCTGGACGTACCTTGTCAACGGAAAAAGTCCTTCCCTTTCCTCTTCCGCATATAAGCTTTCCGACGGTGACGTGATAGAATGGATATACACCTGCGAGGTCTCACGCGATATTTTGCAAGGGGGTGCCGCCAATGAATGAACGTATAGCTTTTGCAAATTTTCACCCCGTTTCTCTGTTTTTCTACTTTGCAGCCGTGCTGATATTCACAATGTTCACTCAAAATCCCGTTTTGCTCCTCATCTCTCTTTTCGGGGCTTCCCTTTTCGCGGCCGTTACAAGCACACGAGCGCAAATTTTTGCAGATTTAAAATTTTACGTTCCGGTATTTATTGTAATTTCGCTTACAAACCCGATATTTTCACACGGCGGTGCAACCCCGCTGTTTTTTATGAATGATAACCCCGTAACTCTGGAAGCCGTGCTGTGCGGCATTGATATTGCGGTTATGATAGTATCCGTAATGCTCGTATGCAAGGCTTTTTCAAAGGTTATGGAAAGCGACAAGCTCCTCTGTCTTTTCGGCAAAGCCGCGCCGAAGCTCGCCGCAGTGCTTTCTATGTCGCTTCGCTTCATACCGCTTTTCAAGCGAAAATTTGCGCAGATAAAAGAAGCGCAAACTGCGCTGGGATATTTCAAAAGCGGCAGCCTTTCGGAGTCGCTTATGTCAAATGCGCGCGTTTTCTCCGCCCTTGTAACGTGGGCTCTTGAAAACGGTGCCGACACGGCAGATTCGCTCAGTGCTCGCGGATATGATGCAGGCACAAGAAAAAGCTTTTCCCTTTTCCGTTTTAAAAAGCAAGATGCCGTTTTGCTCATTCTAACTCTTGCGCTTTCTGCCGCTGTCCTCCCGGGTTTTGCCGGCGGAAGCTTGGATTTTGATTTTTACCCTTATATAACGGTCCCCGGCACGGACGGGCTTTCGCTTATCTCATATTCAGCATTCGGCGTGCTTTCTCTCATACCGTTTATTTTTGAAGTAAAGGAGGCTTTGCATTGGAAATACTTACGCTCAAAAATTTAAGCTTTACGTATCCGCTTGAAGAGAAAAAAGCTCTTGACAACGTTTCTCTCTCTGTCGAAGAGGGCGAATTTATTTGCCTTTGCGGTGCCTCTGCCTGCGGCAAAACGACTCTTATGCGTCTTATCAAGCGCGAGCTTGCGCCGCACGGCACGCTTTCGGGAGATATATTCTTCTGCGGCAAAGCGCAAAGCGAGCTTTCCGCACATGAAAGCGCCTCCGAAATAGGCTACGTCCTTCAAAGCCCGGAAGCACAGATCGTCACGGACAAGGTTTGGCACGAGCTTTCGTTCGGGCTTGAAAACCTCGGCTTCAGCTCCGACTTCATCCGACTTCGCATCGGAGAAATGGCGAATTACTTCGGCATCGCTCATATGTTCGGAAGCTCCACAGCAAAGCTTTCGGGCGGACAAAAGCAGCTTCTCTGTCTTGCTTCGATAATGGCAATGTCGCCAAAGCTGCTCCTTCTCGATGAACCTACCTCTCAGCTCGACCCCATAGCCGCCGCAGATTTTATCGCCACGCTCAAAAAGATAAATCAAGAGCTTGGCACAACCGTGATCATCGCGGAGCACAGGCTTGAGGATATATTCCCCATAGCCGATAAAGTTGCCGTTATGGAAAACGGAGCTCTTATCGCATTCGATACACCGAAAAACGTGTGCCGCAAGCTCAAAGACCGCCGCACAGCTCTCGGATTTCCCGTGTCTGCTCGTATATGGCAGGCTCTTTCGGCAGATGGAGAAGTTCCCCTCACCGTGCGGGAGGGCAGAGCTTTTTTGAAAGAGAATTTTTCCCCGCGCCCAAACGATATCCAAGAAAAAAGATCCCAAAAAGACATCGCGCTCTCTCTTTCCGATATCTATTTCAGATATGAAAAAAATTCACCCGACGTTTTGCGCGGTGCTTCCGTAAGCGTTGGGAAAGGAGAGATCTTCTGCCTTCTCGGTGCAAACGGCGCAGGAAAGACGACCGTTCTCCGCGCCGCCGCAGGGCTAATAAACCCCTACCGCGGCAAAGTAAAAACGGCAAAAGGAGCCAAAACGGCTCTCCTTTGCCAAAACGTGCAGGACCTCTTCCTTAAAAATACAGTTCGGGAAGACCTTCTCGATATTCTCGCAGTTCACGGTATAAGAAAGCGCGAAGCAGAGGACAAGATAATAGAAATATCCAATTCTCTGGGTATTTCACATCTTCTTGAAAAGCACCCGTACGACGTATCGGGCGGAGAAGCGCAGAAATGCGCCCTTGCCAAAGTTTTGTTGACAGAACCGGATATACTTCTTTTGGACGAGCCGACAAAAGCTATCGACCCTGCGGCAAAAAAAGAGCTTGCCGCAATACTGCACTCTCTCTGCCAAAAAGGCGTAACGATATTTATCGTTACACACGACGTTGAGTTTGCCGCGGAGAACGCGAACCGCTGCGCCCTCTTTTTCTACGGAGAGATACTGCCCGCCTCCGACGTGCGCACGTTTTTCTCCGCCAACAATTTCTATACGACGGCGGCAAGCCGCATATCGCGCGGGATATTTGAACGTGCGGTAACGGAAAACGATATTCTCCGTCTTTGCGGCAAGGAGGGAAAATGAAAAAATTCCCTAATTTTTTTAAATATCTTATATTTCTTTTGCTTATTCCCGCGGCGGTGCTTTCGGGTGTTTTGCTTTTTGACAGCAAAAAGTACATATTTATTGCAATTTGTGTGGCAATACTTGCGTGCCTGCCGTTTTTTTCGGCTTTTGAAAGCAAAAAAATAAGTTCAAGGAAGCTTACCGTGCTTGCCGTTATGGTAACGCTCTCCGTTATCGGGCGCGCACTTTTTTCCTTCATCCCGCATTTTAAGCCCGTGACCGCGATAGTGGTAATTACGGGAATATACCTCGGTGCGGAATCCGGCTTTCTTTGCGGTGCGCTTTCGGCTCTTCTTTCAAACTTCATTTTCGGGCAGGGCCCGTGGACCCCGTTTCAGATGTTTGCGTGGGGGCTCATCGGTCTTTTCTCCGCACTTCTTTCCAAGCCTTTGCAAAAAAGCAAGGTCTTCCTCTGCATATTCTCGGCAATATCGGGCATTATGTATTCCCTGCTGCTCGATATTTCCTCCACTCTTTGGTACGATGGTGCTTTCAACTTGTCGCGCTATACAGCACTCGTGCTTACCTCGCTTCCCGTTATGGCGGTGTATGCCGTGTCAAATGCGGTATTTCTGCTCTTCCTAGCAAAGCCTATGGGAGAAAAGCTTATAAGAATAAAGATCAAATACGGAATATGACGCAAAAACTCCTCGGAAAGTCTTCCGAGGAGTTTTAATTTATTTATTTGGTGTAATAGGAGAAGTGCCGGGTGCGGTCGTCTGCACATCCGTTACGGGAGGGTAAGTCGCATCGGCATAATAACCGTCCACAACGTCCGTGTAAGAGCCGTCCGCAAAATAATATCTCACAACTTTGTCCTTGTAATCCATATATGTTTCTGCAAGAACAAAGGCCAAGACCAAGATCAAGATCCCTATTATAAATCCCCAAGCGTGTGCGCTTATAAAGCTTCTTGGCTTGCTCTGCACGTCATTTCCGTATTTTTTCATAACACATCACCTCTTGCATATATTTTACCACAAAAAATTCGTTTTGAAAAGCCCTTTTTAAGCCATATTTGTGCGAAGTTTTGTACGATAAACAAAAAAGTTGCAAATAAAAAGGAAAAGCGTATATGCCGCCATATAGAAAATATACTTTGTATTATGAAGTGCCGTAAGATAATACGTCGGCGGAAAGATAAGCGTTATCACCCTCGGGAGGCCTATATCGAAAAATACGGGGCAAACAACTATCATCGCAACTGCAAGCAGCGGCAAAAGCGAGCCCAGCAAGCGTCTTGAGGCGCATATCTGCGAAACAAGCATACAAAAGCCCACGCAAAGAGGAATATACAATAAAATAAGAAGAAGCTCCTTCCAAAAGGAGTAAAAAACTCCCGAAAAAACAAGAGAAAGAAATACAACAACCGCAACGTCGAATATCGCGCAAAAATAGTATCCTGCCATTATTGGGAAACGGCGCTTGCGCGCAAAATTAACAAATCTTCCCTCGCGCTCATCCTGCATATAGAAAAGCGCAACGGCAAAGCCAGCCATCACCGTGAAAAGCGAAAGCAAGCCGCGCACGGGGGCTGTAATATAATTCATATTCGCCGCATCGGAAGCATCCTGCCCTGCATCGGAATAAGAGAAAACGAACAGATCGTCGCCCTCGGCGTTTATCTCGTCATAATAAGATATAAGCTCCTCCTCTGTAATCTCGGAAAGCTCCGTAACGTTCCGTTCTATATAATTTTGATAAAGAGCCCGGGAGCAGTACGGATAAAGCACTGAATAAAGCCGTTCCCTTGCAAGGCCAAGCATAACCGTATCTTCCCTTACAACTACCTCTGCAAAGGAAAAGCGTTTGTTTCTGTTTTCAACGAAATCGTCTATCTTCCCCGCAAGCTCGGCGGGAAATATCCACGCGGCATCCGCATCTGCACGCTCCACAAGCTTTACCGCCTCCTCCGGAGTTTCGCACTCCACAAAGCGGATAAGTGAGCTTCCGTCTGCAATATCGGTCATTATCTGCGAAGCAAGCGCGTCCGTCTTATCCTTCGCGGCAAGCGCAACGGTGACCATACCGCTTTCGCCCTTGCTTGCGATATTCAGCGCAAGCACAAGGCAAGGCACAACAAGAAGGAGCGCAATAAAACCGGGCTTCTTCAAAAATCGTTTGTTAAAAACGGAAAGGCAGGTAAATATTCTTTTCATTTTTTTCATAAATACCTCCTTACGAATGTAATATGCGCTGTCTGCGCTTTAGCACCGCCGCGCACATAAGCAAAACGAACATAACCGCAATCTTAACAATGCCCTGCGCGCTCACATCTCCGCCCACAAGCGCACAAACGTACTCACGTGCGGCCCCCGCAGGAAGAAAGGCGGAAAGCATTTTTATTGCATCCGGGAAAAAGTTTATCGGGTAAAGACAGCCGCAAACGTACGCAAGCGCGATCGCGCTCAAAAACTGTGCAAGCACGCCGCCCACAAGTCCGCTTGAAAATTCATATATCAAAAACTGCATGGCTGTTATAAGCAATAGCGCAGGCACGAGCGAAAGCGTAAATTTCTGTGCCCACAGGAAATTTGTTTCCGAAAGTTCCGAAACAAAGCCAAGATGCTCTCCCGCGAAAAGCGCAAGCGCGCAAACGATGATATACACGTTCGCAAGCATCAAGAGGAAAAAGGAAAGATATTCCCCGAATATCTGCGAAAAAGCTCCCCTGCCCGAGGCACGCATAAGACGGGAAAGAGATACGTCCCTTTTTATATACACGGGGCAAAACGTAATTCCGCAAAGAAGAACGAAAAACACAAGTATTCCGCAAAACATATAACCGCCGAATGAAAGCGAGTCCGAAATGCCAAGCTCCGTTTGCTCCGATATATTGGACCGAGCAAGGATAAGAGAAAAATATTCCGAAGCAAGCTTATCCACGTCAGAGCCGGCAATATGCCCATTATCCCACATAGCGTTCTGCAAGCCGTAAACGCCTTTTTGCGAGTCAACAAGCATCACGGAGATAGCGTCAAGCATCTCATCCATAAAGACCGTTGTAACGCCTATCGCGCTGTCCGTTGTAACGTAGCGTATCTTTTTTATATCGCCGCGCACGGTGGAATCCACAAAATCCTCCGGGATCACGGCATATGCGGAAATTTCCCCGTTTTCAAGCTTTTTCTTTGCTTCCTCCTCCGTCATTTCCACCATTTCCACAACGAAACGAGAGCTATCCAGCGTTTGAAGCGCGGAAATGCCAAAGCCGAGGTAGCTTCCCTGTGTATCTCCCACAATGCCGAGCGTTACCTTTTGCTTTTCCTCCGCGGCGCTGTCGAGCCTCACGACAGCACCCAGCACCGCACCGAGGCACACGCAAAGAAAAAGCGAAAGCGCAAGGATAAACGGAAAATATTTCGCCGCCCTTTTTAGCTGCAAGCCGAAATAAACAAAAGCCTTTTTCATCGTCACAGCCTCCGCGAAAGCTCGTGAACGTCGCCGTTATAGCAAAACTCCTCAAGCACGCCGTTTTTTAGGATATACCATTTATCGCAAAGGCAAAGCTCGCTTTCATCGTGCGTTGTAAGCACGAGGATATTGCCGTTCCTTTTGCATCCGCGCAGATAATCCGCTATCTGCTCCTTGGCTATAAGATCAAGCGCGGCGCTCGGCTCATCAAGAAGGAGCACACGGGGCTTCTTTGCCACGGCGCAGCCGATGGAAAGACGCTTCTTCATTCCGCCCGACATCTTGTGTACGGGAACTTTTATAAATTCATCTATACCAAGAAGCTTTAAAACTCCGCTTTCAAGCTCTTTTTTCAGTTCCTTTTTATCGTACCATAAAAGCAGGTTATCGTAAGCGGAAAGCTCCTCCAAAAGCGGGGTACCCTGCGGAATATAACCAACAAAGCTTGCGTGAAGCTTATCCTTTTTTAAAAAATCCTCTCCGTCAAGCAGGAATTCCCCTCCGTCCGCAGGAAGTACGCCCGCAAGCACGGAAAGAAGCGTGGATTTGCCGCTTCCGTTTTTGCCGAGTATGCCTACGCACTGTCCGTTCTCGGCGCAAAACGAAGCACCGGTAAGCGGAGCTTTTTTCCCAAAGCTCTTTTTTATGTTTTTTACTTCGATCATAGATTTTTCCTCGTTATATTCAAATAAAAAACGCAGCGTCATTTGACTTTATAATGTGCCGACGCTGCGTTTTTTATAACTTTATTTTAATATGCCAACATTATAAGAAGCTGCTCGATAAGTACCGTTATTTCCGCAGGAAGATCGGACTTTTTGAGGTTTTCCGCAAACGTGCCGAACGGAGCGCCCTCAAGCCAAGCGTCAGGTGTGCTAACCGTTTCGCTTTCAGCGGGAACGGTTATCTTGCTTTCCTTAACCTGTTCTGAGGCTACTTTAACGGAAAGGAGCTCGTTTTCCATACTGTTTACGAATATCTTTATGCTTTGCTTGGCGTCATCGCAGTCAAATTCCATACCGATGGAGAGAGATGCACCAAGAGCAGAGAGCATTCCCGTTTCGTCAGATTCAAAAAGCTTTGCGGAAGGATATACCGTGAACGTACCCTTGAGCCCGCCCTTTTCAAGAGCCTTGGTATCAAGACCGGAAACGGCAAAAGTTGCCATAAGCTCGCCTTCGACGTAAAGGTCGTATTCTCCGTTTGCAACTTCCTTCTTGGACGTACCCTCGCCCTTGAGCTCGAAGAGAGTATTGCTGTAATCATCATAAGATTCTTTAACGTAGATCTCCGTGCCGAATTCATCCTTTTCGTAAGCTGTGCCGATGAATATTTCGCCCATTTCATATGCCCAAAGCTTTCTTGCGATAACCTTGGAATCGGAGTTTACGTAAGTTGTATAGCGAATAAATTCGTCAACGTCATCGGACGTATCGTCATCGTCAATATCGTTCATAATAGCGTTTACTTCGCGCACAAAATCCGCATACGCTTCGTCAGCGTCAATCATTTCTTCGATCGCTGCGGCTTCGTTCATAACTTCAACGCCCGCACGGATAATTTCTTCGATCGTTTCATCTCTCTGAAGCTCGAAAAGGAAAGCTTTTGCAAGTGCCTTAACGTCAGCTTCGCTGAGTGTTGCTTCAATTACCGTGCATTCTTCCGTTTTGCCGTTTGCAGAAACAGAGCCCTTTTCTTTTTCGGCTTCGTTCACGTTATCGAAAACGATGCTTGCATATTTCATAATAAGGTCAGCGATCGTTTTGCCGTCGGGAAGCTTTTCTATAAGCTTTTCAACATCCACGGATGCCGCAGCTTCGGTGTCGGCATCAAGTCCAAGATCGATGAAAAGATATTTTTCCGTAAGATCCGCTATCTTAACGTACAAGCCCTCATCCGTAAGATCCGCAACAGCATCAAGAGAAAGGAGAGTGTCGTCGCCGAGCACAAGGCTGAGCGCGTATTTTGCCGCGTCCTTGCCCATAGAGGAATCAACCTTTATCGTTGTATCATTGATCCAATCGAAATCGATACCCGTATAAGATTTGAGAAGTCTTGTAATGCTCGTTCCGACGTTTATCTGCAATTCGCTTTTTGCGCCGCCCGTTTTGGGTTCTTTATAGGAAGCGATAGCATTATCGTAAGCTTCTGCAAAAGAGTTTGCCGCAGAAGCAATAGCCTCTTCTTCAACGTATGCCATATATTCGTTCGGCTTTGAGAAAGTCTTCTTCCAAAAAGCACAGGAACACATAGAGAGCATCAGCGCGCAAGCAAGAAGCAGGCAAGCCGCAGCTTTAAAAATTCTTTTTGTTTTCATTATGTACCTCCATCGAGAAAAATAAGCAATACTTGCTTTTTGTTTATAATATATTTTAGATTATATCATAAAATGCGCATTATATCAAGCAGTTTTTAAACTTTCCATATTATATGATACGCCGAGCGTATTTCCCATTCTCCTCGTAACAAAAAAACTCGGAAAGCTCTTCTTCCTCGAAAACGCGCACAAGAGCTTCAAAATCCGCCGCAAGAGGATACTTGCAAAGATCTTCTCTTTTTATCCAGAAAACTCTGCCCTCCTCGGAAGAGCTCAGTTCTCCCGAAAATTTATCCGTCTTATAAAGAAACACAACGTATCTTTCTCCGCCGTCCGTATAAAATTGCTTCACGCCGCAAAGCAAGGGCTTTTCTATATCAAGACCCGTTTCCTCTTTTACCTCTCTTATGACGGAATCTCCGAAAGCCTCTCCCCGTTCAACGTGTCCGCCCGGAAAAGCAATACCGCGCCAATCGTTTTTGCGTCGTTCCTCAACAAGTATGCTTCCCTTGCCATCGCATATCATACACATATTTGTAAAAATAGCTTTTTCGGTCATAATAAAACTCCAATTTTAAAAAAATAAAGCCTGATTCGTTTTTCGGCAAATCAAGCTTGCAGTGCATACCAAAATAGTTATATAATATAATGTTTAGAAAAGTTAAAGTGAAATATCCTTCGGATATGAAATAATGGCCTTCGGTCATTGTGAAATTTGATGCTGCATCAAGTGAAATAAAATAAATCCACTTACGCCGCAGGCATTTCACATTGCAAAGCAATATTTCACGCAGATCGTGCATTTCACAAATCCTTTTAAGGATTTATTTCGTTGAAAAGAAACAGCCTTTGTCTTTGGGACAAAGGCTGTTTCTTTTCTGGCGCGCTTGGGGGGATTCGAACCCACGACCTACCGGTTCGTAGCCGGGCACTCTATCCACTGAGCTACAAGCGCATTTCCTGTCGGAACGTTTAGTATAATACCACATCTTTTTATAATTGTCAAGCCTTTATTTAAATTTTTTTATTTTATTTTTTAACTTGTCTTTAATTGACTTACGGTCGCATACATTATATAATATAGATAACAATATATTATCAAGAGGTCTTTATGAAATATTCTTACGTCATTCACACCCCGAAGGAAAATATAGCATTTGATGCCGATATTTTCGGCACAAACGGCGATATATTTACAAAAGGAGATCACACTTTAAACGTTTCGGTCTTCAAAAAAAGAGGATACAAAGTGTTCGAGATCTCCGTTTTTTCAAACAAGGAAGAAGAAGTTTATCTTTCCCTTTGCGGAGAGGGAGAGGCAAAGCTTTATTCCTTCAACGGTGTGTGCGATAAAGAACGCATTTTCCGCCAAAGTCCTCACGATTACCTCAATTATCAGTTTAAGATGGAGAAAAGCGCAATTCCTATGGTAGCCGCCATACGGGGCGATAACGCAGAAATATTTATTTCCGACAATCCTTCTTTCTTCGACAACGCCACAACGCAGCACATCATACCCGAAAAGGGCAAATTCTATCTCGCCTCCGGCGATAACGGAGAAACGACAAATTGCGAGGAAACGGACGAATTCTTCCCCATCTTCCACGAAATAGACGGAGCAACACCGCACACGTTCCGCTTTATCGCGTTCACCGCAAACGCTTCCACGCTCAAGCAAGTGCGCCGCGAGGCTTACAAGGCGATAGAAGCCGTGTGGGGCGAAGGAAGCACCTCCTTATACCGCGCAGTATGCTTTGCCGGCAATTATATGCACATCCGCAAAAACGAAAAAGGTACAAGCGAAAAATGGGTCGTTCCCGGAATACAATACGCAAACTGCCAATATACGCGCGATGCCTTTTACCAGAGTATGATCCTCGGCGCAGATATGGACGAGCAATGCTATCGTTCGCTTTTGAAATACGAAATGCTTGAAGCGGAAAACCCTCTCATTTACCTCATCTGGTCATACCGCCTTGTAAGAAGCGGCAAACCGTTCGATAAAGCCTCGGCAGACATCGCTTTCAAGGAAGTCATCAAATGTATGGATAAACACGATGACGGCGGATTTTACCCCAACTGCCGCGAGAACGGAGATTTCCGAAATTGGTTCGATATTTGCGCTTATGATTTTGATGACGTTGACGCTTATACGCAGGGGCTTTGCATCTGTGCGCTGGAATGCGCAAAACGCCTCGGTTATGATATAGGCGACCGCAAAAAAAGAGCTATGGTAAGATACCGTTCGCTTTTCAACGGTCATTATATCCCTATGAGCCAGAAAAAGCAGTTCCTTGCCCTCGACATTTCCGTGGGCGAAGTGCTTTATTACCTTTTCTTCGATGCGGTATTCGTTCCGCACGAAATGTTCAGAAAAACGTACCGCAAAATATTCGACGGTCCCTCCCGCACGCCGCACGGAATAAAAATAGTTTCCGCGCCGGACGGCTCTTACCTGCCGCTTGAGGCATACGGTCTTAACGGCTACGTTCACCCGGGCTTTGCAACGCTTGATACGGGAAGATACGCAAACGGCGGCTCTTACCACGTTTACGAAATGCTCTTCCACATTGCCGCATATATACACGGTGTTGAGGATGCAGAGAAAAACCTCATAGACCGCCTTATGATAGACCTCGATTATGACGGCGCAACGCACGAATATATGCACACGGTAAAAGGAAACGGCGTTAAAGCAAACCAGGGCTGGAACGCAAGCATACACGCTATCTGGAGCGAGATCATCAAAAAAGGCAAAGCAACGGACGCTTTCTTCAAAGCAGCCGACGCAAAGCTTGAATCCTTGGAATAATGACAAAACGGCGCAAAAAAGCGCCGTTTTTCTTTACCATAAGAGCGCACAAATGGAAAATACTTTCTTAAAAATCCTTTTCAGCTATTGTAAATAACGTGTTTTTTTGATATAATAGGTTTGTTAAGAAAAAATATCCTCGGTACACCGGAATTCATATCAAAAGCCTCGTATATAAAAAGAAAGCACGGGAACAATAAATAACGCAGGCGGCGTTCTTTGCCGCTTCAATAAAAACGTATCGAGGTCGATCTTGAAAAAACTTATTGCGGCAAACCGTTTGCCGATCTTAAAAAGTCTTCTTTTGGCAGCATATACGCTGCTCATTCTTGCAATATCGGTAACGCCGATATACGCACACTCCATTCCGAAAACCGTTGTTTTCTTTGGGGATTCCACAACGGCGCACCTCGCCGTGCGCGGCGGCATCCCGAAAGAACAGGTATGGTCGGGAGCGCAAAGCACCGTGCGCTTCACGGACGTTAATACAAGCAGGTGCGTTCATCTTTCCTCCGGAGAGGACCTTACGCTCTCCCAAGCCGTAAGCAAGGTAAAACCCGCCGTTCTCGTTATAACGCTCGGCGTTTCGGGCGGCGCGGGCGTACTTTCCGAAAGAGATTTCAAAGCAATCTATTCGCGTATGCTCTGCTCCGTAAAGCAGGCAAGCCCCGCGACAAAAATATACGTTCAATCAATTCTTCCCCTTTCGGATAAATCCGTAAAATATTATAAAAAAATAACCAAGGAGAGCGTTGTTGAAGCAAACCGTTGGATAAAGGAGGTCTGCGCCTCTTTGGGCGTGCCGTACATCAACACGCACGATCTTCTCACGGATGCAAACGGATATTTAAAAGAGGAATACCAGAACGACGAATATATGCACCTCACATCAAAAGCATACGAGGTCATTCTTTCCAACGTCGGAAAGTCAATATCAAATAATTGAAAGGGTGATTTTAATGTCAGACAAAACAGAAAAAAAGATCAAAATATTATCGTCCGCCGTCTTCATTGCACAAGCTGTGATATACGTTATCTTTGCGTTTAAATTTATGCGGGAAGATCTTACTGTTTCGCTGATCTTTGTTGCCCTTGCATTCATATCCATACTTCTGCAGATACCGTTCCATAAGCTTGCCTCCGATATTTCGGCAAAGCAAGAGCCCAAGCGCACGCAAAGCCTTGCGGACATCTACTCTCCCGACTATATAAGGACAACAACAACGGAATACCTCAAAAAAGAGAAAAAGGAAGAAAAAAAGGCAAAACGCTCCTCCCCTCAGGCGGAGGATCTCACCCGTGAGATAAGCCTTACTCCCGAAATAGCAAAGGCTGCGGACGGTCTTATCCAAACAAAAGAAACACCCGCGTTTTTCTCCACAACGACGATAGACCGAATGGCTATAAATAACAAAACGCGCTCCGTTACAAAGTTCGCGCGCGATTTCGGCGCAACGCTGTGCGCGGGCGGTCTTCATACTGCCGCAGTAACACAAAGAGGAAACGTAAACGCCGTTGGCTACAACGCTTACGGGCAATGCGACACACAGCGTTGGCAGAACGTCATCTCCATCGCCGCAGGCGCATACCATACGGCGGCGCTTATGCGCGACGGCACCTGCGTTGCCACGGGCTATAACGGCGCGGGGCAATGTAACGTCGGCACTTGGGCGGGCATATGCCGCATCGCCGCAGGACAAGCGCACACCGTTGGACTTCGCGTTGACGGAACGTGCATTGCCACGGGCGATAATACATACAACCAATGCAATATCGGCGATTGGAGAGATATAATCTCCATAGTTGCAGGATACAACTATACAATAGGTCTTCGTGCGGACGGAACGATCGTTGCAGTCGGTTCCAATACGGAGGGAGATTGGAGCGGCTCCAAATGGGGCAGCATTTCCGCCGTTGCCGCAGGAAACCTTCACACTGTCGGTCTTCACAGCGACGGTACCTGCGTTGCCACAGGCAACAATGCAAACGGTCAATGCAACGTAAACCGTTGGCGTAACGTGTGCGCTATCGCCGCCGGCAACTACCACACAGTTGCTCTTCGCAAGGACGGCACTTGCGTTGCCGCGGGCTACAACGGCTACGGTCAATGCAACGTAAGCTCCTGGGAGGGCGTTATCGCTATCTCCGCAGGCAGAAACCACACTGTCGCGCTCACAAAGCACGGCAGAGTCCTCTCCGCCGGCGACAACACGTACGAGCAGTGCGGAACCAAAACCTTCAGCGATATAAAAACGAACAAATAAGCTTCGAGCACCGTTTTTTCACAAACGGTGCTCTTTTTTTAATAATAGAAGCTGTGCTGTCCTATTTTAAAGGCAAATCTTCTGTTGTTTGATATCCAATTATTTGTCGCGATGTCGGGATTCATAAAGTAAAGCACGTCTCGGTTCACGGAATAGCCCTCGAGGCAGATCTTTGCCGCGGCTATTGCGGAAGCACTTGGCGTTTTGTATATAGTTCCGCTTGCTACGGGAGAAAACTGCACGCCGTATTTTTTATCGAAGATGACTCCGTAAACGCTGTTCGGAAACTGCTTGCTTTCCACGCGGTTCAGCACGACGTTTCCAACGGCTATCTGCCCGCGGAACGGCTCCGCGCCGCTTTCGGCATATATTATGCGCGAAAGCCAATATACCTCGTCCTTATCGTAATAAACGTCGCCGGAAAGCGGCACACCGCCGATGTCCTTTATGTTTACGGTATAGGACGCGCCATCCCATTCAACGGAGCTTGCAAATGCCGCCGCGATAAGACGTACGGGCAGATAAAGCCTTCCGCCGATATTTTTCACGGGCTCATCGGACGCAAAATAACGTCCGTTTGCCACGATATACGTATTTCCCTGCGTTATGTACATTTCCGTTCCGCGCGCATATATCGTTGCAGTGCGCGTTTTCTCCGTCCAGACAATATCGTCCGCGCCGAAAAGCTCGCATATCGCACGCAACGGAACGTACGTCGTGTCATTTATTATCCGCGCTTCGTCCTGTGTTTGAAGCGGTCTTCCGTTTATGTAAACGCTTACGGCTCTGTATGCCTGTACATTAGCTGTCGGAGTGAGGACAAAAAACGCCATTGCTATACAAAGTATAAATGCTATCTTCTTTTTCACTCTTTCACCTCTTTTCGTTTAAAATTGAAAGCTTTTCGCTTTCTGTATTTATTTTACCACAGAGAGTACCTTATTCTCAACGCACAATGATAGGTAAGGAAGGATGCATCTGCAAAATACACAAAAATTTCTCATACTTTTCGGCAACATATTTCAAAATAAGTATTGCTTTTTGAAAAAAAGTATTGTATAATATTAACCGTAATTTCGCCGGTGTGGTGGAATTGGCAGACGCGCCGGACTCAAAATCCGGTGGTAGCGATACCATGCGGGTTCGACCCCCGCCACCGGCACCAGAAAAAAGCCAAGTCTTGTGACTTGGCTTTTTTTGATAATATCCGATAATTTAAAGATTACATATATAAATAATCGAAGGGAGTTAATTATGCAAATAAGAAAAGCAACCATCACTGACTTGTCAGAGGTTCAGCGCGTTTACGCTTGCGCGCGCGAATATATGCGCGCGCACGGCAATCCCACGCAATGGGGGCTGACATATCCCCCGCCGGAAACAGTTGTTTCCGATATAGAAAGCGGCAATCTCTATGTTTACACGGAAAACGGCGAAATACACGGCGTTTTCGCTTTTATAGAGGGGGATGACCCCACTTACGCCGTTATAGACGGAAAATGGACAACGGACGAACCCTATAACGTAATGCACCGTATGGCAAGCGACGGAAAGATTCGCGGTATAGGCAGAGCCGCACTCGATTTTTGCAAATCCCACGGTAAAAACGTACGCGCGGACACACACAAGGACAATATAACGATGCAAAATCTCCTTTCCAAAAACGGCTTTGTTCCCTGCGGTATCATCCGCGTTGAAAACGGAACGGAAAGAATAGCGTATCAATATACAATGTAACTCTCGGGAAATCATAGCGCGGCTATACTCGGCATCAACAAACGCATCGTGGAAAAAGCGCAAAAATTTGATATAATATAATCACAAAAGCGCTTTTGAATACTTTTTGGAGGACAACTTTATGTCTATTGGTTCTACCATCAAACGTCTTCGCCGTGAAAAAGATATAACGCAGGAACAGCTTGCCGAATATCTCGGGATCACCTCCCGCGCGGTTTCCCAATGGGAGTGCGACCGCACCGCCCCCGATATTTCCCAGCTTCCCGCGCTCTGCCATATCTTTGATGTTTCTTCCGATGTTCTGCTCGGTATAGATATCGAAAAAAACAACGAGGAAATACAAAGATACCTCAGTAAAGCAACGGAGCTTGGGCATCAAAGCAAAAGAGAGGAACGTACAGCCCTTCTGCGAGAAGCAAATAAAAAATTCCCACGCGATTATAAAATAATGCAAAGTCTTGCTGATTCCCTTGTATGTGAATATTCCCGCAAGGGCACAAATGACTACGAAGAAGTCTTCGAGCTTTGCAACCGCATACTTTCCGAATGTACGGACAGCACAACACGTTACGAGGCTATCGAAACCCTCGGCACAGCTTACGGCTATGCAGGCAAAAAAGACGAGATGTTAAAGCTCGCAAAAGAAATGCCGCGAGCTCATTTCTCATATGAAAACTTTATGACGTACCGTTGGAAAGGCGATGCCGATTTCAAAGAATTTCAGGACTATTTATCGTTTTTGATTTATCACACCGCTGAAATGATTGAACTCGCAACCGCACAACGCCACGATAACGGTGATTTTATTTATTCGCTTGAAGATAGGATACGTTTGTGGGAAACAACAATAAAATTTCTTGAATTACTCTTCCCTGACGGCGATCTTCAGTACAAAGCACAGCTCGGTGAGATCGCTTGCAGCTTTTTGTGTACCGCATACCTCGGCAAACAAGACTATGAAGAAGCCTGGAAATGGCTTGAAAAAGGGGCTTATTTTGCCGTACATATGGACACTTACGATTTTGATGCTCCGCACACCTCCCCCGTTCTTCGCGGATACTCCGACGGAGGCTGGATAATGGAGGCAGAAGGAAACCGTTCAAGATCTATGCTGGATTGGCTCACAAAGGATGAAAATGCCGCCGCTTTGCGTTCCGACGCCCGCTTCGAGCCTTTGATAAAACGCCTTGAAAAAACCGCAAAAAAGCCTTTAGCATAACTGCATAACGTATGATGCCGAAAGCACCCATTTTCGGGGGCTTTCGGCGTTTTTGTTTTTCTGTGCAGAAAATGAGAGTTCGCTCATAAAACGAGATATTGTTATTTTTCATCTCTTCTGCTATACTTTAATCGTAAGCTTACGAAGAAACAACAGAAGGAGATTTTTTATGAACTTGACCGTATTTTCCGAAAATATGAAAAGATTCAGAACAGAAAAGAAGTTCACACAGGAATACGTTGCACAAAAACTCTGCGTAACAGCTCAAACGGTGTCACGCTGGGAGTGCGGAACAACTCTTCCGGACGTATTGATGCTCCCCGAAATTGCAAAGCTTTACGGCATCATTGTAGATGACCTTTTCAAAAAGCACTCCGTTGCTTACGACAATTACGCTCAAAGACTTTCCGTCCTCTATGAATTAAGCAGAGATCCCGAGGATTTTTTAAGATGCCGCCTTGAGTATAAAAAGCTGATGAAGGCAGGCGAGCTGTCTGTGTATGACAAATGGAACTATGGATGGCTCCACTCTGATATGATGTATATTTGCAAAAAGGAAGCGTTAAAATGGTTCGACGAAGTTTTATCCGATAAAACAGACAAAAATTCGCTTCCATACAGAAGAGCTGCGGATATGAAAATGGGTATGATGTTTGCGTTCGGCAAGGGAGAGGAGATAATAAAGGAACGTCAGCGCGAGATGGATGAGGCGGGCGGCAACCTTGATGAACGGGAATGGCTCTTACTTATAGATGCATACGATAATGCAAAGCAATACGAAAAGGCTCTTTCCTTATGCAACGAGGCAATGAAAAAATTCCCCGATAATTGGGAGGTATATACAAGCACGGGAAACGTGTATCAGAATATGGGAAAATACGAGGAAGCTATTGCCTTCTATGAAAAAACAGGCGAGCTTGGAACTTATTTTTGCGACGAAAAGTATGGGATCGCTATGTGCTATCGAGAGCTTGAAAAATTCAAGGAAGCATATCAGCTCTATTTGGATATCGCCGATATCCACCGTAAAAACGGCTATGACTTAGAGGCGGAGCAAGCTTTGGGATACGCAAAGGAGATCGAAGACAAGGCGAAAGCATAAAGAGATATTAGTATAACAGAAAAACACCCTTTCGGGTGTTTTTCTCGTTATACTGCATATTTTTCGGAGTATTCTTTATACATATCCGCATAGTCCTTGCGGTCTGCTTTAACTTCGCTCAAATATTCGTGGAGCGACATACTGTGGTGAGCAGTTTCAATAATACAGCCCGCGATATTGGAACAATGGTCCGAAACACGTTCAAGATTTGTAAGCAGATCGGACCAGATAAAGCCGACTTCAATAGAGCAGTTGCCCGCCTGCATACGCTCGATATGGTGGGAACGAAGCGCATCTTTAAGGTCGTCTATGACCTCTTCAAGCGGCTCTACCCTTTCGGCTACGAGAATATCTCCCGTTTTATACGCTTCAAGAGAAAGATCGAGTATCTCTTTTACCGCTGACATAATTATGCCAAGCTCACGCTGTGCTTCCGCGGAAAAGCTCATATTCTTATCACGAAGTTCCTCTGCGGATTCAAGTATATTTACAGAGTGGTCGGAAATACGTTCAAGATCGCCTATCATATGCAGAAGCATAGCGGATTCGCGCGTGTCCGCATCACTCAGCTGATACGTGTTAAGCTTTACAAGATAGCTTCCGAGCACGTCCTCGTATTTATCGACAGTCCCCTCTTTCCTGCGTATGTCCTTAGCCGCTTCGTCCGTAAGAACAGAAAGCGTATTCATTGAATCCACAAGAGAGCCGACGGATATATCCGCCATCTCCGTTGTGAAAGCACGGCAGCGCTCAAGCGCGATAGCGGGTGTCGTCATAAGACGCTCATCGATAACGAGCTCCTTGGAAGCAGTCTTTTCTTCTTCAGTAACGGGAATAAGCTTGTACGAAAGTTTTTCCAAAAGTTTTGAGCAAGGAAGCATCAACGCCATAGCAAGTATGCTGAACGCGGAATGGCATATCGCAATAGCCAGCGGACTTGCCGCACTTTCCAGCAAAGCTATATTGAATATCATCTTTGCAACGCAGAAGCACGTTAAAAACACAACCGTTCCTATTACGTTAAACGCAAGATGTACTACGGAAGCGCGTCGCGCATTTCTGCTCGTGCCCACAGAAGAGATAAGCGCCGTAGCACAAGTACCGATATGCTGACCCATAATTATCGGAATAGACATTCCGATGCTTATAGCGCCCGTGGAGGAAAGAGCCTGCAATATACCTACCGATGCGGAAGATGACTGTATTATCGCGGTAAGGATAGTACCTGCAAGCACACCGAGAAGCGGATTTTTAAACATAGTAAGTATATTGGCAAATCCCGGATCGGATTTGAGCATAGAAACGGCAGAAGACATCGTGTCCATACCAAACATCAGCACGGAAAAGCCGAGCAAAATAACGCCTATATCGCGCTTTTTGTTGCTTTTTGCCATCATATAGAGTACAATACCTATAAGCGCAAGAATCGGAGTAAATGAAGAAGGCTTGAGTATCTGTATATACCAAGCGCCGCTTGAAATACCCGTAAGGCTGAGTATCCACGCAGTAACCGTCGTTCCGACGTTCGCTCCGATTATAACGTTTATCGCTTGGGAAAGTGTAAGCAGCCCCGAGTTTACAAAACCGACGACCATAACAGTCGTGGCGGAGGAGGATTGTATTATGGCGGTTACGCCAAGACCCGTAAGAAATCCCGCAAGCTTTCCGCCCGTAAGCTTGCCGAGAATATTTTTAAGTCCCGAGCCTGCAGCCTTTTCCAGATATGCACCCATAAGGTTCATCCCGAAAAGGAAAAGACAAAGACCTCCGATAAATTCAAGAATATCCCATATTTCCATTTATGATCCCCCTTTTCAATGGTTATTCTGCCCCGATTTTACCATATATTAAAATATTTTGTCAATCCCTAAAGCAAATTATAAGTTTAAAATTACGTTTATGAAAAAACATCAAAAATACTCAAAAAAATTTGTTTAAACTATTGACATTTGAGATGATTCTGTGATAGAATAAAGAGCCGCTTAATATACGGTCATAAAAAACGCAATGCGTTTACCGTCTTTAGCGAGTCGTAAAATGAAAGAGAGGTGCTTTCTTAAAATGTTCGCAATCATAGTAACAGGTGGAAAGCAGTACAAAGTTCAGGAAGGCGACGTAGTTTTCGTTGAAAAACTCGAAGCTTCCGAAGGCGAAGACGTGAAATTTGACACAGTTCTCGCAATTTCCGGCGAAAATTTTGTTGCCGGCGCACCCACAGTTGAAGGTGCATACGTAACTGCAAAAGTTCTCAAGAACGGCAAAGGCAAAAAGATCCATATTCTTAAATACAAATCCAAGAAAAACGAAAAGAAGAAGATCGGTCACAGACAGCCTTATACAAAGGTTCAGATCGACAAGATCGTTGGCTGAGCATCATTATGATTAAGGTAGAAGTTTACAAAAGCGGTATGCGTTATTACGGCTTTCACGTTTCCGGTCACGCCGGCTACGATGAATCCGGAAAGGATATTATCTGCTCCGCAGTATCCGCTATGACAATGCTCGTTATCAACACGATAGAAGTCGTTTTCGGATGCGACGTCGATTACGATATCGACGAAAAAACGGCAGATATAGACGTAACCGTTAAATCTGCTCTTCCCGATTATGAGCACGATCCCACAAAGAGATATGCCGTTTCGGGTGTCATCGAGGGATATTATTTACAGCTTATGGATATGTTGGAAGATTACTACGACTACCTTGACGTTAATCTCGAAGACAAAGAATTCTGAGTACATTTTCTAAAAATTTTTATGGAGGTATTTAAAATGTTGAAGTTAAGCTTACAGTTTTTCGCTCACAAAAAAGGTGTTGGTTCTACAAAGAACGGCCGCGACAGTAATGCGCAGAGACTCGGCGTTAAAAAATACGACGGCGAAAGCGTAATCGCAGGCAACATCATCGTTCGCCAGAGAGGCACAAACGTTCGTCCCGGCGTTGGCGTTGGCATCGGCAAGGATGACACACTCTTCGCTCTTATCGACGGCACAGTTAAATTCGAGCGTATTTCCGGCAACAAGAAACGTGTTAAAGTTGTTGCTGCAGCTGAATAATTTTTTACGAAAAGAAAATCCGCGCCAAAAGCGCGGATTTTTTGTTTCTTTTCAAAACTTTTGAAATATTTATTGTATAAATGCAAAAAACGTGATATACTGTTTGTAATGTCATTCTTCGGAGGAAATTTATGAATAAAAAACAAATTGCATCTTATATAAGAAGCTTTCTGGGGCACGCCGGCTTCTATTTCGCTCTCATAGTAACGGTCTGCAATATAATAATCTCCATTGCATTTCCGACAGGCGATATGGGTATCAATACGATAATGTCTAACTACATTATGCTCTTCTGTGCCATTTTCGCCCTTTGCGATTTTGTTATGGAGATAAAATTCATCGAATCTTATCTTGCAAAGGTCGCAATACACTTTGTACTCGTAACGATAGATTTTGCCGTTGTCATAGCTTGGCTCTCCAGCCCCGCAAGAAGCGCTAAGACTGTTGTTTTCGCAGTTTTGATCTTTGCCGTTTGCTTTGCTGTAGTGGATGCGGTAAGAGTTATCATACATTACGCAACGAGCAAAAAGAAAAATGAAAAGCAGGAATATACTTCCCTTTTCACAGGCGAACAGAAATAAACGTATTATTCGGACGCTCCGCTTTTCGGAGCGTCCTTCTTTTTAAATAAATCTTAAAAGCCCAAAGTTTTTTTAAAAAAGTATTGACAAAACATATACTTTGTGATATCATATTCAAGCACAAGCAAATGCCCCATTAGCTCAGCCGGTAGAGCACATGACTTTTAATCATGGTGTCCGGAGTTCGATTCTCCGATGGAGCACCAGACCGAGGTTCGCAAGGACCTCGGTTTTTTCTTTTCCACTCAAAATACAAAATTATTTTTCGATAAAGTATTGACAAAGCTCTCTTTCCGTGATATACTATGCAGGTATGAACGGTTTGCCCCATTAGCTCAGCCGGTAGAGCACATGACTTTTAATCATGGTGTCCGGAGTTCGATTCTCCGATGGAGCACCAGACCGAGGTTCGCAAGAACCTCGGTTTTTTCTTTTTCAAAACGCAGGTGCGATCGCAGGAACGTTTTTTAAAAACCTGACCTCTCCGTTCTCTGCAAAGCAGATGACCTTATCCCCTTTTTCTATCTCATCCTTAATAAATTTTTCCGCAAAGCTGTCCTCCAGCAGCCTTGCACTTTCGCGGCGCGCTTCTCTCGCGCCGCTTTTTTTGTCAAAGCCCCTCTGCGCGATAAGCTCATAAACGCTTTCCTCGAATACAACGCTCACACCGAGTTTTTCCATTCTCAGGCGGCATTCCGCAAGAAGCTTCTCCGTTATCCTGCGTATGCTTTTTGCATCCAGATGGGAA
The DNA here is from genome assembly GCA_015064725.1 of Oscillospiraceae bacterium. Taxonomy (GTDB): domain Bacteria; phylum Bacillota; class Clostridia; order Oscillospirales; family CAG-272; genus UMGS731. The sequence goes on along the minus strand of SVRQ01000007.1, from coordinate 5,326 downwards.
AACACCGCTATCTCATCCACCCTGCCCAAAAACTCAGGGCGAAAATGCGACTTCAGCGCATTCACAGCCGCTTCTTTTGTGCGGCTATCCCCGTCTTCGCTCTGCACACCGAAGCCGGCAGTACTTGTGCGCGAAAGCGTTTCCGCGCCCACGTTCGACGTCATAATTATAACCGCGTTCTTAAAGCTTACGCGCATCCCTTTTGAATCTGTCAGCATACCATCGTCAAGTATCTGTAAAAACAGATTGAATATATCGGGATGCGCTTTTTCTATCTCGTCGAAAAGAACCACGGAATAAGGTGCGCGGCGTATCTTTTCCGTAAGTCCGCCGCCCTCGTCAAAGCCGACATAGCCGGGCGGCGAGCCAAGGATCTTTGAAACGCTGTGGCTTTCCATATATTCGCTCATATCAAGGCGTATCATTGCCTCACGCGAGCCGAAAAGCTCACACGCAAGCTCCCGTGCAAGCTCTGTCTTTCCAACGCCCGTAGGACCTATGAATATAAAGGAGCCGACCGGACGAGTCGGATCCGAAAGTCCAAGCCGTCCGCGCCGCACGGCACGGCATACGGCGCTTACCGCGCCGTCCTGCCCTATTATCTTTTCTTTCAGAGCTTCTTCCAGGGAAAGGAGCCTCTTTTTTTCGTCATCCTCAAGACGCGAAACGGGGATTTTCGTCCACATCGTAACTACGCTTGCCACGTCCTCCCCGGAAAGCACGAGCGAACTTTTTTCACGTTCCCTTTTCCATATATCTCTTTCGCGCTCATATTCCTCGTATGCGGCAACCGCTTTTTCGCGGCAAGTGGAAGCGTATGCAAAATCTTGCGCGCGTATCGCCGCCTCTTTTTCCTCCGTCAAAGCGTTCGCTCGCTCAAAAAGCGTGCGAAGCTCGCTCGGCATAGTAAAATTTTGTATGCGCTTGCGTGAGGCGGCTTCGTCTATAAGATCTATGGCTTTATCGGGCAAAAATCTATCTGTGATATAGCGAACGGACAGGTTCACCGCCGCCTCTACCGCCTCATCCGAAATGCTTATCTTATGGTGGGATTCATATTTTTCCCGGATACCGCGAAGGATCTCTATAGCTTGTGCCGGCGTGGGCTCATTAACGTGTACGGGCTGAAAACGGCGTTCAAGCGCCGCGTCTTTTTCTATATGCTTTCTGTATTCTTCAAGCGTAGTAGCCCCTATAAGCTGTATCTGCGCTCTTGCGAGCGCAGGTTTCAGTATATTTGCCGCATCGACCGCTCCCTCCGCGCTTCCCGCACCCACGATGGTATGCAGCTCATCTATAAAGAGTATTATATTTTTGCTTGCCAAAACCTCGCTTATAACTTTTTTTATTCTGTCCTCAAACTCTCCCCTGTATTTTGCCCCCGCTATCATAGAGCCTATATCAAGCATTATAACGCTCTTTCCTGCAAGCGTTTCCGGAACCTCTCCGCTTGCAATACGCAGGCAAAGCCCTTCCACAACGGCTGTCTTGCCAACACCCGGCTCTCCTATAAGGCAAGGGTTGTTCTTGCTCCTGCGCGAAAGTATCTGTATCACGCGCTCCGTTTCCGTATCCCTGCCTATAACGGGATCCAAAAGTCCTTGGCGTGCGCTCTCCGTCATATCCTTGCCGAATTGAAGCACCGTAGGTATCGAAGCGTTGGAATTTGGGCGCGAGCGTTCCCGTGTTCTGCTGCCGCTTATCTCGCCCAAAAATACGCTGATGTCATTCTGTATCTCCCCAACGCTTGCCCCCTGAGAGATAAGAAGCTTTACGGCAACGCTTTCGCGCTCCGAAATAAGGGAAAGGAGCAGATGCTCCGTTCCTATATAAGCCTGCCCGTACTTCGCCGCCTCCTTTGCGGAGTTTTCAATAGCGGTACGCAGGCGCGGTGTCATATCGCGCGCATCTATTTTGCTCCTGCCGATGCCGCCCGATATTTCCTTTGCTATTTCAAGTGTCGCCTCATACGTCACGTCATGTGAAAAAAGTATCCCTGCCGCAGAACTCATACTTGCTTTTAATATTGACAAAAGCAGATGCTCCGTTCCAACGTACGTATGCCCAAGCTCCTTTGCCTCTTCCGCAGATGCATCCAGAACGTCCGAAGCAAGCTTTGTAAATTTACTTTTCAGATCTACCACTCCAAATCTTACTTTTAAAATTCATATAAAATTATATTATAGAGATTATTTTTTATCATATGCAAAAAAACAGAAAAAGTTTTCTAAAATATTATTGTAAGACAAGGGAAAATATAGTAAAATTATATTGTAGATTTTTGTTTGACGGAGGTATTCGCTTTGCTTTCCAAGATATATACTATGGGACTTTTCGGAATAGACGGCTATATGGTCAGCGTGGAGTGCAACCTGCGCGACAGGCTGCCTGCGTTTGAAATAGTGGGGCTTCCCGATGCCGCAATAAAAGAATCCAAGGAGCGCGTACGCTCCGCGTTTGAAAACAGCGGAATGGATTTTCCCGATGCGGAGCTGACGGTAAACCTCGCCCCCGCAGACAAGAAAAAAGAGGGCTCCGCCTTTGACCTTGCCATACTCGTTGCAATAATGAAGAGCGCAGGCATTTTGCGCCGCGACCTCAACACGGACAAAATGTGCTTTTCCGGCGAGCTTTCCCTTTCGGGAGAGATACACGGCACAAGCGGATTTTTACCGATGTGCATTGCCGCGCGCGATGCCGGTATGAAGGAGATCTTCGTTCCCTGCGACAGGGCGGCCGAGGCCTCCGTCGTTGACGGGGTAACGGTATATCCCGTGCCCGACGTATGCACCCTCGTTCGCCATCTCAACGGAAGAGAGCGCATTGCCCCCAAGATCCCGGACAAAGCCATATTCGATACCTCGCGCAATTTTTCGGGGCTTGACTTTTCCGACGTTAAGGGACAGCTTTTCGCAAAACGCGCACTTGAGGTCGCCTGTGCGGGCGGTCACAACGTGCTCCTCATAGGCCCTCCGGGAACGGGTAAAAGTATGCTTGCAAAGCGCATACCGACCATCCTCCCCGAAATGACGTTTGAAGAATCCCTTGAAACGACAAAGATACATTCCGTTGCCGGAATGCTCAAGCCCGACGTTTCGCTTATAACGGAGCGCCCGTTCCGTGCGCCTCACCACACAATGTCAAGTGCGGGGCTTGCGGGCGGCGGAAGAGTGCCAACTCCGGGTGAAATATCACTTGCGCACGGCGGCGTGCTCTTTCTTGACGAGCTTCCCGAATTTCCGCGCCCCGCGATGGAGGTCTTGCGCCAGCCGCTCGAGGACGGCAAAGTCACCATAACCCGTGTCGGCGGGAAGCTGACTTTCCCATCCGATTTTATGCTCGTTTGCGCGATGAACCCCTGCAAATGCGGCTACTTCGGACATCCCACCAAGAAATGCACCTGCTCCCCTATGGAGATAAAAAAATATATATCCAAAATAAGCGGCCCGCTTCTCGACAGAATAGATATACAGATAGAAATGCCTTCCCTTTCCTACGAGGAGATAACGAGCACGCAAACGGCAGAAAAGAGCGAGGATATACGGACGCGCATCAACGAAGCCCGCGCTTTTGCGCATAAACGGTACGAAAAAGAAGAAAGATTATATTGTAACGCGGAGCTTTCCGCGCGTCAGATACAAAAATATTGCACGATGAGCGAAAAAGCAAGCGCACTTCTCAAAAAAGCGTTCGACAAGCTCGGTCTTTCCGCGCGCGGATACGACCGCATTCTTCGAGTTTCGCGCACTATAGCGGACCTTGACAAAAGCGAGATCATCGAGGATACTCACATCGCAGAGGCTATACGCTTCCGTTCGCTCGACAGGAAATATTGGGGTTAACAGAGGTAATTTATGAGATCTATAAGAGAAATATATAAAATAGGCAAAGGACCCTCCAGCTCACATACAATGGGTCCGCAGGCGGCGGCTATGAACTTCGCAAAAAAATATCCCAAGGCCGCAAAATATAAGGTGATCCTCTACGGCTCTCTTGCAAAAACGGGCAAAGGGCATATGACGGACGTGGCAATAAACGAAGTGCTTCCCGCCACAAAAACGGATATCGTTTTCTGCACGGACGATATGGAGCTTCCCCACGAAAACACGATGGACTTTTTTGCATACAAGCTTGACGGAAGCGAAATGGGTCATATGCGAATTATGAGCATCGGCGGAGGCGACATAGAGATAGAGGGCATTCCCAACGACCCCAAAAGCGAGGTATATAAAGAAAACTCATTTGCGGAGATAGCGGCATACTGCAAGAGCAAAAACATCCGTATAAGCGATTACGTTGAAGAAAACGAAGGTGAGGATATTTGGGCATATCTCTCCTCCGTTTGGGAAACTATGCGCCACGCAATTCACGAAGGTCTTACGACTACGGGAGTGCTTGCGGGCGGGCTCGGCGTAGAGCGCAAAGCCGCATACCTTTACAATCAGCGCCATATCGACGAAAGCAAAGCAACAAGAGAAACGCGCATAGTCTGCTCCTATGCTTTCGCCGCAAGCGAGCAAAACGCGGGCGGCGGCATCGTAGTAACTTCGCCAACCTGCGGTGCTTCGGGCGTTGTTCCCGCCGTGCTCAAATATAAGAGCGAAAGCCTTGGATACGCGGACGAGGACGTTCTTCGCGCCCTTGCCGTGGCGGGCGTTATAGGCAACCTTGTAAAGCAAAATGCCTCCGTCAGCGGTGCGGAATGCGGCTGTCAGGCAGAGATAGGCACGGCTTGCTCTATGGCGGCGGCAGCCCTTGCGGAGCTTTTCGATATGGGTATAGACCAGATAGAATACGCCGCGGAAATAGCGCTGGAGCATCATCTGGGGCTTACCTGCGACCCCATCTGCGGTCTTGTTCAGATACCGTGCATAGAGAGAAATGCGGTTGCGGCAATGCGCGCCATAAACGCAGTAACCCTTGCCTCCTTCCTTACGTTCACGAGAAAAATTTCATTTGACCTTATAGTTAAAACTATGTACGAAACGGGCAAGGACCTTCACGCCCGTTACCGCGAGACCTCCGACGGCGGACTTGCAAAGCTTTATAGGTAAAAACGGCGATATTCGGTTTTACTATATTTCCTATTACATGAAAAAAGCGGGCAAAGCGGACTTCTCATAAGGAAGTTTGCTTATGGTACGTAGGTTTGCTACGCTGTAAACAAATAATTATCGCCGACAGAAAATCTGCCGGCGATTGTTTTATTCTGTTCGATAAATTGTAATTTGTTAAATGAGTTTTTTGATTGCTGCTAAGATTTCATCTTCGGCATCTTTGCCATAGGCATAGAGTGTAAACTTAATTCTCGTTCCGTCATTTAACT
>SVRQ01000006.1 GCA_015064725.1 Oscillospiraceae bacterium | reverse complement strand
TGTGTTCTCGCATGTCCATTATAACACACATCTTAAATTCTGTCGAGTATCTCCTGTTTTCTCGTCCTGTTTTACCCATAAAAATATGCACCTCCAAAAGCGTCTAACTTTTGGGGTGCATATCATTTACAGGGTGATTTTTTTTGTATATTTATGCAATTTCGGCGTTTTCTATGTCCTCAATGTATGAATATAAAACTTCTTTCAGTTCCTCAAAGGAGTCTATAAAATTGATCTTTCCGCGTATCGCGGCAGAGCCGCGCAGAGATTTTGTGAAGTGGGCGAGATGCACGCGGCTTTCGCGTATTCCCGCATATTCTCCTTTATCCTCTATGCGAAGTGCGGTTTCGCGCAGGGCTTCTTCAATGCGCTCTCGCGGGGTTGGGGGAGTGTATTCTTTTCCTTCGAGTGAGGCTTTTATCTGTGCGAAGATGTAAGGATTTCCGAGAGCTCCGCGCGCTATTGCAACAGCATCGCAGCCTGTCGCGCCGAACATATTAAGCGCATCATCCGCGCAGAAGATATCGCCGTTTCCGATAACGGGAACAGAAAGAGCTTCTTTCACCTTTTTGATATATGAAATATCCACACCGGGTGTGTAAAATTGCTCGCGCGTGCGTGCGTGGACGCACACGGCGGAAGCACCGTTTTCCTCCGCTGTCTTAGCCATATCAACGACGTTTACGGAAGAAGCGTCCCAGCCCAAACGCATCTTTACCGTTACGGGGAGCTGACCGCATGCTTCCTTTACGGCTTTTATTATCTTGCCTGCAAGCTCGGGGTTTTTCATAAGTGCGCTCCCCTCGCCGTTTTTTACGACTTTTTGTACGGGACACCCCATATTTATATCTATAGCGGCGCAGGGGGTGCCTGCTTTTATGGATTCGTTTATCAGAAAATCTGATGCTTTTGCCATAAATTCGGGCTCGCTTCCGAATATCTGCAGAGCGATCGGCATTTCTTCGGCTCTTATTTTGGCAAGCAGGGGAGTTTTCTTGTCGTTATAGCATATAGCTTTTGCCGAGATCATTTCCGAAACAAGGTAGTCTGCGCCGAATCTTTTGCAGGAGGCGCGAAAGGCGTAATCTCCCTCTCCTGCCATAGGCGCAAGTATGACCTTGCCGAAAAGATCCTTGTTTTTTTGATTATCCTGCATAATGCCTGCTCCTTTACGTTCTTATGATACAATATAATACAACATTTTTTTGAAAAAGTAAACAAAAAAATAGAACAGGGCAAAAATGAATTTGAAATTGCGAAAAAAAGGCAGCAAATCTATTGAAAGATATAATGTTTTATGGTATTATATATTTAATATATATTTTAGTTCTTATATGCCGTTTGGCTTGAAAAGGAAGGAATACAATGAAACGCTATCTTTTGAACGAAAATTTGAATAATCTGCCCAAGATAAAGACCGACGTGCTTATCGTCGGCTCCGGTATTGCGGGTCTGTACGCCGCTTTTAACCTTGATACATCGATGAAGGTCATGGTAGTTACCAAGGCGTCTATAGAAAAATCCAACTCCTGGCTTGCACAGGGCGGTATTGCCTCCGTTATTGCGCCAGACGACGTTTTTGAATCCCACATAGAGGACACGCTCAAGGCGGGTGCGGGCCTTTGCGACCTGGACGCTGTTACAACGCTCGTTGAAGAAGGACCGAGCGACATCCGCGCGCTCCGTGAGCTGAGCGTTCCCTTTGACAGAAACGAGGACGGCGAGCTTCTTATCACGCGCGAGGGCGGACACAGCTGCCGAAGGATCGTGCATTGCGGCGGCGATGCTACGGGCAGGGAAACAACGAGACGCTTGGGCGAGATCGCTCTTGCAAGAAAGAATATAGACTGTCTTTTCGATACTTATCTTGTTGATATACTCACGGATGATGACGGCGTTTGCGGCGCTATCATCTCCGATGGAGAGCCCAAGGTCGTCATCTGCTCCAACGTCATCCTCGCAACGGGCGGCTCCGGCTTCCTTTACGCTACGACAACGAACCCCGAAGGGGCTGTTGGCGACGGTATTGCGGCGGCAGAACGTGCGGGCGCGGAAATATTCGGTATGGAGCTTGTACAGTTCCACCCCACGACTCTTGCAACGGATAATTGGGTATCCAAGCGCGCCTTTCTTATTTCGGAGGCGGTGCGCGGCGAGGGCGGTATCCTTCGCAACAGCAAGGGCGAGGCGTTTATGCAGGGTAAGCACCCTCTTGCGGATCTTGCACCGCGAGATATAGTTACGCGAGAGATAATAAAAGAAATGAACAGAACGGGAGAGGACAAGATGTTCCTTGACGTTTCCTCTATGAGTCCCGAGTTTTTTGAAAGACGCTTCCCGACGATATACAGCGAATGCCAGAAGAGAGGCGTTGACGTGCCGAGCGCGTGGATACCGATCCGCCCCTCCCAGCATTATCTTATGGGCGGTATCAAAACGGATCTTGAAGCGCAAACGAACGTAAAGGGTCTTTACGCTTGCGGCGAATGCTCCTCTACGGGCGTTCACGGTGCGAACAGACTTGCAAGCAACTCTATGCTCGAATGTCTTGTGTTCGGCAGACGTGCGGCAGAACACGTTAAAAAGAATTTCCGCGCACCCAAGGACGACCTTGTACTTTGCGATTGCAGTGCGGAAAAAACGAATGTGCCCGAGGCTGAAATGAGAGAAAAGATCGAAGCTTTGCGCGCGATCGTTACAAAATACGCAGGACCAGTGCGCACACCCAAAACTATGGCAGAGGGCAAACGCATAATAGACGGACTTTTCCTTGAAGCACAGAACTATAGTCTTACAAAAGAAACAGATTTTTGCTACTATAATATGATTTCCTGCGCGAAGATGATCATCGACGGTGCCATCGCCAGAAAAGAAAGTATAGGCGCACATTACGTAGTGGAGGATTGATAACTATGAAAAACAACGAATTTGATCTTTATATGCCCGAGGTTGACGATATACTTTCCCGCGCACTCAAGGAGGACGTGGGCTGCGGCGATATCACGACGCGCTCCACAGTTCCCGCAAACAGACGCGCACACGGCAGATATATTGCCAAGGAAAGCGGCGTGATCTGCGGCCTTTTCATATGTGACAGAGTTTTTGACCTCGTTGGCGGCGACGTTGAGTTCAAGCCCCTTAAAACGGACGGCGACTACGTTGAAAAGGGCGAGGTGATCGCGGAAGTAAGCGGTAATGCAAGAAATATCCTTACGGGCGAGCGCGTTGGTCTTAACCTCCTGCAGCACCTTTCCGGAATTGCGACTATGACGAAAAAGACGGTTGCGGCAGTTGAGGGAACGAATGCAAAAATCGTTGATACCCGCAAGGCGACTCCCGGTCTTCGCATACTTGAAAAATATGCGGTGCGTGTCGGCGGCGGCACGAACCACCGCTTCAACCTTGCGGACGGAGTTCTTATAAAAGACAACCACATCGTTGCCTCCGGCTCCATTACGAATGCGGTTGCGGCGGCAAAGAAGAACGTGCCCCATACGATAAAAATAGAAGTTGAAATAGAAACCTTCCCGCAGCTTGAAGAAGCTCTTGCGGCCGGTGCGGACATTATTATGCTTGACAATATGTCCGTTCCCGATATGGCACGCGCCGTGCAGATCGTCGGCGGTAAAGCAATTACGGAGGCAAGCGGAAATATGGGTGACAAAACGGCGGATGAGCTTCGCGCTGTTGCAAACACGGGCGTTGATATTATAAGCGTGGGCTCTCTTACACACAGCGTTCACGCGATGGATATAAGCCTCAAGCTTGTAATGGACTAAACCTTGGAGGGCAAAATGAAAAACGATACCTCGGTGCAGAACGGCATTTTTGAAAATGCCGATGCGGTCATATCCAAAAATCTCGAAGACGTATTCCGCGCCGAGGCATCTGTCTGCGAGCGTAAATTCGCGCATCTTTACGAGCGTGCGAAAATGATCGCGGGAGCAATAAAAGAGAGCTACGGCTCGGGCGATATTATGGATGCAGTATCCCATCTTTATGCGGCATCGGAAATTTACGCCGAGGGGAAGGGAAATGCCCCGGATTTTTCCCGCTATTTCGGCAACGTGAATATGGAAAGCGCAGAGTGCCTTTCCGATTGTTCCGATATTCTTGGCAGGCTCTGCCTTTGCAAGGGCATTGCATCCTGTGACGGCGGCGATTACGACGAAAACGATGCTGTGCGTTGGATAACGGAAAACGAACGCGAGATTCCTTCGGGCGCGAAGGATAAAAAGGTTTCATTTTTGCGCGGCAATCAATCCGGCAGGGCTTTCGAGGCCTTTGCAAGATTTGTTCCCGGGGTGCTTGCGGAATACGAGGAAGATTTTAAGAGTGCTCTTGAGGCTGTTGCTGCGGGGGAGTCCACTTACGCGATAATTCCCGTTGAAAATTCCATCGATGGCAGACTCAACAGCTTTCACAGGCTGATAGAAAAATATGCTCTTTCAATCGTGCTTTGCGCGGACGTCATTTCCGATGACGGCGAAAGCAGCACGAAATTTGCTCTCGTCTATAAAAACTTTGAAATAATAGAGGCTTTCGGAACAAGGATATTTGAATGCAGGATAACCTTTTCCGAGCCGAGTGAGCTTTACAATATAATCCTTGCGGCGAACTACTTCGGCGTAAGGGTATGCAAAATATACTCGCTGCCTCTTTCCGGCGGCGGAAGAGACAATTCTTTCGGGATCATATTCGGAACGGACGGAGCACAGATAGGAGGATTTTTCTGCTATCTGTTTTTGGAGTATCCTCAATTTTCCCCTGTCGGACTTTATACTGAGATAGGGGTGGAATGATGCGCATACTCGGTATCGACCCCGGAATCGCCATAGTCGGATATGGCGTAATAGATGCACAGCGCGGTCAATTCCGCCTTGTTTCTATGGGTGCTTCGCGCACGCCGACGGGTATCCCCGTTGAAAAACGAATTGAGATGGTGTATGACGATATATGCGAGCTTATAGACACGTATAAGCCCGATTGTATGGCGTGCGAGGAATTGTTTTTTAATACGAACCAAAAGACCGCCATTGCCGTGGCGGAAGCGCGCGGAGTGATACTCCTTGCCGCGATGAAAAAGAATATAGAATTTTTTGAATACACTCCGCTTCAGGTAAAACAGTCCGTTGTGGGCTACGGCAGGGCGGAGAAAAAGCAGGTGATGGAGATGGTCAAGATGTTTTTGCATCTTGATAAAGTGCCAAGACTGGACGATACTGCGGATGCTCTTGCGCTCGCCATATGCCACGCTCACGCATCCGAATCCGCAATACAAAGCTTTTATAACCAAAAGAAAGAAAGGCTTCTGTAACATCGCCTGCTCTTAATACGTACGGAAAGGGAAAAGAAAAATGTTTTATTACGTTCGCGGTGAGCTTATGTTCACCGAACCGGGTGTTGCCGTTGTCGATTGTGCCGGCGTTGGCTATAAGCTCCTTATAAGCGACAACACGCTCGGAAAGCTTGCATCTATGGACAAAAAAGAGGTGCTTCTTTACACGTATCTTTATATAAGAGAGGATGCGGTGGATCTTATCGGTTTTGCTTCAAAGGAGGAGCTTTCCGCATTCAAGATGCTTATAACCGTTTCGGGCATAGGACCCAAGGCTGCAATGTCCATACTTTCTCTTCTTTCCGTGGAAAAATTTGCGCTTGCCGTTTCCACACAGGATATAAAGACTATATCCAAGGCGCAGGGTATCGGCAAAAAGAGCGCAGAGCGCATAGTGCTTGAGCTTAAAGAAAAGGTTGCAAAAGAATTTGCCGTTTCCGGCGGAGCTGCGGTGCAGGAAGATATTCCCGAAAGTACTGTTTCGGGCGGAAATTACGATGAAGCGGAAAAAGCTCTTATGGTGCTTGGATATACAAAGGCGGAAGCGCAAGCGGCGCTTAAAGGCGTTCCGCCGACGGCAACGCTTGAAGAAATGGTATCTGCGGCGCTTCGCAAAATGGCGCTTCGCTTTTGATATTTAGAGGTAAAACGGAATGATAGATAAATTTGAAACTGCGGATGCGCTTGAAAATGAGGAAAGGATAATTGCAACATCCTACCGCGAAGAAGACAGCGAGATAGAAAACGGACTTCGCCCGCATATGCTCGACGAATACGTCGGTCAGGAGCGAGCGAAGGAAAACCTGAAAATATATATAGAAGCCGCAAAACGGCGCGCGGACGCCCTTGACCACGTTTTGCTTTACGGCCCTCCGGGACTTGGCAAAACGACGCTTTCGACCATCGTTGCAAATGAGCTTGGTGTAAATATCCGCGTAACGTCCGGTCCTGCCATCGAAAAGCAGGGGGATCTTGCGGCAATACTCACGAATCTTTCCGAAAATGACGTTCTCTTTATAGATGAGATACATCGTCTTTCGCGCAACGTAGAGGAGATACTTTACCCTGCGATGGAAGATTTTGTTTTGGATATAATAATAGGTAAGGGGCCTGCGGCGCGTTCGCTCCGCTTACCTTTGCCAAAGTTTACGCTTATCGGTGCAACGACGCGCGCAGGTCAGCTCTCGACCCCTTTGCGCGACCGCTTCGGCGTTTTGCTCCGCTTGGAGCTCTATACTCCGGAGGAGCTTTCGCGCATCGTTAAGAGAAGTGCGGGCATACTCGATATTATGATAGAGGAAGAGGGCGCGATGGAGATAGCAAAGCGCTCCCGCGGTACGCCGCGTATTGCAAACAGACTCTTAAAGCGTGTGCGCGATTACGCACAGGTAAAGGGAGATGGCAATATCACGCGCGAGATAGCGGATAAAGCACTCAATATGTTGGAGATAGATGAGCTTGGACTTGATAATATAGACAGAAGAATGCTCAAAACTATAATTAAATTTTACGATGGCGGCCCTGTCGGGCTTGAAACGCTTGCGGCGACCATCGGGGAAGAGGCGGTAACTCTTGAGGATGTTTATGAGCCTTATCTTATGCAGATAGGCTTCCTGAGCCGCACGCCTCGCGGAAGATGCGTAACTCATCTTGCGTACGAGCACCTGGGCATCCCCTTTAAGGGAAATGCGAACGGCGTACGCACGGGAGAACAGGTGAGAATGGAACAAATGCAAATAAACTTGGACGAAGGATTTTAAAAAATGTGGATAGCTGACGGTTGGAAAGATTATGAACTTATAGATACATCGGACGGACTGCGCCTTGAAAGATGGGGCGGATATACGCTTGTGCGCCCCGATCCGCAGGTAATATGGCGCGGGGTCAAGCAGGATCCCCTTTGGAAAAAGGCGGACGGCGTTTACTCCCGCGAAGGCGGCGGCGGCAAATGGTCCCGTCTTGCCGTTCCCGAAAGCTGGAATATCCGCTACGGGGATAAGCTTAATTTTAAAATAAAGCCTATGGGCTTTAAACATACGGGCTTATTTCCCGAGCAGGCGGTAAACTGGGATTGGTTTTCCGAGCTTATCAAAAAAGCGGACAGGCCCGTTAAAGTACTGAACCTCTTTGCTTATACGGGCGGTGCTACGATAGCGGCAGCGGCGGCGGGTGCTTCCGTTTGCCACGTTGACGCGTCAAAGGGTATGGTGCAGATGGCGAAGGACAACGCTGCTCTTTCCGGCCTTGCGGATGCGCCCATACGCTATATCGTGGATGACTGCGAAAAGTTCGTTGAGCGCGAGATCCGCCGCGGAAATAAATATGACGGCATTATTATGGATCCGCCCTCCTACGGAAGAGGTCCCGGCGGCGAGGTCTGGAAGCTTGAAGAATGTATAGGAAGATTCGTTTCTTCCGCGGCGAAGCTTCTCTCCGACAAACCGTTGTTCTTCCTGCTGAACTCATATACAACGGGACTTTCTGCCTCCACTATGGGCTACATACTCAATCTTGAAATTGCAAAAACGCGCGGAGGAAAGGTCGTTTCCGACGAGATAGGCTTGCCGGTTAAGCAAACCGGCGCACCTCTTCCTTGCGGCGCTTCATCCAGATGGACAAAATAATTATTTTTTAAGGAAAAGATTATGTCTGATATTGTTATAAAAACAGAAGGTCTTTCTTTCTCCTATGACGAAGACGACGGAAGCCGTCTTGCGGTTTTGAAAGAATTTGATTTGGAAATAGAAAGGGGAACTTTTGTCGCGCTCCTCGGTCATAACGGAAGCGGAAAGAGCACCCTTGCAAAGCTTTTTAACCTTATACTTTCTCCTACGTCGGGCTCTCTCTATCTTTTCGGTGAAAAGATAGATGAGGAAAAGATGACGGAGGATGACCTTTACGCGCTTCGCCAGCGCGTGGGAATGGTATTCCAAAATCCCGATAACCAGCTCGTTGCGACGATAGTGGAGGAGGACGTGGCGTTCGGCCCCGAAAACCTCGGAGTTCCCCCAAAGGAGATACGCGAACGTGTTGATAAAGCTCTTGAGATCGTCGGTATGACGAAATTTGCGCGCCACAGTCCGCATCAGCTTTCGGGCGGACAGAAACAGCGCGTTGCTATTGCGGGCATTATTGCGTGCGACCCGGAAATAATAATATTCGACGAGTCCACCGCGATGCTGGACCCGATAGGCCGTGCCGAGGTGCTTGAAACTATAGAAAAACTCAACAAGGAAAACGGAACGACCGTTATCCTTATCACACATTATATGGAAGAAGCAGCAAGGGCAGACAGGGTCGTTGTTATCGATGACGGCAAAAGATTGCTCGACGGAACGCCCAAGGAGGTGTTTTCCAAAACGAAGATCCTCCGCGGCGCAGGTCTTGACGTACCCCAAACAACGCTCCTTTTGCAGGAGCTTGCGGACGAGGGATTCGCGCTTCCGCGCGATGCGCTCACGCCCGAGGAGGGGGCACGCGCTCTGGCAAAAATTTTATCTGAAAAGGGAAGAAAAATATGAACGCAGCAGAGCTTAAAGGTGTATCGTACGTTTACAGCAAGAACACGCCTTTTATGAAGGTGGCTGTGGACAATATAGATATTACTTTTGAAAAAAATATGATAACGGGTCTTATCGGACATACCGGCAGCGGTAAATCCACGGTGGCGCAGATGCTTAACGGCCTTTTGCGTCCCTCAGAGGGTGACGTTGTCATTCACGGCAGAAGTATGTGGGAGGATCCGAAAAAAATAAAAGAATTCCGCTATATTACGGGGCTTGTTTTCCAATACCCGGAATATCAGCTTTTTGAAGAAACGGTATATAAGGATATAGCCTTCGGTCCTAAAAATATGGGACTTTCCGATGAGGAGATAGACGCGCGTGTGCGCGAAGCGGTTCGCTTTGTGGGACTTTCCGATGACGTGCTTGAAAAATCTCCCTTCGACCTTTCGGGCGGGCAAAAACGCAGGGTCGCTATTGCCGGCGTTATGGCTATGCGCCCCCAGAACCTTGTTCTCGATGAGCCTGCGGCGGGTCTTGACCCTCGCGGCAGGGACGAGATCCTTAGCAAGATACACGATTATCAGAAAGAAACTGGCTCCACCGTTATTATGATAAGCCACAGTATGGAGGATATGGCGCTTTACTGCGAAAAGCTGGTCGTAATGAGCCACTCAAAGCCGATACTCGCGGGAACGTGCGCAGAGGTATTCTCCTGTGCGGATGAGCTGGAAGAGGCGGGACTTGCCATACCGCAGGTCACAAAGCTTATGACGGAGCTTTCGCGTATGGGATATGACGTTAATACGTCCGTTTACACCGTTGAAGACGCAAAGCGCGAGCTTATGCGCGTGCTCGGAGGTGAGAAGAAATGTTAAAGGATATTACTTTAGGTCAGTTTTTTCCGGGAAACTCTCTGCTTCATAAGCTCGATCCCAGAGTAAAGCTTATAGTATGTATCGCATATATCGTGGCAATTTTCCTTTGCAAGTCTGCCGTAGCTTACGGTGCCGTGCTTGTTGGAACTCTTTTGCTTATGGTAGTTTCAAGGCTTCCGATAAAGACGGTGCTCAAGGGCATAAAACCGATATTATTTATCATACTTTTTACAGCGGTGCTCAACATTTTCTGGCACAGCGGAGAAACGGTGCTCGTAAGCTTTTGGAAGATAACCATCTATCTTGAGGGTGTTATTTCCGCGATATATATGGTGATACGTATTACCTGCCTTGTCGTTGGCACGAGCGTTATCCTTACTTATACGACGTCACCTATAGCTCTTACGGACGCGATAGAGCGTTTGCTTTCTCCCTTGCGAGTGATAAAGGTTCCCGTACATGAATTTGCAATGATGATGACTATAGCTCTCCGTTTCATACCCACGCTTATTGAAGAAACGGATAAGATAATGAACGCGCAGAAGGCGCGAGGCTCGGATTTTTCCACAGGTAAGCTCACTGAGCGCGCCAAGGCTCTCGTTCCCGTGCTTGTCCCACTTTTTATCTCATCCTTCAGACGTGCGGATGAGCTTGCTATAGCGATGGAATGCCGCTGCTACCGCGGCGGAAGCGGCAGAACGAGAATGACTCAGCTTCGCTTGGCTGCAAGAGATATACTTTTCTTGCTTTCGATCGCGGTTTTTATTGCGGTCATCGTTTTGATAAATAAATTTATTCCGTATTTTATTGTATAAAAATATGAAATATCTATTAAAAATAACATATTGCGGCACGGCTTATTCCGGCTTTCAGGTTCAGCCCAATGCGAATACCGTTCAGGCGGAGCTTATGCGTGCCGCAGAGAAAATTTTTACCGTTCCGTGCCTTATAACGGGATGCAGCAGAACGGACAGCGGAGTTCACGCGCTGGAATACCTTGCAACCCTTGAAACAACTGCGGGCGGCGCACGCATACCTGCCGAAAAGCTCCCCAAGGCGCTTGCACACGCGCTGCCGAGCGATATTTCCGTGATGGAAGCGTCCGTTGCGGCAGACGATTTTTCCGTCCGCCGCGCCGTAAAAGGCAAGGAGTATATGTATCTTTTGTGGACAAAGGATCATATGGATCCTTTCCTTTGCGAGCGTGCCTGGCATTATTCACGTCCGCTTGACGTTGAAAAAATGAACCTTGCCGCAAAGCATATTGTGGGAACTCACGATTTTGCTTCGTTTATGGCAAGCGGCAGCGATATCGTTGATACCGTGAGAACCGTATCGCGCTGCGAGGTAGTGAAAAGCGAGGATGGATGCGTTCGCATTTACGTTGCCGCGGACGGATTCTTATATAATATGGTAAGAATAATCGTCGGGACTCTCATTTACGTAAGCGAAGGCAAGATATCCCCCGATGCCGTAAAGGGTATTATAGAAGCAAAAGACCGCACTCTTGCAGGTAAGACGGCTCCTGCGGACGGCCTGTATCTTGAAAAAGTATTTATTTGATATTATTGAAAGGAAAACGCAATGCCGAACGGAATATTTTCCCGAATTAAGGAAAAGACGGACACGATGTCCATCTATCTTCCCTATGAAAACGTATATTACGAAAAACTTGCGGATTTTTATCGCATAGCGAAATTCGGTGCGTTAGCCGTTCTTGCAATATTCGTTATTCTTACGATGATAATTTGCAGAAAGGATCTGCGCGCGGAAAATTTCCGTTACCTTTTTAAGTACATCGACGTTGACCCTGCATCTACATCTTCAAATTACGAGGATATTTATTACAGCGCGGGCTCAAGCTCCGATTTTTCATTTTATAAAGGCGACCTTGTGCTTGCGGGGGACGGGAAGCTTTCCGTATATAATATATCGGGTAAAAATATACTTTCCGAGGAGCTCGGCTTTCCAAACGCTGTTTGCGATGCGGACGGTAAATATCTTGTCGTTTATTATCCCGGTTCAAAGACTGTGACGATATTCAATTCCTTTTCAAAGCTATATGAGATAGAATATGATTATCCCGTTATAAGTGCTTGCGCGGGAGATGACGGCAGCTTTACCGTTATAACGCGGGACGAAGCGTACAAAAGTGCCGTTTACGTGTATAACAGTACGTTTAAGCTTGTTTATTCCATAAAAAGCAACGAAAAATATGCCGCAAGTGCCTCCGTTTCACCGAATGGTAAGTATGCGGCGTTCCTTTCATATGCTCCCGGCAACGGGCTTTACTCGCGCGAGCTTACCGTGCGTAATATCTCAAAAGATAAAGAGGAGCTTTCTGTAACAACGCAAGGGAAGCTTCCCGTAAAAACGGGATTTTTTGAGGACGGAAATCTTTTTCTTCTTTGCTCCGATGGGATAACCTTTTACAGCGAAAAATTTAAAGAGAACAAGAACTATTCCTTTGATTTTCCCATACAGTTTTACCGTTCATTCGGTGAATATATCGCGGTCTTGGTCGGAGAGACCAAGGCGGGAGCGACACTTTTTGTCTTTGACAGCAACGGAAACGAAAAATTTACAGAAAGTTTTCTTTTTTCTGTACTTGATGTTCAAATAATTGATGATAAAATATATTTGCTTTCACCGAACGCGGTGTATTGCTGTGACGAAAAAAATGTTACGCGAGCCTCTTTCGAAGGTAACGTGATAAAAATGTATGCTTTTGACGACGGCAATGTGATGCTTTGCTATGCTGCCGCCACAAAGCTTTTAAAGGCTTCGGATTTTGTGTAGTGTGATTATAGGAGAAAAATAAATGTCTGCTTGCTTGGATATTATTTTGATAGCCATAGTGGCTGTTTTTGCCGTTGTGGGAACGAAACGCGGCTTCATAAAGACGGTTTCCGGTTACGTTTCCCATTTGATAGCTTTTATTTTGACGCTTGCTTTTTATAAACGGTTTACCGGCGTTGTAAAACGCCTTCCGTTTCTGGATAATATGATAACGGATGTATCTATGCCGGATTTCAGCGGTGCGGACGGCTTTATGGGGAAAATAAAAATGATAATAGATCATATTATTTCCTCTGATGACGTGGATGCGGTATCAAAAGCCGTGATGAACAATCTTATTGCCGACGTTATCGCTACGGTCATTTCGTTTGCTGTGCTTCTTATCGGATTTTTGCTTGTTCTCAAGCTTTTGTTCCTGCTTTTGAATCTTATCGCGCAGGCTCCGGTTATAAAACAGGCAAACGGTGTGCTTGGGCTTGTTTTCGGCGTGCTTATCGGTTCTTTCTGGGCTTGGATAGCGGCAAACCTTTTCGGGAATATTCTTTTCCCGATGCTCAACGCAAAATGGCCCGACGTATTTATGGACGATATGCTTAATTCGCTCGTATATAGACTTTGCACGGATATAAACCCAATGACGTATATTTTTATGCTTTTACAGAAAATTTTAGGTTAATTACCGAAGATATATTGCCGCACGGCGGCGCGGCACAAGCACAATACTTTTTGCCGCCGAGAAGGATTTTTTAATAATGATGCAACTATGCTCTAGATGCCGCAAGCGTATGGCTGTGGTATTTGTTACAAAACTTGAAAACGGAGAAAGCCAGAACGAAGGACTTTGCCTTAAATGTGCAAGGGAGCTCGGTATTCCTCAAATGGACAGTATGCTTTCCAATATGGGTATTTCGGACGAAGACCTTGATAATATGGAGGACGAGATAGGAAATCTTCTTTCGCAGGTATCGGAAGACGCGGAAGACGGTGACGATGAAGGTGACGGTGATGATGCCGCTTCCCGTACGCCCGCGCTCGATTTTGCAAAGCTTTTCGGCTCTCTTCCTTTTATGAACGGCAACGCGCCCAAGAACGAGGGAAACGTTCCTGCAAAAAAAGAGGATGGCTCTAAAAAAGACTCCCCCAAGGATAAAGCCAAGGATAAGGATAAAAAGAAAAAAGAAAAGGAACGCCGCTATCTTTCGATGTATTGCCGCGATCTGACAGAGGCTGCGAGAGAGGGTAAGCTTGACGCAGTCATCGGCAGAGAGCGCGAAACCGCGCGAATGATGCAGATTCTTTCCCGCAGACAGAAGAATAACCCCTGCCTTATCGGTGAGCCGGGTGTTGGTAAAACAGCTATTGCGGAAGCTCTTGCACAGAAGATCGTTTCCGGCGATGTTCCGTATAAGCTCCGCGAAAAAGAGGTTTACCTTGTGGACTTGACCGCGCTCGTTGCGGGCACGCAATTCCGCGGTCAGTTTGAAAGCCGCGTAAAGGGGCTTATAGACGAGGTCAAGGCTCTCGGCAACATAATCCTCGTTATAGATGAGGTTCACAGCATCGTCGGCGTGGGAGATTCCGAGGGAAGTATGAATGCGGCAAACATACTGAAGCCTGCGCTCTCCAGAGGGGAGATACAGCTTATCGGTGCTACGACGCTTACGGAATACCGCAAATATATAGAAAAGGACTCTGCTCTTGAACGCCGTTTCCAACCTATTATAGTGGAAGAGCCCTCTATTGCGGAAACCAAGAAGATCCTCGGCGGTATTAAAAAATATTACGAAACATATCACAGAATAAATATTTCGGATGCCATTATATCCCGTGCCGTAGAGCTTTCCGAAAGATATATTACGGACAGATTTCTGCCGGATAAGGCTATAGACCTTCTTGACGAGGCGGCGGCTTACGTTGCGATGCACTCTCCCGTGGTAAACCGCGTTGCTGTTGTGGAAAAGGAGCTTGCGGCTCTTAAAGCACAGATAGCGGAAATAGAAGAAAATCCGCTTCCCGCAGATGCGGACGACGAACGCAGAAACGCTCATTACGAGCTTGTTGCGTCCATCAAGGCAAGCCAGCTCAAGGATGAGGCGGAATACGAAAAGCTCAAAGCGGAGCTTGCAACGATAGAGCTTACCGTGGATTCGCTTGCCCGCGTTATAGAGATATGGACGGGCGTTCCCGCAGGAACGATAAATGCAAATGAGTTTGAACGTCTTAACACTCTTTCCGATAGGCTTAAAGACAGGATCAAAGGTCAGGACGCGGCGGTTGACGCCGTGGTACGCGCTATAAAGCGCAACCGTGCGGGTGTTTCTTACAAACGCAAGCCTGCCTCATTTATCTTTGCGGGTCCTACGGGCGTTGGCAAAACGGAGCTTGTAAAGGTTCTTGCAACGGATCTTTTCAGCACGCCCGATGCGCTGATTCGCCTTGATATGTCCGAGTTTATGGAGAAGCATTCCGTTTCCCGTATGATAGGCTCGCCTCCCGGATACGTTGGATATGACGATGCCGGTCAGCTTACGGAGAAGATACGCCGTAAACCTTACTCCGTCGTTCTCTTTGACGAAATAGAGAAGGCTCACCCCGACGTGCTCAATATTCTTTTGCAGATACTTGACGATGGCAAGGTGACGGACTCCCACGGCAAGGAGGTCGATTTCTCCAGCAGTATCATCGTTATGACGACGAATGCCGGTGCAAGTATGGCGACGAACACCCCCGGCTTCGGTATGAGTGGGCAGAGCATTGCGGAAAACAGAACGGAGCGCGCACTTTCGGAATTTTTGCGCCCCGAATTCCTCAACCGCGTCGATGAGATAATTACCTTCCGCCAGCTCGACAAGGAAGATTTCGGCAGAATTGCCGCTAATATGATAAACGACCTTCGCACGGCACTTGCGGAAAAGGGAATCTCTGTTTCTTGCACGGACGAAGCTCTTGCTCTTATTGCCGAGAAATCCTTCTCCACGAAATACGGAGCGCGCAATATGAGAAGATTTATCAGCCGTAATATTGAAGATATTGCCGCTGAAAAGATCATTTCCGCGTATGATCAAGACGTAAAAGAAATAATTATCGACGTAAACGGGGAAGAGCTTTCCGTTGACGTAAGATGATAAGATAAATAAAGCGCTCAAGCGGACGGACCTTGCTTGAGCACTTTTATTAAGGAGGAAATGATATGGATGATAAAAATTTCGATCTTGATTCTGTAAAGTTTTCGCTAAACCGAAGCTGGGAGATACACAGGCAGACTTTCGGACCTATTTTAGAACCTGCGTTTGCTGAAAATAAAGAGGTGCGTATAATACTTATCAATGCTCTTAATCATATCAGCCGAAGAAACGTGAAGCGCGGTATGGAGCTTTTAAATGACATACGGCAATACTGTGTTTACGATGAGGATAAAGCGGCGTGGATGTTTTTTGTTGGGCTGTGCTTCGAGATGTGCGGCAAAAACGATGAGATGCTTAAATGGTATGAAAAAGCAGGCGAGTTTGGACACAGGTTCTACTTGCCATACTTAAAGCTTGCAAAAGCAGCACACGGAAGCGCGCAGTTTGAAAAAGCAAAAGCGTATTACGAAACCGCAATAGAATGTCTTTTGGAAGGATCGGAAGCGGATAGAGAATACGATATTCTCGGTTCGGCATATACAAATCTTGCTGCCTGTCTTACAATGCTTCGCAAATATTCGGAGGCGGAAAACGCTTGGCTTGCGGCACAGAAATATCCTTTACAAAAGGGCTCATATTCTACGGCGGCGGTTTTGTATGCGGCGATGGGAAATTCGGAAAAAGCGGCAAAATATATAAGCTTGCTGAAAGAAAGCTCCCCTGAAACGGTACGGCAGACTGAGGAGCTTACACAACAAATACTTTGCGGCACACACCCATTTTTCTCTTTATAAAGCCGAAAAAATTTATATAGAGAGGTCTTTTTTAAAAAGTAAACCATAGCAAACTTTTTTTCATAAAGTACTTGACAAACGTCTGTAGAAGTGATATTATTGAAACATCGTTTTAGCAAACTAAAACGAAATCTTTAAAATCTACATTTTGAAAAGAGAATCTTACTATGAAAAAAATCATTTCTCTCGTACTCGCAGCAGCTCTTATGGCACTTTCCTTGTTCGCTTTTGCAAGCTGCGGCAAAGAAGAAGAAGACGTACTCGTTTGCGGTGTTACTGTTATCGTTGATATGAACGAGCAGGACGAAAACGGCAATTGGACAGGCTTTGAAAGCGACTTTGCAAGAGCTGTCGGCGAGCTTATCGGTATGGAAGTTAAATTCCAGAAGATCGATTGGACTCAGAAATACATTGAACTCAACTCCGGCAAGATAGATTGCATCTGGAACGGCTTTACTGCAAACTCTTCCGATGACGGTATTCCGAGAAAAGACCTTGTTGACTTTTCTTCTACTTATATGCTTAACCAGCAGTGCATCGTTGTTAAGAAATCCAACCTCGATTCCTATAAAACAGAGGCTGACCTTGTAGGTAAGACAGCGGCTGTTGAAGGCGGCAGTGCAGGCGCAGAATACGCTAAGAAGGCTGTGGGTGAAAACGGCGAACTTATTGAATTCCCCGCACAGAACGCTACGTTTATGGAGGTTAAGACAGGTAAATCCGACTTGGCTGTAATCGATATCCTCCTTGCTAAAAACGTCTGCGGCAAGGGCGACTTTGAAGACCTTGCTATCGTTGAAGATATCGTTCTTCCCGCTGAATACTATGCTATCGGCTTCAAAAAGGGAAGCGACCTTACAGCAAAGGTAAACGAAGCTATCAAAACTCTCAATGAAAACGGCAAGCTTCTTGAGATCGCAAAGAAGTACCACTTTGAAAACGTACTTCAGGTTGCGGAATTTAACGGCTGATAAATATTAAAGGAATTTTATAATGGGTTTTTGGGAAGTTACTCTCAGCATTCTCGGCGGTCTTAAATGGACCGCCCTGATATTTGCGCTCACACTTCTATTTGCGCTTCCGCTGGGACTTATAATCGCATTCGGCTCTATGTCTAAATTCAAGCCGCTTGCATACGTTACAAAAGTTTTTGTTTGGATCATTCGCGGTGTTCCGCTTATGCTTCAGATATTCGTTGTTTTTTACGTTCCGGGTATTCTTGTTGAAGGCTTTTCGGGCTTCGACAGATTTCCCGCCGTGCTTATAGCTTTCGTTATAAATTACGCTTGCTATTTCTCCGAAATATACCGCGGAGGTATAGAAAGCATCTCGAAGGGGCAGTACGAGGCGGGCGAGGTCCTCGGTATGACGAAATCGCAGATATTCTTCAAGGTCGTGCTTATGCAGGTCGTAAAGCGCATAATTCCGCCTATGTCCAACGAAGTTATTACGCTTGTTAAGGATACGGCTCTTGCAAGGGTCATCTCCATTACGGAGATGCTCAAGGCTGCGGAAAATTTTGCGGCTTACGGTCTTGTTTGGCCTATGTTCTATACGGCAGTATTCTACCTCATTTTTGTCGGCTTGCTTACGCTTCTTTTCGGCTATTTCGAGAAAAAGCTTTCCTACTACAAGGCATAAGGAGGGGCGAAGATGTCATTTTTGGAAGTTAAATATATAACTAAAAAATTCGATAAGACCGATGTTCTCAAGGGTGTTGATATATCCCTTGAAAAAGGTCAGGTCCTTTCCATAATCGGTTCTTCGGGAAGCGGAAAGACAACGCTTTTGCGTTGCCTTAACTTCCTTGAAACGCCCGATACGGGCGAGATATACGTGGACGGCAAATGTATCTTCGATGCTGCAGACCACGTTAAAAGATCGGCGAAGGAAATACGCGAAAGCAGATTAAGCTTTGGTCTTGTGTTCCAATCGTTCAATCTTTTTCCGCAGTACACGGTAAAGAAAAATCTTGTTCTTGCGCCCCAGCTCCGTGCAAAGGAAGAGGCAAAGGCAAACAAGCTCGGCAAAGCAGTCCTCAGAGAGAAATATGACGAAATAGATAAAAAGGCAGACGAGATACTTGCTTCTGTCGGTCTTTCGGAAAAGAAGGATTTTTATCCTTGTCAGCTTTCAGGCGGCCAGCAGCAGAGAGTGTCCATTGCCCGCGCGCTTATGCTAGATCCCGATATACTTTTCTTTGATGAACCCACAAGCGCGCTCGACCCCGAAATAACGGGAGAGGTGCTCAAGGTCATAAAAGGACTTGCGGCGCACAATATGACGATGATAATCGTTACGCACGAAATGAATTTTGCACGCGAGGTTTCCGATAAGATAGTATTTATGGACGATGGCGTTGTTGCAGTTGAGGGCACACCCGAGGAAATCTTTGAAAGCAAAAACGAAAGACTCCATCATTTTCTTTCCGCGTTCGGAAATACTGATGTTTAAAAAAATAAAAAGCACTTTTGTTTTTCAAAAGTGCTTTTTTCTTGACATATATTCGGTATATGGATATAATATAAATAGGTCTTGTTTTGAAAAAGGAAGAAAACAAAACGGATATTACTGCTAAAAGGACATTATATATGAATTGGATAATAGATCTATTTACAAATCCGTATTTGATGACGCCCCTATCTTCTTGGGCGGTGGCACAGATCGTTAAAGTTATAATACACGCTATAGTGAATAAAAAGTTTGACATACACCGTCTTTTCGGGGACGGAGGTATGCCCAGCGGACACTCCGCAACGGTGACGTCGCTTGCCGTGATAACGGCTTTGCTCAACGGTACGGGAAGCGTGGAATTTGCAATAGCGGCAATAGTTGCTGTCATCGTTTGCCACGATGCAACGGGCGTGCGCCAAGAAACGGGAAAGCAGGCAGCTGTCCTTAACGAGCTTATAGAGCTTTTCAGCCTTCCGCTTGATTCGGAGCTGCGCGAAGTTAAGCTTAAAGAATTTGTCGGACATACGCCCGTGCAGGTCCTTGCCGGTATTTTTGTCGGCTTTGCTAATGCGATAGTTATGTATTGCATATTTACTTGATTTAAAAGCGGCTTTTTGAAAGCCGCTTTTCGCATTTCCCTAATTTACAGATAATTTAAAAATTTTACATTAAAACTTAATCATTTATAAAGAATTATTGTGATATAATGAAAGCATAGTTGATAAAGCCTGTAATACGGGATATTTTACGGTAAATAATTTTTGCTTCGGAGAATTTAATTGTTATGAAGATATTGATAACGACAGATCTGTTTACTACGGAAACCAACGGCGTTGTTACGTCGGTTAAAAATCTGTATGAGGCTATGAAAGCGCGCGGACACGACGTAAGGATACTTACGATCTCTGAAAGTACGCACAGCCACAACGATGGGGACGTTTACTATATACGCTCCGTTTCCTTGGAGGCGGTTTATCCCAACGTGCGTATGCCTGTGTCTTACCACCATCGGCTTATAAAAGAGCTTATAGAGTGGCATCCCGACGTTATTCACAGCCAATGTGAGCTTTTCAGCTTCCGCTTTGCTATGCACGTATCTAAGCTTACGGGCGCTCCTATAGTTCATACGTATCATACAATGTACGAACAATACGTGACATACGTTATACCGGCAGAAAGATTGGGCAAATTTATTGTTAAGATAATGTCGCGCAGTACGCTCAACAAGGTGGAGCACGTTGTTGTCCCCACGGAAAAGGTAGAGGAGGTTCTGCATAATTACGGCATAGAGAGAAATATTTCCGTTGTTCCGAGCGGTATAAGCCTTGAACAGCATATGAAACGGCTTACGGCGGAGGAAAGGGCTGCAAAAAGGGCAGAGCTTGGAATAGACGAAAACAGCATCGTGCTTGTAAACCTCGGCCGTCTTGGAGAGGAGAAGAACGTACACGAGCTGTTGCGATACTTCGCAAGGGCGCTTGAGGAAAATGAAAGTCTTGCTTTTCTTATCGTCGGTGACGGACCTGCGCGCCCGGTGCTTGAAAAGCTTTGCGAAGAGCTTAAAATAAAAGACAAGGTCGTATTCACAGGAATGGTAGAGCCGCTAAAGGTTTATCAATATTATCAGACAGGTGATATTTTTGTAAGTGCCTCCACAAGCGAAACTCAGGGTCTTACTTACATAGAAGCGGCGGCGAACGGGCTTCCGCTGCTTTGCAGAAAGGATCCTTGCCTCGAAGGCGTAATAAAGAACTCCGAAAACGGCTTTGAATATACGGATGAGGACGAATTTATTTCTGCGCTTCGCTTTATGGCATCGAACGAAAAATGGCGTAAAAACGCCGCGCTGGAAAGCGAAAAAACAGCAAGAGCCTACGGCAAAGAGGCTTTTGCGGAGGCGATAGAAAAGATATATGTTTCCGTTTTGCAAAAAGATCATATCGGAGGGCAGTATAGTTGAACATAAAAGCAAAATTGAGAGAATACAACGTTAATTACAATTCGATATTTTGCATTTTTATGATAGGAAGTGTTCTTGGTTTTATACTTGAAGGTATTTGGCATATTATAAGAAAGGGAAGCTGGGAAAGCCATTCCGCAACGGTTTGGGGCCCTTTCTGCATAATTTACGGAATAGCGGCGGCGGTGCTCTATATCGGAGCTATATTTTTAAAAGATAAAAATATAGCTCTGCAATTTGCCGTTTGTGCTGTTGCCGGCTCTGCGATAGAATATTTTTCAAGCCTTTTTCAAGAGGCGTGCTTCGGCTCTGTTTCTTGGAATTACAGCAAGCAGTTTATGAATATAGGCGGAAGAGTGAGCCTTCGTATGACTGTTTTGTGGGGAATTCTTGGTGTGGCTTTTATTCGCATCCTGTTTCCCGTTATGGTAAGATTTCTTGCTTATGTGCGAGGACGCAAATGGAGCGTGTCTTGCATATGCTTATCCGTTTTTATGGGGATAAACCTTGTTTTAACGTCTATAGCAGTGCTTCGTTGGGGGGAGCGTATGGATCCCAGTTCAGCCATTCCTGCAAATTCCGTCGAAAAATTTTTGGACGAAAGGTTTGATGACGAGCGTATGTCCGAAACTTTTCCCAATATGGTTTTTAAGGATAAATAAAAAAGCAAACTCATATGAGTTTGCTTTTTTGTTATTCAACGTCTTCGATCTCGTCTTTAATATTGACTGTGATCTTTTTGCCGCAGTTGCTTGCCGCAGTTTTCATAAGCTGGCGGATAGCACGAGCGATCTTGCCGTGCTTTCCGATAACCTTGCCCATATCGTCGGGAGCAACGGAAAGCTCGAGAGTAACGTGATCTCCGTCTGTTTTTTCAACGATAACGATTTCTTCGGGTTTATCGACGATTGCGCCCGTAATGTTTGCAAGCGTCTGTTTAAGGTTTGTCATTATTGTGCCACCCCGAAAAAATTATTCAGTTACGCCGGCCTTTTTGAGAAGAGATTTTACTGTATCTGTGGGCTGAGCACCGTTCTTGATCCAAGTTTTAGCCTTGTCAGCGTCAACTTTGATTTCAGCAGGCTCTGTGAGAGGGTTGTAGTAACCGATTTCTTCAACAAATCTGCCGTCACGAGGGAAACGGGAGTCAGCAACAACGATACGATAGAAGGGAGCTTTTTTAGAACCAAGTCTTGTAAGTCTGATTTTAACTGCCATAGTGAGATATCCTCCGAAAAATAATGTTTATATAATAAATTTTTTATTTATAAATTTTCAATAACAATGTCATTGAATAATTATACGATTTTTAGAAAGGCATTTTGCCGAACTTGCCGAACTTTTTGCCGCCTGCAAGCTGCTTCATAAGCTTGTTCGTCTGGTCGAACTGCTTGAGGAGCTTATTTACTTCTTCGACAGTTGTGCCCGCGCCTGCCGCAATACGTTTCTTGCGGGAGGAGTTGATAATGTCGGGCTTTTCACGTTCAGCAGGGGTCATAGAAAGGATTATCGCCTGCATACGGTCGATGGCTTTTTCGTCCACCTTTGCATCCTTTAGTGCGCCGGGCTTAACACCGGGAAGCATACCCATAAGGGAATCGAGCGAACCCATCTGCTTGAGCTGACCGAACTGTTCAAGGTAGTCCGTGAGAGTGAAACGGGATTTTCTGAGCTTTTCTTCAAGCTCCTGAGCTTTCTTTTCGTCGAAGCTCTGCTGAGCTTTTTCGATAAGAGAGAGCATATCGCCCATACCGAGAATTCGGGATGCCATTCTGTCGGGATAGAAGGGCTCGATAGCATCGAGCTTTTCACCCGTACCGATAAATTTGATGGGCTTGCCCGTAACGTGCTTGATGGAGAGGGCAGCACCGCCGCGGGTGTCACCGTCCATTTTCGTCATAACAACGCCGGTAACGTCGAGAAGACCGTTGAAGCTTTCTGCTACGTTTACCGCGTCCTGACCGGTCATAGCATCGACGGTGAGAAGAATTTCTGCGGGTTCGAGCGTATTTTTGATATCGAGAAGCTCCTGCATCATATCCTCGTCGATGTGAAGGCGGCCGGCTGTATCTATAAACAGCATATCGCAGCCTTGACGCTGACATTCTTTAAGAGCATTCTGTGCAATTTTAACGGCATTTTTTGTGTTTTCTTCCGCATAGACGGGAACACCGACTGCTTCGCCAACGACCTGAAGCTGTTTTATAGCGGCGGGGCGGTATATATCGCAAGCCGCGAGCATCGGGCGTTTGCCGTCTTTTTTAAAGAGGGCGGCGAGCTTTGCCGTGTGAGTCGTTTTACCTGCACCCTGAAGACCGACCATCATAATTATCGTGGGGGGCTTGGGGGCGATCTGTATTTTGGAAACCGTGCTTCCCATAAGAGCTGTAAGCTCTTCGTTAACTATTTTTATTACCTGCTGTGCGGGAACGAGGGATTCAAGCACCTCCGCGCCCACGGCACGTTCTGTTACGGTATTTATAAAGCTGCGGACAACCTTGAAGTTTACGTCTGCCTCAAGAAGTGCGAGCTTTACGGCGCGCATACCTTCGCGCACGTCTTTTTCCGTAAGCTTTCCTTTGTTTTTAAACTTTTTGAAAGCTTCTGCGAGTTTTTCTTGGAGATTTCCGAACATTTTTACTCCTTCATAATGCTTCCCGCGCACTCTATGTGGGAGAGAAGCGTATCAAATTCACTGCTTTCATCCGAATGTTTTGCCTTTAAGTCGTTTGCAACAGCCGCCGCTTTTTCAAGGCTTTCGCTGATGGCGGAAAGCTTTCTTGCAAGACCGAGCTTTTCTTCATAGGAGAGAAGCGCTTCCTCTGCGTGCTTTATCGCGTAGCGCACACCCTGACGGGAAAGACCTGCGCTTTCCGCTATTTCCGCAAGGGAAAGATCTTCGTTATAATAGAGATCGAACATATTTTGTTGATCCTTTGTAAGCAGGGCGCCGTATGTGTCGAAAAGCACCACAAGACGCAGATTTTTTTCAAACATACCAAAACCTCGCTTTTAAGTGTAAAGCAAATGACTTTACATAGTATAGCACCGAGAAAGCGTTTTGTCAAGAGTTTTTTAGAGGATATTTACAATTTTTCGATAGTTTTTTCGGCAGAAAGGATTGAAAGTTTACTTTTTTGAAAAGTAATGTTGACCGAGAATATATGGGGATGGTATAATAATTACGTAATGCTATGATTATGGGGATGATAGAAAGTGCCGCAATTTGCAAAAATGATTAAGTATAAAT
This sequence comes from Oscillospiraceae bacterium, assembly GCA_015064725.1. GTDB lineage: Bacteria > Bacillota > Clostridia > Oscillospirales > CAG-272 > UMGS731. Next base: position 65,163 of record SVRQ01000006.1, on the reverse strand, counting down.
TCTTTCCATCGCATAAATATGATAAATTGGATGCTTGGCTGAACGATATGAGCAAGAATGGATGGAGGCTTATAAATTATGGATTTTTAAAGTATGAATTTCAAAGATCCAATAATGCCGAACGAACCTATTTTACATATAATCTCGGAGGCTTTCGTAATGATGACGGATATTATAGCATAGGATTGAGGTATCCTCGGCTAAAAGAGCAATACGGGCTTGCCCCACGATATTCATTTCTAAATAAAAATATTCGAGATAAATTTTTTAGTAAAATAATTATTGAACTTGATGCTAAAAAAATAGATAAGGGATTTTCATATATTGTTGACGAAAGAAATATATTATATAGAAAACAATTTTTAATGAATATTATATATATATCGATTGCGGTGATAGGTTTTGCTATTATTACAATCATATAATTCAAATTTTAATATGAATCTCCAAAGGTCGCTGCGGCGGCCTTTTTTCTATATTCCAATATATACATTTTCCAAAAAGAATTATTGACTATGCCTGCTTTTTAAGGTATAATTTAATGTGATATATTATGTTCTAAAGGAATTATATTATGGAAGAAAACAAGACGGCTTTCGATTATATGGAAGCACTTAAAAATATGAATTCGGGGCTTGATTACTCTGCCTGCGTTGTAACTTACGGCTGCCAGCAGAACGAGGCGGACTCCGAAAAAATTGCGGGTATGCTCCACGCAAGCGGCTATAGCATTGTAAAAGAGCCTGCGCTTGCGGACGTTATCATCGTCAACACCTGCGCCGTGCGCGAGCACGCGGAGGAGCGAGCCCTTTCCATCACGGGCGGATACAAGCACTTGAAAACCGCGCGTCCTCACCTTAAAATAGGCATTTGCGGATGTATGGTATCAAAAGCCGATATGAGCGATAAGATAAAGAAAAGCTACCCTTACGTGGATTTTGTTTTCGGCACGGAGAAGCTTTCTCACCTGCCCGAAATACTTTATCGCTCCTATGAAAAAAAGAAAAGAATATTCGTTCCCAACGACGGAGAAACGCAGATAGCGGAAGGGCTTCCCGTTATCCGCGAAAGCACGTTCCGTGCTTGGGTGAGCATTATGTACGGCTGCAATAACTTCTGCACGTACTGCATAGTACCCTACGTTCGCGGCAGAGAAAGAAGCCGCCGCCCCGAAATGATAATAGAAGAAGTGCGCGAACTTGCCGCAAGCGGATGCAAGGAGATAACTCTCCTCGGTCAAAACGTAAACTCCTACGGCAAGGAGTTTGGCGGAGAGTGTAATTTCGCAACGCTTCTTTCACGCCTTTGCGAGATAGAGGGCGATTTCACGCTCCGTTTTATGACCAGCCATCCGAAGGATGCGTCGTTTGAGCTTATCGATATTATGGCGAAAAACGATAAGATAGCGAAGCATTTTCATCTGCCCGTGCAGTCGGGAAGCGACAGAATGCTGCGCGAAATGAACCGCCATTACAACAAAGAAACATACCTTTCTCTTGTAGATTATATGCGCGAAAAAATGCCCGATATTGCCATCAGCACGGATATTATCGTTGGCTTCCCGGGTGAAACAGAAGAGGATTTCGAGGACACTCTCGAACTTATGAAGCGCGTAAAATACGATATGATATTCTCCTTTATCTATTCGCCGCGTACGGGTACGCCTGCGGCAAAGATGGAGCAGGTTCCCGATAATATAAAAACGGAGAGAATGAACAGGCTTCTTGCGCTTCAGAACGAGCTTTTGGCAGAGAAGAACGAGGCTTACGTCGGAAAAACTATGCGCGTGCTTGTTGAGGGCAAGAGTAAAACTAACGAAGCGAAAATGTCTGCCCGTACAGAAGGTAACAGGATAGTTCTTTTTGACGGCGACGAAAGCCTTACAGGCAAATTCATAAACCTTAAAATAACAAAGTCCGCGCCCTTTGCGCTTATAGGCGAAACAGAGGCGTAAAAATAAACTTAAATCAGAACCGAAACGGAGAAAACTGTATGACACCGATGATGCAGCAATATCTTGAAATAAAGGAGAAGTACAAGGAATATATCCTTATGTACCGTCTGGGCGATTTTTACGAAATGTTTTTCGACGACGCAAAGACAGCGTCAGGCGAGCTTGACCTTGTGCTTACCGGCAGGGATTGCGGCGAAGCAGAGCGCGCGCCGATGTGCGGAATTCCTTATCACGCGGTGGAGGGATATATCGGCAGACTCGTCGGCAAAGGCTACAAGGTCGCCATCTGCGAGCAGATGGAAGATCCTGCAACGGCGAAGGGCATAGTTAAACGCGACGTTATCCGTATGATAACCCCCGGCACGCTCATCGAATCCTCGTTGCTTGATGAAAAGAAAAACAATTATATCTGCGGTATCTTCCATACGGAAACGGAGATAGGTCTTTCCTTTGCTGATATTTCCACAGGGCAGATCTCCGTTACCTCGTTTTTCGGTGAAGAAAAGCTTTCCAAAGCGATGACGGAGATAGGCGTTTATGCTCCGCGCGAGGTCGTTGTGAACGTACCCGTTACACAGATAGACGGAATGGAGCGATTTCTGCGTGAGCGCCTTTCCGCTGTTATAAATGATAAATGCCCGGAAAGATTTGAAGCCGTTCACGCTATGAACAGCGTTGCAAACCGTTTTGATTCCGTACCCACGGAGTTTGAAGATCCCGATTCTCCGTGTCTGCGTGCGGTCGGCGGCTTGCTTTACTATATTCACGAAACGCAGAAAAACAATCTTGAAAGCCTTAAAAACCTCAATTATTATCAAAACGGAGAATACCTTGAAATAGATCAGAACACACGCCGCAACCTTGAACTTTGCGAAACGATGCGTTCCAAGGAGAAAAAGGGAACTCTGCTTTGGGTGCTGGATAAAACCAAGACGGCGGCGGGTGCGCGCCTTTTGAAAAAATACATAGATTTTCCTCTAAAAAATCCCGTTCAGATAAATAAGCGTCAGGACGCGGTCGAGGAGCTTTGCACAAGGGTTATGGACAGGGGCGAAATATGCACAGCGCTCCAAAACGTGCTCGACCTCGAACGCCTTATTACGAGAATAGTTTACGGCAGCGCAAACTGCCGTGACCTTGTGGCGGTAAAGCAGACGGCTGAAAAGCTTCCCGAAATAAGAAGGCTGCTTGCTTCCTTCGAATGTGAGGAGCTTTCGGAAATTTATGCAGAGCTTGACACTCTTGAGGATATATACTCCCTTATTTCCGCATCCATCATAGACGAGCCGCCTTTTTCGGTAAGGGAAGCGGGCTTTATACGCAAGGGATATAACGCAGACGTGGATTATCTGCGCGAAATAGTTACGGACAGCACAAGCTGGATAAGCCGAATAGAAGAAGAAGAAAGAAATGCCACGGGCATAAAAAACCTCAAGGTAGGCTACAACAGAGTTTTCGGTTATTATATAGAAGTATCAAAATCCAACATCGGAAGCGTTCCCGAACGCTTTATAAGAAAGCAGACGCTTACAAACGGAGAACGCTACATCACAGAGGAGCTAAAGCAGATGGAAGCACAGATACTCGGTGCTTCCGAAAAGCTTTCCGCGCTGGAATATAAGCTCTTCTGCGATATACGCGAAACTGTCGCTTCCAACGTACACAGAATACAGAAGACCGCTTTCCTTCTTGCGAAGCTTGACGTTTACTGCTCTTTTGCGGAGGTCGCAAGCAGAAATTCATACGTTCGCCCCGAGGTCAGCTACGGCGACGTTATTTCCATCAAGGACGGCAGGCATCCTGTTGTTGAACAATACGCAAAGGATTCCTACTTCGTTCCGAATGATACGAAGCTTGATTCCAATCTCAATAAATTTATGCTTATTACGGGACCGAATATGGCAGGTAAATCAACGTATATGCGCCAAGTTGCGCTTATTACGGTGATGGCACAGATAGGCTCTTTTGTTCCTGCACGTGAGGCGAGCATAGGTGTTGCGGATAAGATATTCACCCGCGTTGGAGCCTCCGATGACCTTGCGATGGGACAGTCCACGTTTATGCTTGAGATGAGCGAGGTTGCGTATATACTTCATAATGCTACACGTAAGAGCCTTATCATCTATGACGAGATAGGCAGAGGAACAAGCACCTTTGACGGTATGGCGATAGCCCGCGCGGTTGCGGAATATACGCTCAAAAAGGTAGGTGCTAAAACGCTTTTTGCAACGCATTACCACGAGCTTACCACGCTTGAAGAAGAGGAAAAAGGCGTTGTAAACTACAATATTGCCGCGAAGAAGAGAAGCGATGACATCATATTTCTCCGCAAGATAGTAAAGGGCGCGGCAGATGACAGCTACGGCATCGAGGTCGCAAAGCTTGCAGGCGTGCCGAATGAAGTTGTGAAAACGGCAAAAAAAGTGCTTGCAGACCTTGTTGCGGGAGCACCGTCGGAAGCAAAAAGCAAAAAGAAAGAGCAAGAGCCCGAAATGGGATTTATCACGTTCGACAATATGAACGAGAAGGATGCGTGCGACAAGCTTCGTGCGGTTGATATAAATACTATTACACCTATTGAGGCGCTCAATCTTATATTCGAGCTAAAAAAAGACCTTGACTAAAAAAATTCTCGAAAGGATATCCTATGGGAATAATAAATGTTCTTGACGTGTCCGTTGCGAACCTTATCGCCGCGGGCGAGGTCGTGGAAAGACCTGCCTCCGCTATTAAGGAAATGGTGGAAAACTCTATCGATGCGGGTGCTACGGAAGTGACCGCCGAGATAAAAAACGGCGGCATCTCTTTCATCCGTGTTACGGACAACGGCTGCGGTATGACGCGCGAGGATGCGATGATGTGCCTGCGCCGCCACGCCACAAGTAAAATAAAAAACGAAAAAGACCTTTATGCCATTATGACGCTCGGCTTCCGAGGAGAGGCGCTTGCTGCCATCTCCGCCGTTACGCAGATGCGTATAATGACGGCAAAAAAAGGGGAAGAGCTGGGAACGCTCATCACTGCGAGCTACGGTTCGCTTCGTGACGTTGCGGACAGCGGCTGCCCTGTCGGTACCACGATAATCTGCGAGTCTATGTTTGCCAAAACCCCCGCAAGGCTTAAATTTATGAAGTCCAATGCGAGCGAAACGGCATACGTTGCCTCCGTTATGGAGAAGATGGCGATATCCCACCCGGAGGTCGCAATAAAATTTATCGCGGACGGCAAGCTGCGCTTTTCCACAAGCGGAGACGGAAACCTTAAAAATGCGATATATTCCGTTTTCGGAGCTTTTGCAACGAAAATGGCAGAGGTGCGCTCCTCTCACGCGGGCGTTCGCGTAAAGGGGTATATCTCCACGCCCGACAACGTGCGCGGAAACCGTGCTATGCAGCACTTCTTTATAAATTCGCGCTCCGTAAAAAACAAAACGCTTACCGCGGCGCTGGAGCAAGCTTTCCGTTCATATATCCCGCACGATAAATTTCCGTCCTGTGTACTGGATATAACACTCAACTGTGCGCTTGTAGATGTAAACATACATCCTTCAAAATTGGAAGTTAAATTTTCGGATGAAAAAGCCGTGTTCGATGCCGTTTATTACGCGGTGCGCGGTGCTCTTGAATCCTCGCTTTCGCGCCCTGCGCTTGAAACGCTGAAAAACGAGAGCGCAAAAATTACGGAAGAAAAGCTGAAGGTCATTTCTCCTTTCGTTCCAAAGGACGAAAAAGTAAAATACGATAAAGTAACTCTTGCCGAAACTATCGAAGACAAGAAAAAGGAAAATACGGATTTTGTTTCCGAGCCGACGAAAGTATCTGCTCCTTTGCCCCAAAAAGAAGTGGTCTTTGAACGCGCTCCCGAAATGAAAGTGCCCGAAATACCTCGCTCCAAAATAGATGTTATTGCTTATGCGGATGAGGAAAAAACGCCTAAAGCGGTATTCACTCCTAAAAAGCCGGAGGGGGATACGCTCGGTGCTTCCTACTACAACGTAGGCGGCAGAACTTTGGTAAGGGCGGGCGCGGGTCTTCTTGATGAAAAAACGGCAAAAGAAATATTCGCGGCACCTTCCGAAAAGGCTGATGAATCAAAGAATGCACAAGGCGTACCCGAAGAGCCGACACTTCCGAAAATACCGACGAAAGATGCGGCGATTCCGGGTAAGGAAGCAAAGCCCATACCCGAATATACGATCGTTGGCGAGCTTTACGCAAGCTACGTTATAATGCAGCTTGAGGATAAGGTGCTTATCGTGGACAAGCACGCGGCGCACGAAAGAATAAACTTTGAAATCCTTCGCGCCGGGCTTGAAAAGCTTGAGCCGGACGTTCAGATGCTTATCTGCCCCGAGGTGCTTATGCTTTCAAACGAGGAAGCGGCGGCTGCCGCCGAATTTGAAAAGGAGATAAGTGCAAGCGGCTTTGCCTTTGAGATAAAGGACGGCAGAACGGCGCTTATTTCCGGGGTGCCGTCGGGTTTTGATATAAGCGAGGCGAAGAAGATGTTTTCTTCGCTGGTATGCTCGCTTTGCGAGCACGGCGAAAATATAGAATTTCAGCGCAGATCGATCTTTGAATCCGCCCTATACCAAACGGCGTGCAAGGCATCCGTTAAAGCGGGAAGATTTTACGATGAAGCGTTTATAAAATATATTTGCGATAATCTTTTAAGATACGATTGCATAAAATACTGTCCGCACGGCAGGCCCGTTGCTTTTGAGCTTACAAAGCGCGAGCTTGACAGAAGATTCGGACGAATAAAGTAAAAAAGGAGTAAAAAGTCAGATGTTTAAATTGATAAAAAAGGAAGGACGCGCACGCAGAGGTGAATTTACGACGGTTCACGGGACGGTTCAGACTCCTGTGTTTATGAACGTAGGCACTTGCGCCGCTATCAAGGGCGGTGTTTCCACAAAAGACCTTGAAGAAATAGGATGCCAGGTGGAGCTTTCAAACACGTACCATCTTCACGTTCGTCCGGGCGATGACGTTATATACAAAATGGGCGGTATCCATAAATTCTTTAATTGGCAGAAGCCTGTCCTTACGGATAGCGGCGGCTTCCAGGTGTTCTCCCTTTCTTCTCTTCGCAAAATAACGGAGGAGGGCGTAGAGTTTGCTTCCCACGTTGACGGCAAGCGTATTTTTATGGGACCTGAGGAAAGTATGCAGATACAGTCCAATATTGCTTCTACCATCGCTATGGCGTTCGACGAATGTATCGAAAATCCAGCACCGCGCGAATACGTACAGCAGTCTGTTGAACGTACCACGCGCTGGCTTGTAAGATGCAAAAACGAAATGGCCCGCCTTAACTCTCTTGACAGAACCATAAATAAACAGCAGATGCTTTTCGGCATAAATCAGGGCGGCACGTATGAGGACATTCGTATTGAGCATATGAAGGAAATAGCAAAGCTTGACCTTGACGGTTATGCCATCGGCGGTCTTGCTGTGGGCGAAGCGGCGGAGGATATGTACAGAATAATCGACGCGGTAGAGCCCCATATGCCCGTGGATAAGCCCAGATATCTTATGGGCGTGGGAACTCCCGTGAATATTCTTGAAGCGGTTCACCGCGGTGTGGACTTTTTCGACTGCGTTATGCCGTCCAGAAACGCGCGCCACGGATATATCTTTACTTGGGAAGGCACGCTCAACCTCCACAACGAAAAATATCTTACGGATGAAAAGCCGCTTTCCGAAACTTGTGATTGCCCTGCGTGCCGCAGATATTCCAGAGGTTATCTGCGCCATCTTATCCGTTCGGGTGAAATACTCGGTATGCGCCTTTGCGTTATTCACAATCTGTATTTCTATAACGAGCTTATGGCAAAGATACGTGAAGCTATTGAAAAAGACGAATTTGAAGAATTTTACGCGAAGTACCGTGAAATTCTTGATAAGAGAATTTAATTATGAAAAAGGAACTTGCAAAGGTCTATAAGGGCGACGTGGCTCTTTCTCCTGATGCGCGCTGGATACACGCGTGCGGAGCAGAGCCATCGCACTGGTATATTTTAAGGCGCGAATTTGAAGTATTTGATGAAAAGACGATACTTTCCTTGGGCGCGTGCCACTATGCGGAAGCGTACATCAACGGCGAGCTTGCTATGCGGTTTTGCGAGCGAGCATACCTTTTCGATATAAAATACAAATGCGCGGATATTTCCGCGCTTGTAAAAACAGGGAAGAACACTCTTGCCATAATTATGGACAGGATATTCGACGAAAACAGAATGTACGATGCTATCGTACAGATAAACTGCGGCGAAAAAACGGTTCTTGTAAGCGATGAGCAATTCCGTGCGGCAGAATACGCTCCTCTTGGCGCCGGCGCAAACTTCTTTGTGGAAGGACCTGTAAGCCCTGAGATCTTCGATGCAAGGGATGATGCTTTTGCGCCTGCATTCCAAAACGGATTTGACGATTCCGCGTGGAAGCACGCTGAACTTGCAAGCGACGAAGCCATAGCCCGCACGTTCGACCGTGTTTCGCAGGATAAAAACGAAATGCAGACGAACACTCCTGTTTTTGCTGAAAAATACGTAAGTTTTGAAAAAAGTACGGCTGAAAATGGCGTGTTATCCCAAATACGAGCCGAAAACGGCGGTATGGTACTCTGCGAAACCGAAATTACGGCAGAGAGAGAATGCGAGATCACAATAGAAAATCTCGGCGGCATTTTTGCGCTTTCCGTATGCGGCGAAAGGCACGCCTTCGGCGAAAAAATATGCCTTTCCAAAGGCTCGTACAGATTGGCGCTTGCGGGGCGTGACCCCAAAATCTTTATAAAGGGAGAGGGATTCTCCCTTGGAAGCTGGAAAAAGGCAGAGCCTGAAAAGCACGATGCTCCAAAAAGAAAGCGCATCCCGCGCTTTCCTTGGAACGATATCGCAAGCGAAGAAAAGCTTCCCGAAAGGGTTGAGTGTTACCTTGCGTCCAAGGCTCGGCTTGCTATGTGCGATGCGGGAGATACGGCGTGCGAGCTTACCGAATTTGAAAAGATAAAATATAAAAAATATATCTCCTGCGCGGACTCGATTACCGATGAGAAGCTTGAAAAAGCCGCACCGAGAGCGAAAAGCGAGGAAACGCTCGGCATTATTGGCAGAGAAAATATTTTTTCTCCCGAAGGCGAAACGATAATTCCGCCTTCGGACGAGGATATTACTTTTATTCTTGATTTCGGCGTTATGCATATCGGAGGTATTTGCCTTGACGTTACGGCAAAAAGCGGAGCAAAGCTTGCTTTTTCCGCTTTTGAAGCGATAAACGATGGGGGCGCTATCTTTGACAGTGAGCGCAGAATGCTTATCTATACCTGCAGGCAGGGAAGAAACGAGTATATTTCCCACACCCGAAAGGGCTTTCGTTATCTGCTTGTCAACATTCCCGCACGTGATTATGAACTAAAGATACATAATATTTTCCTTTATGAATGGAGATATCCGGCAGAAACGCTTTCGGATTTTTGCTGTTCCGATGAGCGCATAAACGAAGTCTATAAAATGTGCATAGATACGGCAAAGGTCTGTATGCTCGACGCATACGTTGACTGCCCCGGATATGAGCAGAATATCTGGGTGGGAGATGCGGGTGTGACAGCGCTTGTAAACCTTTACAATTTCGGAGAGTATGATTTTAATGAAAGATTTCTCTCTCTTATCGCAGGCTCTGTGACGGACGGACTTCGCAGGTTATACAGGACCAATAATAAACGATATCTTTCGGGAAGATTTTTGCCTTGTGCTTCTTTCCCGACGTATCCGGAGGGCAATATTCCGATATGGAGCTATATGTGGGTGCTCACCGTTGCGGAACATTATAAGCACACGGGTGACAGGGAAGCTCTTGAAAGGCTTCTTGCGGCGGTGGAAGAAACGCTTCGCCGTTCTCTTTTGATGCTCAGCGAGCGCGGGCTTCTTTCGATAAACGGTGCGTGGAACCTTATCGAATGGGCGAACAATGACCTATGCGAATATGGAGAGGTTGCCGCAAACAACATTATGCTCTCATACTGCTTTAAAGCCTTTTCCGAGCTTGAAGCGGAACTTGGAAATACCGAGACTGCGGAAGAATACAAATGCGCCTCAAATCGCATAAAAGACGCTGTAAACAAATACTGTTGGGATGAGGAGCGCGGTGCGTATATCGATACCGTGCGCGATGAGCTATCTTATGCGAAATATCTTGAGTATTACGGCGAAATAGGCAAAGAGCCTCTTTCGTTTGAGGATTATATGTTGCTCTCCCGCGTGAGCGTGCAGACGAATACGCTTGCGGTTATGTACGGAGTTGCGGAAGGCGAAAGACGCAGGCAAGCTCTGAATATGCTCATAAAAAATATAGAGGACGGTATTTACGTTGCGGGATCTCCCGCATACCGCACGGTGGGAACGCCGAGTGAGGAGGAAGCTCCCGGAGGTATTGTCCGCGTTGGATCTCCGTTCTTTATGTATTTCGTGCTTCACACTCTGTTTGAAAACGGGTATTCCGAGCTTGCGCTTCGTTCGATCAAGCGCGAATGGGGTGATATGCTCGATTCGGGAGTTAACACCTGTACCGAAACCTTCAACAGCAAAACGGAATGGAAAACGCGTAGCGTTGCACACGCTTGGTCTGCATCCCCTGCAATATTCCTTGTTAAAGAGCTTTTGGGCGTTAAGCCAACAAAGCCGGGTTTTGCTGAATTTGAAATTGCGCCGTGCGCTTCCGACGTGGATTTTGCAAAGGGAAGTGTGCCGACGCCTTACGGAGAGATATACGTTGAATGGCACAAAGATGAAAACGGAAAGATGAATATTTCCTGTCAAGCACCGAAAGAGTGCATAAGAATAAGATAAAAAGAACCTCCGCAAATACCTTTGCGGAGGTTTTGATAAATTTGCAAAGAAAAGGAGGCGAAGATATGATATACATAACGGGGGACACCCACGGGGATATGAATAGGTTTTACGGCGCGTTTTTGCCGAATGAAAAATCCCTTACCGATAAAGATTTTGTTATAGTTTGCGGAGATTTCGGTTTTGTTTGGGAATTGGAAGGAACGCGGGAATATATTCGTGAAAAAATGATACTTGATGAGCTTGAAAAGAAGCCTTATACGATACTTTTTTGCGATGGCAACCACGAAAATTTTGCACGCCTCAACTCCTTGCCCGTTAAAAAATGGAACGGCGGAAAGGTCCATCGCATACGAAAAAATATCCTGCATCTTATGCGCGGCCAGGTCTATATGATAGACGGCAAAAAGTTTTTTGCAATGGGCGGCGCATACAGCATAGACCGCCATATGAGAAGAGAGAACATCTCTTATTGGAAAGAGGAGATGCCGTGCGCGGCAGAATATAACGAAGCCCTTAAAAATCTTGAAGCAAACGGATTTGAGGTCGATTATATAATTTCTCATACGGCACCGCCCGACATTATAATCGCTATGGGAAAAAGCGGCGACGTTCACGAATGGGAGCTTACGTCATTCCTTGGGCGTGTTGCCTATGAGGTGAGCTTTAAAAAATGGTTCTTCGGGCATTGGCATACGGAAAAAGATATATTCGGCAAATTTCGTGCGCTTTGGTTTGACGTTTGCGAAATAAGATAAAAAAATTTTAAAATATTTAAAAATATTCCAAACCTTTTTCTTGTTGCGGTGTCTTTATGGGTGAAAGCTTTCAAGGAGAAAAACAAATGAAAAAACAGGATGCAGAGAAAATTATAAACGAATATATAAGACCCCTCTATGGATTTGCGCTTAAAAGATGCAAAAATATGCAGGATGCGGAAGACCTTTCGCAGGAGATCGCGGTGCGTGCATATAAAACGCTTCTTCTCCGTGATGATATTGATGACACGGCGAAGTTTATGTGGACTATAGCGCATAACACGCTTGCAAATTATTACCGAGACAGCGCGCGTGCATTTGTCGGCGTTTGCTTGGACGATCTTTCGGAAACTCTTTCTGACGGAAAAGATCTTGTTTCGGAATTGGAAAAGGACGAAACGGTATCTAAGCTTCAAAGCGAGATAGCGTATCTTTCCAAGGTTCGCCGCAGGATAATTATCGCTTACTATTATGAAAACAAAAAGCAGGAAGAAATAGCAGCGGAGCTTAAAATTCCTCTCGGCACTGTTAAATGGCATTTGTTTGACGCAAAAAAAGAATTGAAAAGAGGAATGGAAACTATGAGAAGATCGAGTGAACTTAAATTTAATCCGATAAAGTTTGAAACCTGCAGCACAAACGGCTCTGTCGGGACGGAAGGGGAAAACGGCAAGTTTTTCCGCAGTACGCTTTCTCAAAATATAGCATACGCCGTTTACAGAGAGGCGAAAACCGTAAATGAAATAGCAGAAGCTCTTGGTGTGTCGCCCGTTTACGTTGAAAGCGAAGCGGAGTATCTTGAAAAATACGGATTTTTAATAAAGCGCGGTGAAAAATATCTTGCCAATATCTTAATAGAAGAAGTTTCTGCGGAAAAAAGCAAAATTCAGGATGAGATTTACTCAAAAGCTGCGAAGATGTTTGCTTGCGAGCTTTTTGACGCGGTGTCAAATTCTCCGCTTATCGATGACCAAAATATCGTTGTTTCAAACAGAATGAAGGATATTATAAAGGGCTTTCCCGTTTTTGAAAAGGATAAAAACTTTATCCTTTGGTCGCTCGTACCGTATATCATTGCGTATAGCGGGGAAAGTATTTATGATGAGGAAGCAAAAGTAAGCTTTGAAGAAGCTGCGACGCGCAGAATAGACGGCGCACAAAATATCCTCTCTGCTATGGTGAACACTTGCGGGGAGGAGATGCCAAAATATTTTGAAAATATGCGAAAATGTTTCGGCCCTGTTTGGCAGGAGAACAATGGAGTCACTCTTTGGCAGTTTGATACCGAATGGTCGGGAAAACGTATGGACGAGGAGTATTTTGGCAAGATAGGCCATATGCTTTCCGATTTGAACCGCTTTTTTGATGACGAGCTTTCTTTCAGTGATTCGCCTCTTGTTGAAAACGGATACCTTCGTATTCACGAAAGCGAGAAAGGGCAGTGGATAGCCTTGCAGAGCGTTTGGATAATAAGCGAAAATGCAAGAAAAGCGCTCGTTGCCATCGGCGATGCTGTCCGCGAAAAATATAAAGCGGAATTTGCTTCTCTTCGTGCGCAGTATATGGAGCTTATGCTGGAGGGAACACCGAAGCATCTTTATAAAATGGCGGCATACCCTTTGCAGCATACTTTCTATTCTGATGGACTTTTCTTGTTCTATTGCCTGCGCGAGCTTGTTGAAAGCGGCAAGCTTAAAGAGCCCGGCGAAGAACAAAAGAAAAACCTTACTTCCGTTATTATAACAAAATGACGAAAACCACCTCCGGCAGGAGGTGGTTTTTCTGTATCATATCGAGTTTGCGAGCAGTTTTTTGATTCGTGAGATATTTGCGGATATTGCACGGTTGAAGACTCTTTTTCGTGTTTTTGCAACGTCGCTGCGTAAGGTCATCATTTCGCGTCCGCTTATGCATTTGAGCTTGAATTCGATATTCAAAATGCCATCTTTTATATAGCAGGAAACTGTTTTTTCAAATTCATAAAGCTTTTTCAAGATGCCTATCTCTAAGGATAGCTCCGAAAGCTCCGAGAGGATATGAAGTGCATCTTGTTCGTTTTCGCGGAGCTTTTTGCATATCTTGGTTGAAATGCGAAAGATGACGTGGTCATCAGGACCGCATTCAAGCTTAGGAGCGATGTACCCATCCCCTGAAAATTTGAAAGCTGTGTATATCATAGTAAACAAGAGGAACAAAAACTCCTCCGGATTTATTTTGCAAAAGTAGGGGCTGTGTATATCATTGATAGCCGAAAGCGTGTTTACCTTGAAGCCGAGCGCGGAAAAAGAGTTCCCTATTCTTTGGAATATGAAATCCAAGGTTTGGGCTATATCGCAAACTTCCTTGTTTAGAAAAGAAAGTTTGTTTCTTGAAAATTTCATAAGCAGCATAAGGTCTTCCAGAAGCCTTGGCGGTGCAAATGCCTCAAAAGCGTTTTGACTTCTGACATAGGTGTTGTAGGCAGAAATATAAAAATCCAAAAAATTTCCGCCGAAATCTTCTTTAACTCTTTCAAAAATCGGTGGAAAAAATTCAAATTGAAGATTGGAAAGAAAAATAAAAAATACGGTATTTTCATCGTATGCAAAAACAAGGGCACGCTTATATTGCGTGCCCTGTGAAAATTCGATTTCAAGCGGTTCCGAAAGATCGCTGTCCTTATCAAGATTATCTGTATAAAGAAACATTTTAGATCTTTTTCTGAACCCCGAGAAAAAGCTTTTCGCTATGCTATTTTTATATTGGATCGTAAAATTTCTATCTGTAATTATTATAGGGAAATCCGCCAGATTGAAAATATCATAGCATATCATAAGATATTAAACCGTGTGTACCTTCTTGTCGAAATCTGCATTTGCGCTGTCGATATTGTACATAGCGTTTTTGCGAGCCTCAAAGAATTTAACGGCAACCTGCTCGAAGAGCGCGTAGGAAAGAACGTCCTCATCCTGAATTGCCCAGGGTTTAACCTTTTCGCGGAGCTCCTCAAGTTCGGGTTTGAGGTCATCTGCGGGACGGTAGTTGATGGGCTTTTCGCCGCCGAGGATCTGTTTTACGAACGCGGGATCGATCTTAACGGGTGTTTTACCGTATTCGCCGCGAACAAGACCCTTGAATTCTTTTGTACACATTTTATAGCGTTCACCGCCGAGTACGTTAAATACAGCCTGTGTACCAACGATCTGGGAGGAGGGGGTTACGAGCGGAGGATAACCTGCATCTGCGCGAACACGCGGAACTTCTGCAAGAACTTCGTCGAGAAGCTCGGATTTGCCCGCCTGCTTGAGCTGGGAAACGAGGTTGGAAAGCATACCGCCGGGAACCTGATAGAGAAGAGCGTTAACGTCAACCTTGAGCACTTTGGGGTCGAGCAAGCCGTCCTTCATATATTTTTCACGCAAGGGAGTAAAGTGTTTGCAAACCTTATCAAGCTCGGTAAGGTCAAGACCTGTATCGTATTCCGTGCCTGCAAGAGTTGCGACGATGGCTTCCGTGGGGGGCTGAGACGTACCGAGAGCCATGGGAGATATAGCTGTATCAACAATATCAACGCCTGCTTCGATAGCCTTGAGAAGCGTCATAGAGCCAAGACCGGATGTGTAGTGCGTATGGAGCTCTATCGGAACTTTAACCTTCTTTTTGAGCATTGTTACAAGCTCATAAGCGTTGTAGGGTGTGAGCAAGCCTGCCATATCTTTGATACAGATAGAGTCTGCACCCATTTCCTCAAGCTGCTTTGCGTACTGTGCAAAGCCCTTGTTGGAGTGCGCAGGGCTTGTTGTATAGCTTATAGCCGCCTGAACGTGGCCGCCCTCTTTCTTTGTAGCTTCGATAGCTGTTTTGAGGTTGCGGGGATCGTTGAGAGCGTCGAAGATTCTGATGATGTCGATACCGTTTGCGATGGACTTCTGAACGAAGTATTCAACAACGTCATCGGCATAGTGGCGGTAGCCGAGGATATTCTGACCGCGGAAGAGCATCTGGAGTTTTGTGTTCTTTACAGCACCGCGGATCTTGCGGAGTCTTTCCCAAGGGTCTTCGTTAAGGAAACGAAGGCAGGAGTCGAACGTAGCGCCGCCCCAAGCTTCCAAGGAGTAGTATCCGACTTTATCCATCTGCTCCAAAATGGGGAGCATATCTTCCGTTGTCATACGTGTTGCGATCAAGGACTGATGTGCATCACGAAGAACGGTTTCACAAATTTTTACTTGTGCCATATTTAAAATCCTTTCTGAATTTTTTGAAAATTAGCCAAACATGGCAAGGAATACGCCCGCTGCGATAGCGGAGCCGATAACACCCGCAACGTTGGGACCCATAGCGTGCATAAGAAGGAAGTTGGAAGGATCCTCTTCCTGACCTACCTTCTGTGCAACGCGCGCCGCCATAGGAACGGCGGAAACGCCTGCGGAACCAATGAGGGGGTTGACTTTACCTTTAGTGAACCAGCACATGATCTTGCCGCCGAGAAGACCGCCGAGCGTGGAAAGGGAGAACGCGATAAGACCGAGAACGATGATCTTTATCGTGCCCCAAGCAAGGAAGTTTTCCGCGTTTGCCGTGGCACCTACGGAGATACCGAGGCATATTGTTACGATGTTCATAAATTCGTTCTGGGCTGTCTTGGAAAGTCTTTCCGTAACGCCGGAAACCGTAAGAAGGTTACCGAACATCAAAAGACCGATAAGCGGAGCCGCTGCGGGAACGATAAGACAAACAACTGCCGTTACAACGATGGGGAACAATACAAGCTCAAGCTTGGATACGGGACGAAGTGTCTGCATCTTTATCTTGCGTTCCTTTTTCGTTGTCATAAGCTTCATAAGCGGAGGCTGGATCATAGGAATGAGCGCCATATATGAATATGCCGCAATGGCGATAGCGCCAAGGAGGTGGGGAGCAAGCTTAGAGGTTACAAGGATAGCCGTGGGGCCGTCCGCGCCGCCTATGATACCGATAGCCGCCGCTTCAAGCTCTGTAAAGCCGAGAAGGAGAGCACCTGTAAAGGCAACGAATACGCCGAGCTGTGCCGCCGCACCGAGGAAAAGTGTTTTGGGGTTGGCAATAAGGGGGGAGAAGTCTGTCATCGCGCCTACACCCATAAAGATAATGGAGGGGTAGATGGCAAATTTAACACCGAGATAGATGAAGTCAAGGAATCCGCCGTTATTAAGAATGTGGAGGAATATGTCGGAGAGCTGGTGCGAATATGTACCGTCCTCCATCAAGACACCATCTATGAACCAATCCATATGGAAGAGGTTAGCTCCGGGCAGGTTTGCAAGGAGCATACCGAATGCAATAGGGAGTAGGAGCAACGGCTCGAACTTCTTGACGATCGCAAGATATACGAGTACGCCTACGATAAGATACATTATCAAGGTTTTGATAAGCATTTCCGCGGACTCGAACTGTGCGATACCGGTTGTTGCAAGAAAAGAGTTTATTGCGTCTAACAAGATTTATTCACCGCCGTTCAGTAATAGGGTTTTGGGTAAAAATTCAGTTAAGTGTAACGAGAACTTCACCACTGGATACGGAAGCACCGGACTGAACGTTAACGGAAGCAACAGTGCCGTCTTCGGGAGCTTTGATCTCATTTTCCATCTTCATAGCTTCGAGAACGCAGAGTGTGTCGCCTTTCTTAACTGCGGCGCCAACGGATGTGTTAACTTTTACGATAGTGCCGGGCATAGGAGCTGTAACCGTAACGCTGCCGGCAGCACCTGCGGGAGCTGCGGGAGCAGGAGCAGCTGCGGGAGCGGGAGCAGCCGCAGGAGCAGGAGCAGCCGCGGGAGCAGGAGCAGCTACGGGAGCGGGAGCAGCTACGGGAGCAGCGGCACCGCCAACAACTTCTTCAACGTTTACAACGTACGTCTGACCGTTTACTGTTATATTATAAGTTTTCATTTTAAATTATCCTCCGAGATTATTTAATACGTTTGAAAGATACAACGCGGAATTTTGTTACGGGTTCTCCGCAATAAGCAGATACGGCAGCTGCGATAACAGCTACAAGCTCTGCATCGTTGTTTGCGGCAGGAGCAGGTGCAGGTGCGGGAGCTGCTGCGGGAGCAGGCTCTGCCTTGGGGGCTTCCGCCTTTGCTTTGGGGGCTTTCTTGGGCTTACCTATAAGACCCATACCCTTGATCGCAAAGAAAATGATAGCAATGATCGCAAAAACTGCGAGCATACCAAGACCTGTGATCTGAGCGCCGTCAAAAAAGAGATCTAACATAGCAGAAATCCTCCTATCTTAGATTACAAAAGCATTTCAAGAGCTGCTGCGATTCTCTGACGAAGTTCGTCGGAAGAGATGATGTCATCTATATGACCGCTCTTGGCAGCCGCAACGGGAGTTGCACATTTTTCCGCCCATTCTGCGGCGATCTTTTCGTGTTTGGATTCGTCATCTACAAGACCGAGGAACGTAACTGCGGAAGAGGGTTCCATAGCGGCGATCTTTGCGCTTTCAAGAGCGAGGCAAACATCGGCACCGAGGGCTTTTGCACCCATAGCTGTGTAAGCAGCGCCGTAAGAACGGCCGAGAGTTACCGTAACCTTGGGAATGTAGGAGAGGGCGTATGTTTTTGCAAGATTTGCGATCTTCTTGGAGATGCACTTTGCTTCTGCTTCTTCGGAAGCGGGAACACCGCAGCTGTCAACCAGAGTTACAAGGGGGATATCCTGTGCATCGCACTTTTCGATAAATTCAGCAGCTTTATTTGCCGCGCAGCCGCAAAGACGTCCGTCTTTTTCGGCAGGGTTGTTTGCAACAACGGCAACAACGTGACCGTTCATTGTTGCAAGACCGCAAACCATAGATTTTGCGTGTTCTGCATAGAGCTCTGTAAAGGAGCCAGCGTCGAATACGTTTGCGATAACGTCACGAACGTCATATGCGCCGTCAACGTTAACGGAAACGAGTCTGTTGGGTGTGTCGCCCGTAGCGATCTCACCTGTGAAGTAGGGAACGAGCTTTCTTGCTTTTGCAAGAGCGTCTGCATCGTTTTCTGCAACGAGAGCAGCCGTGCCGTTTTTAGCGAGCTCTTCCGCTGTGCCGAGTTTTTCGCCTGCGGCACTCATATACATTTTGCCTGTAGAGCCTGCCGCGATAACGAAATCAAACATCTGTGCGATAACCGCTGCGTGGCCTGTGCAAGGACCTGCAACCACAGCGATCTGGGGGATCTCTGCGTTTGCGGCGCAAGCCATAACGGAGCCGTAGCCTGCAAGGGCATCTGCACCTTCAAGCACTTTTGCACCGGCGGAATCGAATATGCCGATGATGGGGGATTCGGCAACGATTGCCATTTCGTAGATCTTTGCGATCTTTTTCGCGTGCATTTCACCGAGAGCACCGGAGAGTCTTGCAAAATCCTGAGAGAATGCAAAAACGAGAGTGCCGTCGATAGCGCCGTAACCTGTTACAACGGGTTCAAAAGCGTCATCGTTTCCGGAATCGAGTTCTGTTGTCTTTCTGCCAACATAAGCTCCGACCTCAACAAACGTGCCTTCGTCGAACAGTGCGGCCATACGGGAAGCGGCGGAGAGCTTACCTGCTTTTGCAAGTTCAGCGTCTGCGCGAGCCTGTTCATCCGCGAGAGCTTTGCGCATTTCTGCGGCTGTCAGGCGGGATGAGAAAAAGTTTTTTTCAGCCATTTTTTGTCTTCCTTTCCGACCTTTTGGGGTCAAAACAAAGATTAAGTCTTATTTTTCAGAACAGGAGTTTTTTGTTTTGTCATATAGGCTTCGGTATGCCAAAACTATTCTCCCCCATTCTAAAATCCTATACTGAAATTTTATCACAAACCAGCAAAAATAGCAAGTCTTTTCCGCATTATTTTGACTATATATTTATATTTTACTCTATATATAGTGATATATAGTGTGAATGCGGAGCTTCCTTACGAAGAGCAAAAGAAAAAGCCGCTGCGTGCGGCTTTTTCGGTAAATATAAAATTAAAGCTTGGAAACGATGTCTGCTGTGTCGGAAGCGATCATAAGCTCTTCGTTTGTGGGGATTACCCAAACGGCAACCTTGGAGTTTTCTGTGGAGAGCTTAACATTGTCGGACTGGCGGAACGTTTTTGCATTGAGTTCTTCATCGATCTCGATGCCGTAGAATTCCATATTCTTGCAAACTCTTTCGCGGAGCTCTACGTTGTTTTCGCCCATACCTGCTGTGAATACAACGGCGTCAAGACCGTTCATAGCGGCAGCATAAGAGCCGATGTACTTCTTGATCTGGTATGCAAGTACGTTTGCGGCGAGCTCGCATCTCTTGTTGCCTTCGAGAATGCCTGCTTCAACGTCGCGGCTGTCGGAAGAAACGCCGGAAACACCGAGGAAACCGCATTTCTTGTTCATAAAGTTATCCATTTCGTCGGGTGTAAAGCCTTCTTTTTTCATAACGAACGTTACGATAGCGGGGTCGATCGCACCGCAGCGTGTACCCATTTCAACACCGTCAAGAGGAGTAAAGCCCATTGTTGTGTCGATGACCTTGCCGCCCTTTACAGCGGAGATGGAGGAACCGTTGCCAACGTGGCAGGTAACTATTTTTGTTTCTTCTACGGGCTTGTCAAGGAGTTTTGCCATTTCGCGGGAAACGAACTTGTGGCTCGTGCCGTGAAAGCCGTAGCGGCGAATATTGTATTTTTCGCACATTTCATAGGGAAGAGCATATGTATAAGCTTCTGCAGGCATTGTCTGGTGGAATGCCGTGTCGAATACGAGTACCTGGGGAACTGTGGGCATTACAGCCTTGCAGCCTTCGATACCCATAATAGCTGCGGGTGTGTGAAGAGGAGCGAGGTCACGGCAGAGTTCAAGCTTTTCAAGAACTTCGTCCGTAAGCAAGCAGCTTTCAAAGAAGTAAGGACCGCCGTGAACAACTCTGTGACCGATGGCTTCGATCTCGTCCATACTTGCAAGGCAGCCGTATTCCTTGCCTGTGAGAGCATCTACAACTATTTTTGTTGCAACAGAGTGGTTGGGCATAGAAATTTCTTCCGTCCATCTTCTGCCGTCTGCACATTTGTGGTCGATCTTACCGTCGATACCGATTCTTTCGCAGATACCTTTAGCGGGAACTTCGCCTGTTACTGTGTCGAAAAGCTGATATTTAAGAGAAGAGCTTCCGGCATTTACAACCAATACTTTCATTAAAAAAACCTCCGTTAATTCCGATTGATTTTTGTGTAATATTATATTATAATTTAATCAGTGATATAAATAATCGCTTATAATTATTATACATAATATAACCATTATTTTCAATAGAAAATACCAATAATTTTTATTAAAAAGTAAAAAGGGGCGAGAAAATGAAGAATTTTGCCGTTATTTGCGAATATAATCCGTTCCATTTCGGGCACGAATATCATATTTCCGAGCTTAAAAAGCAGGGAGGGAACGTTGTCTGCGTAATGAGCGGGGATTTTTGCCAACGCGGAGAAGCCGCTGTGCCGGGGAAATATGAGCGTGCGCGTGCAGCACTTTCGGGCGGTGCGGACCTTGTGCTGGAGCTTCCTTTCCCTTATTCCGCCGCCGGCGCGGAAAAATTTGCTTTCGGTGCTTTGGATATAATAAGCCGTCTTGGGTTCCCCTTGGAGCTTTCTTTCGGCAGCGAGTGTGCAGACGCCGGGGCGATACTTCAAACGGCAAAAAATACGCTTTCAACGGAGTTTGAAGCCGCAGTTTCAAAAAGGCTTGAGTTAAACTCCGAAAAGCCTTTTGCGAGCGTGTATTTTGAAACGTACCGCGAGCTTTTCGGAGAAAGCGGAATTTTCGATGGCTCCAATAACATTCTCGGTGTAGCTTATTCTTCACAGATTATTAAAAGAGGCTTGCCCGTTTCGATCTCGACGATAAAACGCGAAGGGCAAAATTTTTGCGGCACGGGGGAGGGCTTTGCAAGTGCTACGTACATCCGCGAAAAGCTTTTTGAGCACGGAGCGGAGGCTCTTGAAAAATTGATGCCTGAGTATTCATATAAAATTCTGAAAGCACAGGCGGAAGAGGGGAAAATAGCTTCTCCCGAAAAACTGTTTCCCGTATTTGCTTCGTTTTTACGAATGCATACCGCGCAGGATATTGCGTGTTTTGCGGAGAACGATATATCGCTTGCAGCCCGTCTTATAAAAGCGGGGAACGATGCCGAAAATATGCAAGAGCTTTATTCTCTTGCCGTGACGAAAAAATATTCTCCCTCGCGCGTGCGCCGCGCTCTGCTTTTTTCTTATTTCGGAGTAACGAGGGAGATGCTTTGCACGCCTCCTGCATATACCGTGCTTCTTGCGGCAAATGCGCGCGGACGCGAGCTTTTGTCCAATGCGAGAAAGAAAGCGGATATCCCGATAATTACAAAGCCTGCGGATTATGAAAAATACGGAGAAAAGGTAAAGCAGGCATTTGAATTTTCAAGGAAAGCTGCCGCAGTCCGTCTTTTGGCGCAGGAAAAAGCGGGAAGTGCCGCAGACCTTATGAGAAAAACCCCGTATATAGAAAAGCAGACCTAAACTTTTTAAGCCTCTCTTTGCGAAAAAGAGAGGCTTTGCATATACTGTAACGGAGGTGATATTTATGATAAAAGGCTCGATAGCCGCTATCGTAACGCCTTTTCTTGAAAACGGAGAAATAGACTTTCATTGTTACGGTAATATAATAGAATTTCACATAGAAAATCATACGGACGGCATTGTCGTGCTCGGCACAACGGGCGAAGCTCCCACGGTAAACGATGCGGAAGCCGCAGGGCTTGTGGATTATGCTGTCAGCATCGCACAGGGGCGCATACCTATAATCGCCGGGTGCGGCTCAAACGACACGTCAAGAGCGAAAAAGAAATGTATTGCCGCACAAAAAGCGGGTGCGGATGCAATACTTTTGCTTACTCCTTATTATAACAAAACGAATTCCGCAGGAATGATAAAGCATTTTACGGAGTGTGCGGACAGCGTAGATATCCCGATAATAATTTACAACGTGCCCTCGCGCACAGGATGCTCTGTAACGCTTGAACAGCTTGCTGTTTTAAAACAGCACCCAAATATTGTCGGTATAAAAGAAGCAAGCGGGAATATCGGCTTTTTTACAAGAGTGTGCGCGCTGGCGGATGAAAATTTTGCCGTATATTGCGGATGCGATGAATTTAACGTGCCTGCCCTTGCAGCGGGTGCGGTCGGTATTATATCCGTTCTTGCAAACATCCTGCCAAGGGAATGCCACGAGATGGTATCGCTTATGGAAAGAGGAGAGCTTGCGCGTGCAAGAGCAATGCAGCACCGCTACGGCGCGCTTATTTCAGCTTTGTTTCTTGAGGTAAATCCCATCCCCGTGAAGACTGCGATAAATATGCTGAATTTCAGCGGCGTGGGGAATATCGGCTCCTTCCGTCTTCCGCTTTATGAGATGAGCCCGGGCGCGAAGGAGATACTTGCAAGAGAGATAGAAAAGGTCGGGGGCGATTTTGAAAAATACAAACAAAAAAACTGTGATGCGTGAGCATCACAGTTTTTGTTTGTGAAAATCAAATTATTCAGCGTCTTCTGCGGGAGCTGCTGCTTCGTTTTCTTCGTTAAGAAGAGCACGAACGGAGAGGCTTACTTTCTTGTTTTCTGTGTCGATCTCGAGGATCTTAGCTTTTACAACGTCGCCTTTCTTGAGAACTTCAGCGGGTGTAGCGAGCTTCTTGTTAGCAATCTGAGAAATGTGGATAAGACCGTCAACACCGGGGATAACCTGTGCAAATGCACCGAAGGGCATAATGGAAACAACCGTTACATCTGCAACGTCGCCAACTGCATAGTTGGATGTGAATGCGTTCCAGGGGTTTGTTTCTTCTGTCTTGTAGCCGAGGGATACTCTGCCTTTTTCGCGGTCGAAAGCTTTAACGAAAACTTTGATCTCGTCGCCAACGGAAACAACTTCCTTGGGGTTAGCGATTCTTGTCCAGGAGAGCTCAGATGTATGTACCATACCATCTACGCCGCCGAGGTCAACGAATGCACCGTAGTTTGTAAGGCTCTTAACCTTACCAACGTAGAATTTGTCAACTTCAACTTCTGCCCAGAATGCTTCTTCGGCAGCCTTGCGTTCTTCCATAACTACCTTGCGGATGGAAGCAACAACGTGACGTTTTTCGGGTGTAACTTCGATGATCTTGAATTTCTGAACTGTGCCAACGATGGAAGAAAGATCGCCGCCGCGTGCAACCATTGTCTGGGATGCGGGGATGAAGATTCTGTTGGAAAGAGCATATGCGATAACGCCGCCCTTAACAGCCTCTGTGATCCTGCCTTCGATAATTGTTTCGTTTTCGGCAGCTTCAACAACCTTCTGCCAGTCTTTCTGTGCGTCAACCTTCTTCTTGGAAAGCATTGCGATACCGTCGAGGTCGCTTACTCTGATAGCGATAGCATCAACTGTGTCGCCAACTTTAAACAGGTTTTCAAGCTTGGCTGTGGGGTCGTCTGTAACGTTTTCAAGTGTAAGGATACCTGTTACCTTGGAACCGATATCAACGTGTACTTCTGTATTGGATACGGATGTAACAACACCGGATACTTTGTCTCCTGTATTTAAAGTTTTGAAAGATTCATCAAGAAGCTGTGCGAAATTTTCCTGTTCGCTCATGATTTTTTTTACCTCCTCAATCATGTAACCGGGCGTGGAAGCTCCGGCTGCGATGCCCACGTGGGACATCTGTGTTATATTTTTCGGAATGTCTGAGAAATGTTCGGCAAAGAATGTGTTTGGGTTATTCTTGCGGCTTATCTCGAAAAGCTTCTTTGTATTGGAGCTGTTCTTGCCGCCGATGACCAGAATGGCATCACATTTTTGCGAAAGTTTTTCCACTTCTAACTGACGATTTTCCGTAACACTACATATTGTATCAAAAATAAGCGGATTTGTACATACTTTTTTGAGAAATTCTTGACAATTTTTATATTCTGCAAGATTTTGGGTCGTTTGAGATACCAAAATTGTTTTTTTGTAATGCATTTTTTGTGCATCTTGACGGTTTATAAAATTTTCAAGCTTTTCTTTTGAGTCGAAAATAAAGAAATCGCCCTTTATATGGCTTGCGATCCCTATCACCTCGGGATGGTTTTCCGTACCGAAAAGCAGGGTGAGTGTCTGATCTTCCGTGTGCTCATCTGCGATGGTGTGTATCTTGGAAACGAAGGGGCAGGTGCAGTCGATAAGGGTCGCTCCGCTTGCGGCGAGCCTTTCCTGCAATTCTTTTTTTACCCCGTGGGCGCGGATGACGAATACACAGCTCTGTACGTTTTCGGAGAGAAGAAGCGCTTCTGCCTCATCTTCTTCGATAGCGCACACTCCGAGTTCGTGAAGCTTTTCCGTTATGACGGGGTTGTGGATAAGAAGACCGAGAGTATAGATCTTCTTTCCCTTGTGCTCGTGGATGATATTCTGAACGGTGCTTACGGCGCGTTCAACGCCGAAGCAAAAGCCCGCGTATTTTGCAACGGTTATCTGCATAGCTTATTCTTCCGCTTTCTTATCGGGGTTAAGAGCGCAGATCCTTTCCGCGATGATTTTGGATGCGGCGTTCACTTTTGAAAATCTGCTTTCGTCGGGTGCGCTTTCCGTTTCAAATCCGAGCTCCTCATATTTTATCATATCTCCGAAGTAAATATCAACCCTTCTGAAGAATTTTGTTCTGTAATTTTTCGGTTTTATATACATTGGAAGTATATCGCACTTGGCTTCGCGCGCGATCATAGCCGCGCCGCTGCGAAACTGCGAGACTTCGGGGGCTTTATCTCTTTGGCGTGTGCCCTGGGGGAAGATGCAGACGACCTTGCCTTCCTTGAGCTTATCTATAGCGCCGTGAAGCGCTTTTGTATCTGCCATACCGCGCTTGATCGGAATTACGCCGAGGCGAAGAGCGAAAAAGCGTATGAACGGTATCTTTACGATCTCTTCTTTTGCGATGAAATGTATCTGCTTTTTATTTTTGAGCGCAACGAAAACTATATCGTGTCCGCTGACGTGGTTGGAGCAGATGAGATAAGATTTGTCCTTGGGAGGTATCTTTTCCGTGTTGTGGAATTTTTTGGGGAAGCAGATGAAATAAAATATTCTTACAAAAAACAAAAATACAGCGTATAAAGCACTCATTTTATTCTCTCCATTATTATACTTATTGCCGTTTCCAGCGTTTTTTCGAGGGACTCCGAATTATCGAGCATTACAGCATCCGCAGCAGGGATAGCGGGAGCTATCTTTCGCGTGGAATCGCTCTTATCGCGCTCTGCCATAGTTTTTTTCACTTCTTCAAGGGTGATCGTTTCTCCCTTTGCAAGCAATTCCTCGTATCTGCGTTTTGCTTTTGCTTCGTCGCTTGCGTTCATAAAGAATTTTACCGTGGCATTGGGAAGAATGACCGTGCCGATATCGCGTCCGTCCATAATGACGTTATTTGTTTTTGCCATATCGCGCTGAAGGTCGAGAAGAAATGCGCGGACGGCGGGAAGCGCGGAAACTTTAGACGCGCACATAGAGATCTCGTTCGTGCGTATCTTGTCGGAAACGTCCTCGCCGCAAAGGAACATTCTCTGCACGCCGTCTATGTACTTCACCTCAAGCGTAAGAGAGGGGAGAAGCGCGCATACCGCGCTCTCGTCTGTTGGGTCTGCTCCGTTTCTGAGAGTGAAAAGGGCTATCGTGCGGTACATCGCGCCTGTATCGACGTAGATGTAACCGAGCTTTTTGGCAAGTGCTTTTGCAACGGTGCTTTTGCCCGCACCGGAGGGACCGTCAAGTGCTATGCTTATCATTGTTATACCTCAGTTTTTATTTTATTTAATTATCAATCCCACCACAAAGTCCATACATCGGACTTTGTAAGACAATCTGCAAGTGAATAAATAGATTTATGACCTTGATTGACTGTATCAGGACATAAAGTGTAGATTTGCCACGCAAGCTTCAATGCTTCCTCTTTGGAAGGGGGGAGAGCGACTGAAAATTCAATGGTATCCGCGCTTATTACGGCAGGAACCGCGCCGAATTTTTCATATGCCATTTTGGAAAATGCGGCTATTATATTGGGCGAGGGGCATTCGTTGTAATTTCCAAAAGGTATCTTTTGAAATACTTCCCAAGGATTTTCAACAGGTATTGTGGCTGACAGTACAAAGTAATCTTCCTGTAGATCAAAAGAGGAGAATTCGCAGATACCGTTTTCCGTATCTGTTTCTTTTCCCGCTATATAATAAAAATCTTCTCCATTTTCTTCGGCAAAAAGTTTTGCTTTCTCGAGTGTATCATTCAGGTATTTTTCGATGTCGATCTCTTCAAAGCTGTAAACATTATTTTCGAAAAGCTCTTTTGCAATTTTATTGAAAATTATAAATACGGGAAAGCCGTTTTGTCTGCTACAGTTTTTCCATTTTTGAGTATATTGAGAATTATTCATTCGTTCTGCGATTTTTTCGCAGGGAAAATCAAAGTTATAATAGAGTTCATTGTTTTGTTGTTTCTTTTTCTTACCCCAAAAATTAAAAAGCATATTCAGTTTCCTCCAAGAGTTTATTTACCGCGGCTTGAGCCGCTTTCATTGCCGTGGAGAATGCTATCTGTAAATTGAAGCCGCCCGTGTATGCATCAACGTCGATGACTTCGCCTGCAAAATAAAGGTTTTCCCATTTTTTCGCCTGCATCGTATTGGGAGAGAGCTCCGAAACCGCAACGCCGCCGCTTGTAACTATCGCTTCGTTTATCGGGCGCGTGCCGCTTATTTTGACCGTGAATTTTTTTAGCACGCAAACAAGCTCGCGGCGCTCCTTTTGTGTTACGGAGTTTACTTTTTTGTTTGCGAGGATGCCCGTGCGCGCCACAACGGGGGATATCATAGAGGAGGGAAGCAGATCGCAGAGCGCGTTTGAAAACTCCTTGTTTTTGTATTTTTCAAAATCGGAAATTATTCTCTTATCAAGCTTTTCCTCGTCGAGCGCGGGCTTTAAATCTATTTGCACTTCATATCTGTCCTTTTCCATCGGACGCATATGCGCGGAGGCGGAAAGGATCATAGGACCGCTGACACCGAAATGTGTGAAGAGCATCTCTCCGAAATCTTCGTATATCTTTTTGTTCTTTTTGCCTGTGTCTATTACGGAAACACCCACGTTTTTGAGGGCAAGCCCCTGCATTTCGGGGCAGCACGGGTCGTCCGAGGTAAGACCGATAAGTGAGGGGATCGTGGGAGTTACTTTAAGCCCGAGCTTTTCTGCAAAGCGAAGACCGTCGCCGTCCGAGCCCGTGACAGTGTAGGAAACGCCGCCCGTGCAAACGATGACAGCATCGAATTCATATCTGCGTTTTTCCGTTTCGACAAAGGCTATTTTTTCTCCGCTTTCGTCGGGGATAAGCCCCGTCACTTTTTCGTTTACGATAGCTGCGCCGTTGTCGAGCACGTATTTTTTAAGAGCCATAACTATATCGTGCGCTTTATCGGAAACGGGGAAAACTCTGTTTCCTCTTTCTGTTTTAAGCGGAACTCCAAGGGACTCGAAAAGCTCCATCGTATCCGCCGAGGAAAAGGAATTTATCGCAGAAAACATAAATTTCCCGTTTTTTGTCATATTTTTTATAAAATCATCGGGTGTGCAGTTATTCGTTACGTTGCATCTGCCCTTGCCCGTTATGCCGAGCTTCATTCCGAGGAGCTTATTTTTCTCGAAAAGGGTAACCTCAGCCCCCATGGATGCGGCTTTGCCTGCGGCACTCATTCCCGCAGGGCCGCCGCCGATAACGGCTATCTTTTTCATAAATTCACCTCTTATTCTTTTGCGGCGGAAAGGAATTCTTCCGCTTCCTCAAGCATAAGGAAAAGCTCTTCCGTGCGTTCGTCTATCTCCGCTATACGCGCGGAAATTTCCGAAAGGCGGACGTAGTTTGTTGCGGCACTTGTCGATGCTTCTTCTTCAAGAGAGCTTTTTTCTTCATCGAGCTTGTTTATTTCCGCTTCGGCTTTTTCTATCATACGCTCGTTTTTGCGTATCTCTGCTTGAAGCTTTTTGTTTTCCAGGTATTTTGCTTTGTTTGCCGTTTCCGCTTTGGGAACGGAAACAGCGATGGCTTCCGCTGCCTCTTTCTGTCTTGCTTTGTATGCAAGGTAGGAATCGTATCCGTCACGCCAATCGAAAAATCCTGCGTTCATATCGAATATGCGCGTTGCAAGCTTCTTAATGAAATAACGGTCATGGGATACGGCGATTATCGTGCCGTCGAACGAGAGAAGTGCGTCTTCAAGAGCTTCGCGCGAGCCGATGTCAAGATGGTTCGTCGGTTCGTCGAGGATGAGAAGATTTACTTTTGTAAGGATTATTTTGCAAAGTGCAAGGCGCGCTCGCTCTCCGCCGGATAGCACGGAGACTGTCTTTTCCATATCCTCTGCGAAGAAAAGGAATGCGGCAAGTGCGCTGCGGGCCTGCGTATAGGTAAGCTTTTCGTGTGCGTTCATTATTTCCTCAAGGACCGTATTCGTTTCCGTGAGGTTCTGTATCTCCTGATCGTAATAAGCCGCTTCAACGGCACTTCCGAAGTAAAGCTCGCCGCAGTCTGCTTTCTTTTTGCCGCCGAGTATTTTGAGGAGCGTGGATTTACCGCAGCCGTTGGGGCCGATTATAAGCACGCGGTCATTCTTTTTGACAAGGAAAGAAACGTCGGAGAATATCTTTTTTTCACCGTAGGAGGCGCAAAGTCCGTCGGATACGAGAACGTCGTTTCCGCTTTCGCCGGAATATCCGAAAGAAAGACGGATATTCTTCGGTATAGCCTTGGGCGCTTCGATCTTTTCCATACGCGCAAGAGCCTTTTCGCGGCTTTCCGCGGCGATGATGTTGCGCTCGCGGTTCCATCTGCGTTGCTGCTCTATGTAAGCTTCCTGACGCGCTATCTCTTTCTGCTGCTCGATGTATTTGTGCTCGAGCGCCTTACGCTCCGCTGCTTTTTTTTCTGCAAAAGCGGAGTAATTTCCGCTGTAAAGCGCGGCACGTTTGTGCTCTATTTCGAGCATTTTTGTTGCCACGACGTCAAGAAAATAACGGTCGTGGGAAACGATGATAAGAGTTTTTGGATAGGAACGCAGGTGGCTTTCGAGCCATTCCAGCGTGTCCGTATCAAGGTGGTTCGTAGGCTCGTCGAGGATGAGTATATCCGGCTCTACGAGGAGCAGACGTACAAGTGAAAGGCGCGTGCGTTCACCCCCGGAAAGGTTTCCCACAAGCGTGCCGTGCATACTTTCGGGGAAGCCGAAGCGGGAGAGCATAGACTTTATTCTTGCGCGGAATTCGTACCCGCCTATGTCGCGGAAGCGCTCGGTAAGCGATGTGAACTCGGAGATGACTTTATCGTGCCCTGCCGCAACCTCATGCTCAAGCTCGGAAAGTCGCTTTTCAAGGCGGAGCTGTTCGGGAAATGCGTGAAGCATTTCATCAAAGACGGAGCTTTCGGAAAAGAGCATTGCATTTTGCTCCAGCATTGCAACGGTCTTGCCTTTGCCGATATATACGTTACCGCGCGAGGCCTCCATATTTCCGCAGATTATTTTGAGGAGCGTGGATTTACCTGCACCGTTTACGCCGACCACGCCGAGGCGGTCGCCTTCGTTTATGGAAAAATTTATATTGTCCAGAATTACGTCCGTGCCGAATTCAAGACTTATATCGTTTACACTTAATGCGATCATTTTTACACCTTAATAAATAGTAGTTAACAATATTATTATACCCCATAAATATACCGTTTGTCAATTTGTTTTACGGCGCATATTATTTTATTAGAAAAATATAAGGAGGTTTTTTATGAATTCCAACATAAAGTCCGTTTGCAATCTTTCGCTTCCGTATCCCGAACTCCGCATAGAGCGCCGAAACCCCAGATATGCCGCAATGCTTTCGCTTGCTTACGCAGGACAGGAGGGAGAGCTTCCCACTATACTTTCGTATATTTACGGCAGTATGGTATGCGCAAATGCCATGCCGGAGATGCTTTGCCAAACACTGCGCTGTATTGCCGTAGCGGAAATGCGCCATCTTGAAATGCTGGGCGAACTTATTTTTATGCTCGGCGGAGACCCTCGCTTTTGTACGTCAAATAAACGGATGGGGATAAATACGGCGATGCTTCCGTATAAGGCTTCTCCCGCAGAGATCATAGCGCAGGCAATAGCAGGGGAGAAAAAAGCGATAAAGCTTTATGAAAATCTTATTCTCTCTATTGATGATAAATATGTGCGCGAGGTTCTTCGCCGTATTATAAAGGACGAAGAACACCACCTCAAAATATTTTCGGAGATGCAGTACGTCCCCGCGCCTTACAGAAGATAAAAGTAAAAATACCGCTCGGAGAGCGGTATTTTCTGTTGTTTTAAATTTATTCCTTTTCCCAAGAAGCTATGTTCTTGATGCCGGACGTTTCCGTTTCGGAATAGGAGATCTTGAGCGCGTCGCCTTCTTTTATAAAGAGTGCGCCCGCATCCTCTGCTACGTTTATCTTATAATAATTTCCATCGTCGCAAAGGAAGAACCACCAAGAGTTTCCGTCTATGACAAGCTTTTCGATGGACGTGACCTTAACGTGTACGCTGTCCTTTTCGGCTTCCGCGCCGCTGATGATCCCGTTTTGGTAAAGGAGCTTGCGGTAAGCGTCGATAGCCTTTTCCTGCGTTTCTCCCGTGGCAACAATGCTGTAATGCTCCACGTTTACAAGCGCATAGAGCTTGACAAGTCCGCTGTTGTCTTTGAGCACCATAATATAAGTTGCTTCTCCGGAAACGTTTATAAGTGCGGGGAAGGAGGCATCGTAATCCTTTTCCTGAACCTCTCCTTCTGCCGCGCTCATTGCGGAATATTCTTCCGCGCCTACAACTGCGTAATATTTATATTCGCCTGTACGCGCGTTGGAAACGATAAAGCCGATGTTGGAAGCGTCCGCTGTTACGGACGTTACGCCCGTGTAGTACCAAACGTCGTCATCGTGCATAAGATAGCCGAAATCGTCCGTGGTCTGCTTGCAGCCCTTGTTGCCGATAACGCTGTTCCAGAAGCCGCCGGAAAGCGTGCCGTGCCAGTTATATTTATCCTCTGCAAGGTAGCCGTCAAAAACAATGTCCACCCAGCGCGGAACCTCGCCAACGGAGTATTTTACGGACGTTCCGTCGCAGGGGTTGAAAATTATGACCTCGCTTACGTCATATGCACCGAACATACCAACCTTCGGTTTATTGCAGGCAACGATAAAGAAGGGGTTGCCGTCTTCGTCAACTTCAAAATTTACCGTGCCGAATATCTTTGTGGGGTATTCAAAGCGAAGCTTTCTGTAAAGATCCTCGCCGAAATATGCGCTGTCAACGTATTTAAGGGGCTTTTCGAGCTTTTTATATTCAGCGGTGTTGTTTACGGGATCGACCATAATATAGCCGGGAACGCCGTTATCTCTGTTGCCGAGCCATTTGAAAAATCCGTCGTATTCAAGGCAAGAGAGCTTCTGCGGAAAGCCCTGATAATTTATCTGCGTATAAGTTCCGTTTACAACGTACTGTGAAACAACGTCCGAAAGAGAGCCGAGGGCGCGGTTGCCTATTGTGATGGCGGAGTTCGTATCCATAAGAGCGATGTTTGTAACGGCGTTTGTTTCGGGCATATCCGTTGCAAAATCTGCTTCGTTTACCGTTATAACGTCTGCATATTTTTTAGCGTTGAAGAACGTGGAAGAGAAGATGTTGCCAACGATGACAACGAGCACGGGGAGAAGCATTGCCGCGATCATTATCTTGCTTGCCGTGCTTTTTTTGCCGCGTGCAAGCTCTACTCTTGCAGCGGAGCCGGGAAGAGTATATACCTTGAAAAGATTGCCGAAGCAGAAGGGTGCCAAGTATATTACGAGCACAGCGGTAAGGAATATCCAGAATTCATTTGCCAAGGGGTTTATCGGCGGCAGCATCAAGTAAAAGAGGAGAAAAACTATTGCCGAGCTTATAAGGAGCTTTATTATCGTTTTTAAAACAGGGTTTGATCTTTTCATAACAATTACCTCCCGAAAATATTATATAATGTAAAAACGATGCTTTATTTAAGCCTTTTTCTTTTGACAAAACGGCCCTTTTGCGCAAAAATGAAAAACAGAACTGCACTTTTTTTGCAAATGCTGTTGAAATAATCGTCCAAAAAGGATATAATGTCAACTGAGAATTATTTATGTAAAGAAGTATAACATAAATAAACGATAAATTCAATAAATTTTAGAATCTTTTGCTTTCAGAAAAATAATACTGCCGATTGTGCGAGTATTCATAACGCACTGTATATCGATGTGTTATATTCCGCGAAAGTAAAAGCCCCGACTGCGCAAATGCGTGCCGAGGCTCTTGACTGGAGCGAGTGACGGGAATCGGACCCGCGTATTCGGCTTGGGAAGCCGATGTTCTGCCATTGAACTACACTCGCAAAGCAAAACAGCCCGGCAAGAAACCGAGCTGTAGTGGAGCTGGTGATGTGACTTGAACACACGACCTGCTGATTACGAATCAGCTGCACTACCGACTGTGCTACACCAGCGAACTTATCAAAGCGAGATTAATTATATCATACCAAATTGGATTTGTCAATAATATTTTTGAAAAAAGGTAGAAAAATATGAAGCTTACCGATATGTCATATGCATATGAAGTTATGGAGCGCCACGGGATAGCTCCGAAAAAGAAATTCGGGCAGAATTTTCTGACCTCGGATGC
The DNA here is from genome assembly GCA_015064725.1 of Oscillospiraceae bacterium. GTDB lineage: Bacteria > Bacillota > Clostridia > Oscillospirales > CAG-272 > UMGS731. Next base: position 31,837 of record SVRQ01000006.1, on the reverse strand, counting down.
GGTCGTTTGCCGCATTGCCGACACCCCCTCCGAGGATAAAGAGGTCGGCGTTCTGGAGATAGGCCCCGGCATCGGCACGCTGACAGAGGCACTTGCGGACAGATACAAAAAAGTTGTTTCCGTTGAGATAGACGAAAGCCTGCTTCCCGTGCTTGCGGAAACTGTGGGCTGGCGTGATAACGTCACCGTTGTCAATGCGGATGCGATGAAGCTCGATCTTCCCGAATTCGTAAAAGAACATTTTGGTGATATGAAGGTGTGCGTTTGCGCGAATTTACCATATTATATAACGTCGCCGATCATTATGAAGATACTTGAGTGCGGTCCTCTTTTTGAGTCCGTTACCGTTATGATACAGAAGGAGGTTGCCGAAAGGATTTCTTCCGCACCGGGAAGCGCGGACTACGGTGCGATAACCGTTTTCGCTTCCTATCTTGCCGACGTTAAGAAATGCTTTAACGTTTCTCCGGGCAATTTTTTGCCGCCTCCCAAGGTGACGTCTGCGGTAATTCGTATGAAGCCGCACAAAACCCCTCCCGTGGACGTAAAGGATCCCGAAAATATGCAAAAGATAATAAAGGCGGCGTTTGAGCAGAGGAGAAAGATGCTTGCCGGCGCGCTTTCTTCGGCTACCTGCCGCGTAAGCAAAGCGCAGATAAGCGAAAAGATCGAAGAGGCGGGACTTCCTTCCGACGTGCGCGGAGAAAAGCTGTCACTTGCGGATTTTGCCCGTCTTTCGGATATACTTGAAATTTAGGAGATATTATGAATAAAAAGATAAAAGATTTTTCCGATTATATAAATGGGAAAAAAGTTGCGCTCATAGGTGCGGGCGTGAGCAATATGGCGGCGGTCGATCTGCTGATTTCTATGGGAGCGCACCTTTCCGTGCGCGATAAGCAAAAGGATGAAGAAAAAGCACAAGCTCTTTTGAACAAGGGCGTGAGAGTTTTCTTTGGGGATGATTACCTTGACGGAATATACGAGGATGTACTTTTCAGATCTCCCGGCATACGCCCCGACGTGCCGGAGCTTGCCGCCGCTTCCCATCGCGGTGCGCTGCTTACTTCGGAGATGGAGGTGTTTCTTTCTATTTGCCCCGCAAAGGTCTATGCGGTAACGGGAAGTGATGGCAAGACCACAACGACGACGCTTGTTTCCAAAATGCTTGAAGCAGAATACAAGAAGCGCGGAAAGGGCAAGGTGTACCTTGGCGGAAATATCGGCACTCCGCTTTTGCCTTACGTTACCGAAATGACGGAAGAGGATGCCGCTGTTGTTGAGCTTTCCAGCTTCCAGCTTTTCACTATGGGTGCGCATATCGACAGTGCCGTTGTTACAAACATAACGCCCAATCACCTCAATTGGCACGTTGATATGGATGAGTATATCGAGGCAAAGGCCAAGATATTCGAAAAACAGACGGACAAAGACCGACTTGTGCTCAATGCCGAAAACGATATAACACTTTCATTTGCCTCCCGCACAAAAGGAAAGGTTACGCTCTTTTCTTCCAAAAAAGCCATTACGCATACACGCGGAATATATCTTGACGGCGATGATATCGTTTACTTCGACGGAAAAGAAAAAACTCCCGTTATGACTCGCTCGGATATAAAGATACCCGGTATCCATAACGTGGAAAACTATATGGCGGCGTGCGCCTGCGTATGGGGCGAGGTGAGCGTTGAAACTATGAAGGAGCTCGCGCAGACTTTCGGCGGTGTTGCCCACCGAATAGAGCTTGTTGCAGAGAAGAACGGTGTGAAATATTACAACAGCTCCATCGATACGAGTCCCACGCGCACGGCAGCGGCTCTTTGCGCTTTTTCCGAAAAGCTTATAGTTATCGTTGGCGGATACGATAAGCATATTCCGTTGGAGCCTCTTGCGCCGCTTCTTTCACAGCACGCGAAATTTATAAGCGCAACGGGAGCTACGGGCGAAAAAATAATGAACATTATGCTTGACGCGGGCTATCCGTGTGATAAAATAGTATATACAAAGGATTTCGACGGCGCTTTTGCCGCGGCGGTAAGCGCGGCAAAAGGCGGTGATACTGTCATACTTTCGCCTGCCTGCGCAAGCTTTGATGCTTTCAAAAATTTCGAAAAGCGAGGGGAATATTTTAAGGAGCTTGTAAACGCTCTTTGATAATGCAGAAAAGAGGAAAAATAAAATGGAATTTTCACAGAAGATAATTGATATAGCAAAAAAAGCGGAAACCGATCTTGCAGAGGTTTTCTCACAGATAGATGATATAGCGTATAAAAATACGGCGAAGGTGCTTGACTCCTTCCGTAAGCACAGAATTTCGGAGGCGATGCTTTACGGCTCCACAGGCTACGGCTACGGTGATGCCGGCAGAGATGCGCTTGATCTTGTTTATGCCGACGTTTTCGGTGCCGAGGCGGCTTTCGTTCGCCACAATATTGTGAACGGTACGCAAGCGATAGCGATCGGTCTTTACGGCTTGCTCCGCCCGGGTGACGTTATGCTCTCCATCACGGGCAGACCCTACGACACTCTTTCCGACGTTATAGGCGATAAGACAAAAAACGGCGACGGCTCTCTTTACGATTTCGGCGTGACTTACGATGACGTTGCCCTCAAGGACGGCAGACCAGATTACGATACCATTGCTTCCAAGATAGAAAAATGGGGAGATAAGCTCAAAGTCGTTTATATTCAGCGTTCCAAGGGTTACGAAACGCGCCCCACGTTCTCCTCAAAGGAGATAGGGGAGATGATCTCTTTTGTAAAAGCGCGCACGGGGGCTTACGTTGCCGTTGATAACTGCTACGGTGAGTTCTGCGACACGGAGGAGCCTACGGCTTACGGCGCGGACCTTATTATGGGCTCGCTCATCAAAAATCCGGGCGGCGGTCTTGCAGAGTCGGGCGGATATATCGCGGGTACAAAGCGCGCGGTAGAGCTTGCCTCTTACCGTCTTACAACGGTCGGTATAGGCTGTGAAGCGGGCGCGACTGTAGGACAGCTTCGCAATATGTTCAAGGGCTTTTTCTTTGCACCCCACGTTGTGGCGCAGGCTGTTAAGACTGCGGTTTTTGCGGCATATATGTACGAATCCCTCGGCTTTGAGGTCTTCCCGAGTTGGAGGGAAGCGCGCCACGATATAGTTCAGACGGTAAAATGCGGCACGCCCGAAAAGCTTGTGGCTTTTTGCCGTGGAATACAGGCGGCTTCTCCCATCGATTCCTTCGTTGCCCCCGAGCCTTGGGCGATGCCAGGATATGAGGATGAAGTAATAATGGCGGCCGGCGCGTTTACAAGCGGATCTTCCATAGAGCTTTCCGCGGACGGCCCTCTACGTGCGCCTTACACGGCTTACTTCCAAGGCGGTCTTACATATGAAAGCGGCAAATACGCCGTTATGATGTCCGCGGATGAAATGATCAAGGCTTAAACCCGAATAAACTCGAAAACGCACGATATATTCGTGCGTTTTTTGCGTTTTCGCCTTCCTTTTGCGACAAAAAAATCGCAAAGGAGGGCGTATAATTTATTTATCTGAATGCTTTAGGGGAAGATCAAAATGACGGAGTATATATACGGCGACGTACTTTTTATAATAAATTTCAGTATGGATTTTCTTGCGCTCTTTATCTGCGGTAAGATAATGCATTTCCGTATGAACGTATGGCGTATGATAGGCGGAGCGAGCATCGGCGGAGTTTACGGCGTTGCCGCCCTATTCTTTTCTATTGGCACGGCGGGAGATATTGCGTTGGATGTTTTTGCGGCTTTTCTTATGTGCCTTACGGCGCACCACGGCGGAAGACTGCGCAAGACCGCCGCCGCAACGGCTATGTTTTATGCAGTATCCCTTCTTATGGGCGGAGCTATGACGGCGATATATTCAAGGATCGGCAGATATACGTCCTACATAGAGATAGGCGGAAGCATCTCCACGGTATTCGGGGAGATGGATATATGGGTTTTCGTGCTTTTGGCGGCGGCATCCGCTTTTGCAACGTTCTTTTTGCAAAAAGCGCTTCGTGCGCGGATGTCGGGTAAATTTTGCAGGGTACGGATAAGGTTGGACGGAGAAGAATATGAATTTTCGGGCTTTTTGGATTCCGGAAACTGTGCATCAGAGCCTATATCGGGGAGGGCGGTAATATTTATTGCCGCATCCGCGGCACTTGAGGCGGGCGCACAGAGCCTTGTTTTTTGCCGTGCGGGAAACGTTACGGAGGCGGAGGCGGAAAAGGTGCGGTTCGTTCCGATAAACACCGTTTCGGGATACTCGCTTGCTGCGGCAATAAAGCCCGAAAAGCTTGAAATAATGATAAAACACGATTTTGAGGAGCGAGATGCGCTGATCGTCTGCGATGAGCACGCACACGATTACTCCGGGGCGCAGGCTCTTGTGCCGCTTTCGCTTCTTTAAGGAGGATAACGATGTTGTTTTCAAAAATAAAAATTATGCTGCTTTCCTTTCTTGCAAAGCTCGGGTTCGTAAAGGGTGTACATTACATCAGCACTACGGAAAGCCTGCCGCCGCCTATGAGCGCAGAGGAGGAAAACGATACTATTGCACATCTTGAGGAGGACCCTGCGCTTCGCAAGCTGCTCGTTGAGAGGAACCTGCGTCTTGTGGTATATATCGCAAAGAAATTTGAGAATACGGGAATAAATATAGAGGACCTTATCTCCATCGGCACGATAGGGCTTATAAAGGCGGCAAATACTTTTCGCGCGGACAAAAACATAAAGCTTGCCACATACGCTTCAAGGTGTATAGAGAACGAGATACTTATGTATATAAGGAAGACGAACGGGGAAAGACGTGAGCTTTCGTTCGATGAGCCGCTGAACGTGGACCGCGACGGAAACGAACTGCTTCTTTCCGATATCCTCGGAAGCGAGGCGGACACAGTCAGCGCGGGTATAGAAAGTGCGGAAGAAAAAAAGATAATAGCCGAGGCAGTACGCTCGCTTTCCGCACGCGAACGGCAGATAATAGAACTGCGCTTCGGGCTTTGCGGGCGACGTGAGCTTACGCAAAAGGAAACGGCGAAGGCTCTGGGAATATCGCAATCCTACATATCTCGTCTTGAAAAAAAGATAATAGAACGGCTCAAAAAAGAAATTTCGGGGAAAATCTAAATTTTTTCTGTAATAAGGCGAAAAAAATTCAAAAAAGACTTGCAAAAATAAAAAAGTGTGTTATAATATAGCATACGTGAATATGTTTAAGTGAGGTGTTAAACAATGAAAGAAGGAATCCATCCTAACTACGTTGACGCGAAAATCATTTGCGCGTGCGGCGAAGTTATAAATACAAAATCGACAAAAGGTGACTTCCACGTCGAAGTTTGTTCCAAGTGTCATCCGTTCTTCACCGGCAAGCAGAAATTCGTTGACGCCGGCGGACGTGTTGATAAGTTCAAAAAACGTCTTGAAAGCAAAAGATAATTTTGGCTTAAATTTTTGTGAGCGTGAGAAACGGAGAATATTCGTTCCTCGCGCTCTTTCTCTTTGCGTGCAAACAAAACCGTTTTAGTGTAAATAATAAAATTGATTTTTACGAAAGGTTTTTTGATATGACGGAAGAAAAGATTTTTGAAAAAGATAAGACCGCAAGAGCAGTGCTCGTTTCCGTTATCCCCAAGGGTGCGGACGAGCGCGAATACGAGGTATCCTTTGACGAGCTTGCGCGCCTTGCCGATACGGCAGAGGCGCAGGTCGTTGCGCGCTTAACACAGCAGAAGGAGAACCCCGACGTAAGAACCTACATCGGCAAAGGCAAGGTCGAAGAGCTTGCCCGCCTTTGCGAAAACAATGATATAGACCTTGTTATTTTCGATGACGAGCTTTCTCCCTCTCAGATAAGAAACGTGGAGGATGATCTGGGCGGTAACGTGCGAGTTATAGACCGCAGTATGCTCATACTCGATATTTTCGCGCTCCACGCCGTAACGGGGGAGGGAAAAACGCAGGTAGAGCTGGCACAGCTCAAATATACCGTACCGCGCCTTACGGGCAAGGGTACGGAGCTTTCGCGTCTTGGCGGCGGTGTCGGCACGCGAGGTCCCGGCGAAAGTAAGCTGGAAACGGACAGGCGTCACATCAAGCGCAGAATTGCGGCTCTTGAAGAAGATATAAAAGAAATGGAAAAGAACCGCGCCACACAGCGTCTTCAGCGCGACCGCACGGGTATTTTTAAAATAGCTATCGCGGGTTATACCAACGCAGGCAAATCCACGCTTCTTAACTACCTTACGGGTGCGGGGATCTTGGCAGAGGATAAGCTTTTTGCAACTCTTGACCCAACAACGCGAAAATTCACGCTTCCGGGCGGCGAAGACGTGCTTCTTACCGATACGGTAGGATTTATCCGAAGACTTCCTCACCAGCTTGTAAACGCATTTCGTTCCACGCTTGACGAGGTGAAGTATGCGGACGCGCTTCTCGTTGTGATAGACTCCTCCGACCCTGAAGCGGACTCTCAGGGAGAGGTGAGCGCAAAGCTTATTTCGGAGCTTGGTGCGGCGGATAAACCCACGCTCTTTGTCTATAATAAATGCGATAAAGCGGAAGGCTTTATCCCGAGAACGCCCACGGCGCAAAGCTTTGTCGTTTCCGCGAAAACGGGAGAGGGGATAGACGCTCTCGTTGCAAAGATAGAAGAGCTATCCCACGAAAGAGCGAAGGAGTACGTTTTCCTGATACCCGCAAGCGATATGGGCGTTATAAGCAGACTTTATAACAATACAACGGTCAAGGACGTTGAATATACGGAAAACGGTGCGATCGTCCGCGCTGTGGCAGATGCAAAAAACGCGGGCATATACGCTAAATATATAAAAGAGTAAGAGGTGCGCCGTGGAAAGATACAGAACTATCAAAAAAGCGGGTCACGCCGAGCTTACGGAGAAAAAGTCCGTTTTTATCGGTGATGCCGCGCACGTTGAAAGCGAAGAAGAAGCGCGCGCCTTTATCGAGGAAAAGAGGCGTGCTTACCGCGATGCACGGCATATAGTTTTTGCTTACGTTGTGGGTAATACTATGCGTTACAGCGATGACGGCGAGCCGCAGGGAACGGGAGGACCGCCCGTTCTGGACGTTATAAAAAAGAACGGTCTTACGGGAGTTGTTATAACGGTTGTCCGTATTTTCGGCGGAATACTTCTCGGTGCCGGCGGTCTTACACGCGCATATTCGGGAAGCGCGGCGGAAGCCGTTGCAAACGCGCACTGCGCATTCTTTGAAGAATACGCGGAATATGAGCTTGAAATAGAATACGGGGAGTATCAGAAGCTTCTTTACGAAATAACGGCTTCAGGCGGAGAGATGACCTCCTCGGAGTTTGGAAGCGGCGTGGTCCTTTGCTTTGCCTCTCCTTCAAGAATTTCCGAGCGGATTTGCAAAAAAGTGGTTGCCGCAACGAACGGAAAACGTACTCCCGGACTCAAAAGAACTTATTTCGACGAGGAAAAACAAAAATAAAGTCAAAATTTTTAGAAAATTTTTTATTTTAAAAAAGGTTTTTTTGAAAAAACTTCGTATATTATAGGCGTATATCGGAAAGGAGCTTCGGATTATGACTATTGCAGAGATGATGAACGAACGCGAAAAGCAAAACCTCTCTCCTTTTGCCTGTCTTTCTTCAAAGACTAAGGGGCGCGAGCATTACGTTGAACCCTGTACTCTTCGCACGGAATTTCAGCGTGACCGCGACCGTATCACTCATTGCAAATCTTTCCGAAGGCTTATGCATAAAACGCAGGTCTTTCTGTGCCCGGAGGACGACCATTACAGAACGAGGCTTACGCACACGCTTGAGGTAACGCAGATAGCAAGAACCATTGCGCGTGCGCTGTTCCTTAACGAAGACCTTGCGGAGGCCGTTGCGCTTGGACACGATCTGGGTCATACGCCGTTCGGACACGCGGGCGAAAGCGTTCTTCAGGAGTGCTTTTCCCCGGATTTTACTCATTATAAGCAGAGCCTGCGCGTTGTGGAAAAGCTTGAAAATGACGGCGCGGGTCTTAACCTTACGTATGAGGTGCGCGACGGAATAGTTAACCATACGGGTGAACATCTTGCCTCAACGCTCGAGGGGCGCATTTGCAAATTCGCGGACAGGATAGCTTATATCAACCACGATATTGACGATGCCGTTCGTGCAAAGGTGCTTAGATATGATGATATACCCGGAGAGCTTCTCGATATTCTCGGCAAAGATCATTCGGCGAGAATAAACACTATGGTCACAAGCGTTATAGAGTCCAGTACGGGCAAAAACGAGATCTCTATGAAAAACGATATATACGAAGCTACGATGGCTCTTCGGCGTTTTCTTAACGACAACGTGTATTATAATCCCGTTGCCAAGCACGAAGAAACGCGAGCGAAGGACCTTTTGCGAAAGCTTTACGAATATTTTGTAACGCATCCCGAAGAGATGCCGCCCGAATATCTTATCGATGAAAGCGAAAGTATCGAACGGCGCGTTTGCGATTACATTTCGGGAATGACAGACAGATATGCCATAAATCTTTTTGAGGAACTTTTCGTTCCTAAGGTATGGAACGTCAACTGACGTAAAAACATAATTTATATATAATATAAAAGGAGGAACGTCTTGTTTTGAAGATATCTCAAGGTTTTATTGAAGAACTGAAATACAGGAACAAGATCGACGACGTTATCTCCTCCTATGTGAATCTTAAAAGGGCAGGGTCGAATAAAGTCGGCCTTTGCCCGTTTCATTCGGAAAGAACGCCGTCGTTTACGGTCTTTACGAATACGGAGACTTTTAAATGCTTCGGCTGCGGCGCAGGCGGTGACGTTATCACCTTTATTATGCGCCAAGAAAACTTAGAATATATCTCCGCTGTGGAATTTCTTGCAAAACGCGCGGGACTTGAAATGCCGGAGGATACGGAGCATAAGAGCGAGATGGTAAAACGCTCCCGTATGTTTGATATGAACAGGGAGGCGGCTCGCTTTTTCAATAAAATGTTATACGACCCGTGTGCAAAGCAGGCGCAGGAGTATATTGCAAAGCGCAGGCTTCCCGCCTCTGCCGTGAAAAGATTCGGCTTGGGTTATGCACCGAAAAGCTTTGATGCTCTTCGCAAGCATATGCACTCGCTCGGGTACCGCGATGACGAGCTGCGCGAGGCTTTCCTTTGCGGTAAGAGCGAAAGAACGGGAAACTACTTTGACTATTTCCGCGGAAGGCTTATCTTCCCGATAATAGATAATTTCGGCAACGTGATAGCTTTCGGCGGCAGAGCCACGGATGACGAAAGCAAGCCGAAATACTTAAATACCTCGGACACGCCCGTGTTTAAAAAGAGCAGGAATCTTTTTGCTCTCAATTTCGCGCGCAGCGCGTGCGAGGAATATCTCATCCTTTGCGAAGGATATATGGACGTTATCGCCGTTAATATTGCAGGATTCCCCAATGCCGTAGCAACGCTCGGCACGGCTCTTACTTCGGAGCAGGCGCGTATTATGGCGAAATATACGAAAAAGGTCGTAATTTCTTATGACAGCGATGACGCCGGTCAAGCGGCGGCAAAACGCGCCATTCCGCTTCTTACAGAGGCGGGGCTCGAGGTATCCGTGCTGAAGATGCAGGATGCGAAGGACCCTGATGAATACATCAAAAAGTTCGGCGCGGCAAAGTTCCGCGAGCTTATAGAGGGCAGCCGCGGAAAATTCGATTTCCTTTGCGACGGGGTGCTGAAGAAGCACGACATAAACGTTCCCGATGAAAAGGTCAAGGCGGCGCACGAAATATGCGAGCTTATCGCGGCGATACATTCAAGCGTGGAGCGAAGCGTTTACATTGCAAAATCCGCAGAAAGGCTTTCTCTTGATGAAAAGAGCCTGCGTTCCGATGTTGAGCGAATACGGAGGAAGCTCGGACGCGAGGAAGATAGCAAGCAGATGCGAAAGATAATATCCGATGCATCGGGCTACGGTGACAGAGTTAACCGCGAGGCTGTGGGAAATACGAAAGCCGCAAGAGCCGAGGAGACGATCATCGGTCTTATAATGCTGCGCCCGGAGCTTCTTGTGAAGATAAAAAAGGGCGAGTACGAGCTTTGCGCGGACGATTTTAAAACCTCGTTTGGCAGAAAGGTCTTTGAGGCTGTGGAGGCTTGCGAGGATAAGGTCGATATAGGCGTGCTGGGCGCACAGTTTTCCGTTGACGAGATAGCGCGTATTACCGATATGCAAAGAAAACGCGCGGATCTTGCGAAAAATGACGAAACAGTGCTTTCTGACAGCATACGCGCACTCAAAGAAGAAAAAAACAACGCGGCAAGCGGAGATGAACTTGCAGATGCGCTGAAAATCATACAAGCAAAGAAAAAGAAACAGTAAAAACAACTGTGGGAGGATAAAAAAATGGAAGAAAACAAAGAATTGATCGAAACAGCGGAAGGTACGGCTCCTGCCAAAAAAACGAGAGCCAAGAAAAGCACGTCCGCTTCTTCCGGCGAAAAGAGAGTGAGAAGGGAAAAAGAGATAAACGTTGACGATTATCTCGGACACAACACTCCCCAAAAGCCCAAGGAAGACATTCTTGCGGATGAAAAACCCGTTAATATCCAGGAGCTTATCGACAGAGCGAAGGCAAAAGGCACGCTTTCCAACAGCGAGATCATGCAGGCGCTCGGCAACAGCGACTACGATATCGATCAGATCGATAAGCTTTACGAAGCGCTCGAAGGTCTTGGCATCGACGTTACGGAATATTTCAATGACGAAGATAAATATGATGAGGACATCGAAAACGATCTTGAAAATTACGAGAGCGCAGAGGATATGGAGCAGCTCCTCGCACAGAAGGGCCTTGCAATAGATGACCCCGTTAAGATGTACCTCAAGGAGATTGGCAAGGTGCCGCTTCTTACTCCCGAACGCGAAGCAGAGCTTTCCAAGCTTATGTCCGAGGGTAATGAAAAAGCAAAGAAGGAACTTGTTGAAGCGAACCTGCGTCTTGTTGTAAGCATTGCGAAGCGTTATGTCGGCAAGGGACTTTTCTTCCTTGATCTTATTCAGGAGGGTAACCTTGGCCTTATGAAGGCTGTTTCCAAGTTCGACTATACAAAGGGCTACAAGTTCTCCACGTACGCAACCTGGTGGATAAGACAGGCTATTACAAGAGCTATTGCGGATCAGGCAAGGACCATCCGTATCCCCGTTCATATGGTGGAAACTATTCACAAGGTAACAAAGGTACAGCGTCAGATGCTTCAGGAATGCGGACGCGACGTTTCTGCGGATGAGATAGCCAAGGAGATGAATATGAGCTCCGAAAAGGTGCGTGAGATCATAAAGATCGCACAGGATCCCATTTCTCTTGAAACCCCCGTAGGCGAAGAGGAGGACAGCCATATAGGTGACTTTATCGAAGACGATACCTCTCCCGCACCCGCAGACGCAGCCTCCTACACGCTTCTTCGCGAACAGCTTGAAGAGGTTCTCCATACGCTTACACCCAGGGAAGAGCAGGTGCTCAAGCTCCGTTTCGGCCTTGAGGACGGCCGCACACGCACCCTCGAAGAGGTTGGTCAGCAGTTCAATATCACAAGAGAGCGTATCCGTCAGATAGAAGCAAAGGCACTTCGCAAGCTCCGCCATCCCAGCCGTTCCAAAAAACTTAAAGATTATCTCGATTGATCAAAAATATTTAAAGTGTACAATTTATTTCGGGTTTGTTGTGATAAATCCACATAGCTTTGTGCGTAAGTTAGAAAAACACCAAAAAACTTTGTGGAATGTGACGGAATAACTCGCAAAAAAATGAAAAAAATGCTTCAAAAGTGCCTGTTTTGCTTTTTTTGCAAAGAAAAAAGACCTTGACACAAAAGCTCTTTTGTTGTAAAATAAAATTGTTGCATAATACCATATATATAGTAGAAATATATATAAAAAGCTCTTGCACAGGAGCATAAATTGTGCAAGATTTTTATCGGAGGGAGTCCAAATATGTTTAAGAAAATTTTATCTTTAGCACTGTGTCTCGTTATGTGTCTGAGCATAGCCCTTACGGCTACGTCTTGCGGCGAAGAAGAGGAAACTGCATCTAAGGGTGACGTTCCCGCAACTTTCACGCTTCTCGGCATTACGGGAGAAACAACCACGCCTGAATACGTTGATATGGTAGAAAAAGCCATAAACGGTATTCTTGCGCCCAGATATAAATCCAAGATCGAGCTTATGCTCGTTACGGAAGATGAGTATCTTGACCTTGTAGAAGAACAGCTTGACCTTGCAAAGTATTATGAAACGTACGATGCGGCTGTTGCAACCTACAATAACTATGTAAAAAAACAGTCCACTTCCAACTACAATACCGAAAAAATATTCGGTAACTGGATAAAGCCCAAAGTTGAAGTGAGCCTTGATACTCTTGCGACTCGTTTGCTTTACGTTGCAGAGCAGACAACTGTTCATGAAGACGGTAAAGTTGAAACACTTTATCCCGAACCCCGTTCTCCCATCGATATAATCACTATCGCTGACGAAGATATGTATGATACTTTCGATTCTTGGGGTCTTTTGAAACCCATCGAGGCTACATATACATCTTACCAGAATCTCCAGAAGTATATCTACCCCACATATTTCTCTCAGCTTAAAGCTCTCAAGGGCACTGTTTGTGCTATCCCCAACAACAATATGCTTGCGGAATACACATATTTGCTCGTTGATAAAGAACTTGCAGACAAATACGATTATAATATCAATACTTTCACAGGCTTTGCGGATCTTTCCGATTTCCTCGCTAAAGTAAAAGCAAACGAAGGCGTTATTCCCTTTGAAGAAGTACCCGATGCTCTCGGTATATTCTATACATTCTCCGAAGATGTTGCCATCGGCACATATTTCGATCCTATCAAGGGCTTCAATGCGGAAGACCCCGCATCCGGCTTTGAGATCCAGAATCTCTTTGAGATAGACGAATACGTTTCCCACCTCGCTCTTATGGAAGAGTACGAGAACGCAGGCTATTTTGCAGGCAACACTGCAAACGGTTATGCCGTTAAGGTTGTTAAGGGCGATGCTTCTTTGGCAGATATATACGCTGCGGAAGATTCCAAATACGATATCAAGGTTATTCAGAATCCTTTCGTTCTCAGAGAAGCTGTGTTTGACGGTATGCTTGCCGTAACATCTTACTCCTCCGACAATGAACGCGCTATGGAGATCATTGAAGCGATCAACACAGACTCTGCTATCAAGAATCTTCTTCAGTACGGTATCGAAGGCGTTAACTATGAAGTGAACGATGATAATACCGTTACAAGACTTAACAATGGCTATATGATGGATAACGCTCTTACAGGTAACGTTTATATGGGTCACCTTGAAGAGGGTATGTCCGGAACAGAATGGCTCTACGTTCAGAGAACAAACCTTGCTTCCGCACTTTCTCCTTCTCTCATTTACGCTGTTGACGATGCTTACATTGAATCCAACCTCTCCAAGATACTTGAAAGAGTAGCACTTTCCGAAGCTCTTGCGGAGATCGGCTTGACATATGATGAGTATGACAGCGCAACGGGATCCACAGCAAACGCATATGGCGATAACCTTAAGAAGCAGTACAAGGAATACTTCTTGGAACAGCTTGTTAAGCAGAGCTACTCTACAGAAGAAAAGGTTGAGTCCGTATTTGCAAGCAGCACACCCAACTATTCTTGGTATGAGTCCACTATCGCAGAAAAGATAATCAACGAAAAATATTCCACTATCTGCACAACAAGCGAGCTTAAGCTTCTTGTGGAAACAAAGATGTGCTCTCCTGCAGATATTTACAATACTTATACGTCTGCTCGTGAAAAGGCATTGCCTTATTACGAAAATATCGAAAACTTGAGAATCGTTGCACGCCTTACGGTATTCGCTGACCTTACGGACGAAGAATATGAAGCTAAATACAACTCTCTCGGCGCTGAAGCTTTTGAAACAGCGGTTTACGAATATTTGAAGAAGACTTACATCGAAGAAAATGATCTTAGCGATGAAGAATATGAAGAACTTGTAAAATCCTTCATTATGTCCGCGCTCACATTCTTTGATGAAAACAACCAGCAGGTAACGTACACTTGGGAAGACTTTGAAAAGATCAAAGAGGATGCCCAGAAGTTTGCAGAACCTATGGCTAAAGTAAGAGAAGAGTACACACCTAGACTTATTGCAAACGGTTTCACACAGGAACAGATCGATGCAATGAATGACATCAAACTTGGCGAAGAAGTTGTTGGTGTTATCAGAGCTGAATATTACAGAAGCCAGAACCACACAACGGCTTCCTTCAAAACAGCCGTTAACAACAAGATCCTTCAGCCCTTCGGTGTGGATTACAATGCCTTCAAGTCTATGCAGAACAAAGACAATGCAGGCTACAACAACATTTTGAAGAAGATGAAATCTCATTATAAAGATCAGCTTCTTACAACAATGACAAAGGACGAATATAACGATCTTACGATCCCGAAGGTTTTCGAGGCTGTATTTGATTACTTCCTTGAAAGCTATACAAAAGCATATGCTCAGATGTGCGAAGTTGCAGGTATTTCTTACAAAGAATATCTGGAATATGAAGAATACATGCAGAAATATATCAACTGCACGGGTCAGATGAAGAGCACGTTCCTTTATACTCTCCAGGATTTCTATACATCTGAAAAAGTTAACAGCTTCAATGCTTCCGAAATCGAAAAATATGTATATGAGGCTGTTTACAACTCCGGTTACTATATGAATCAGGTTGCTTCCACTCTTGGCGTAACGCTTTCCGATTATAACTATGCTAAGAACAACGCTAAGAAATATACGGAATATCTCAATAAGCTCGTTTCCTCTTATAAGGGTGATCTTGCTCTTGCAGGATACGATGCTGATAAAGTAAGAACGTATGCTCCCGATGAGATCGAAGAGATCCTTTGCGAGATCGTTGAAGCAAAATATTTTACAGAGTATAAGTCTATCGAAGAGATCGCAGCTGAACTTTCCGCTTCCTATATCAAGGGCGTTGAAGGTGCAACTGACGTAGTTGAATATTGCAGAACAAGCGCGAAAGCTCTTTCCGCAGACAATATGTTCGACACATTGGTTTCCTATCTCAACGAAAACTTGCAGAAAACTATTTCTGATCTTAAAGAAAGCTAATATAATCATTTCTTTCTAACATATTCATCCCCAAAAAAGAAACGGCGCAAGCCGTTTCTTTTTTCGTTGCATAGTAATTTGAAAAAGTATATTGCCGTCGTTTGACGGCTTTTTTCTTTATAAAGGTATATTGTACAGGACAAGTCGATATATATATAGATATGGAAGGGGAGAGTGTCTTTGAATTATCTTGAAAAAATTTTGGCTTGTTTGCCGGAAAGAACAAAAAGAGCTATAGCATCTTTTTTATTGCGGGTTCCGGAAAATAAAATAACGGAAGTCCGCTTACGGGCAAACGCCCCTTGCTCTGTCACCTATGACGGAAAAAACGTCTATCTTTTCGGTGGAGATCAAGTTACTATTGCGGAGGAAGAGCTGCGCGGTACGGTTGCAAGGCTTTGCGAGGAATCGCTGCATACATATGGGGAAAGTATGAAAAACGGATATATAATGCTTAATGACGGCATGAGGATCGGCGTGTGCGGCAGAGCTGTTTGCGAGGGCGGAAAAATATTGGGTTTACGTGATGTTACGTCGCTTTCTATTCGCATACCGCATATATTCAAGGGCGTTTCGGATGACGTTATGCCGCTTATTTGCGGCGGTGAAAGAATAGAGAGTGCGCTTTTTTATTCGCCGCCGGGAGTCGGAAAAACTACCGTCATAAGGGATGTTGCTATGCGATTGGGCGGAGGAGCAAAAAAATTCCGTGTTTGTGTGGTGGACACAAGAAGTGAGATATACATAAAGGGATTTTTTTCAAATTCTCTGTGCGATTTTTTGGATGGATATCCCAAAGGAACGGGAATAGAGATCGCAACAAGGACTTTTTCTCCGCAGGTTGTCATTTGCGATGAGATAGGCGATGCGTCGGAAGCACAGGCAATACTTTCCGCGCAGAACAGCGGAGTGCCGCTTATTGCAACGGCGCACGGGGCTGATATATCCTCGCTTATGCTGCGTCCCAACATAAAAATCTTACACGATGCGGGAGTTTTTCGCTACTATATCGGAATGAAGCGCGAAAGCGGAAGCGAAAAATATATTTTTACCGTGACTGATACGAAGCGGAGGCTGGAATGAGAACGGCAGGGGCTTTTCTTTTGTTTATATTTTGTACTTTTGCGGGCTTTTTGTGTGGAAACAAAGAAAAGGAGAAGCTTTGTGAATGTGAAGCTTTTCTTTCTCTTTTTGAGTACGTGAAGCATCAGGTGGATTATTTTTTTACGCCTACAAAGCTGATATACCGTAATTTTTCAAACGATATCTTGGAAAAAAGAGGGTTCTTGCCTTTGCTTCGCTCTCACGAAGATGATGAGGTCTATATGGATGTGTGGCGCACATCGTTTGAGGCTTGCAGAAAGCAGTTTGATCTTTCGGCTTCTCAAGCGGATATCGTATTTGGATTTGGAGAGTGCATAGGCAAGGCAAGTGCCGCTTTGCAATCGACTAATTTTGATTACTATATTTTGATGATGGGGGAAGAAATAAAGAAGCAACGCGCGGAAAATGAAAAAAACATAAAGCTTTACCGAACGCTCGGTATGGCGGCGGGTGCGCTTGCGGCAATACTTGTAATATAGGAAGGGTTCGGGGTATGAACGTGGAGCTTATTTTAAAGGTCGCGGGGGTAGGCTTCCTTGTGACGGTAGTTTATCAGGTCTTATCAAAATCCGGCAGGGATGAGCAGGCGATGCTTGCATCCGTTGCGGGAATAATAATCGTTCTTTTGATGATAGTTGGGGAGCTTGGCGGACTTCTCGACACTGTAAAGAACGTTTTCGGTATTTGAGTATGATGATAAAATTATGTGGCATTGCACTTATCGGAGTTGTATGCGTAAGCGTTCTCAAGGCTTTGAAAAACGAAATATCGGGTTATATCAGCGCCGCTGCAGGGCTTTTGCTTGTGGGAAGCTCCTTTGCTTTGCTGTATCCGGTTATAAGCTATATCGGCGAGATTTCAAGCGAAACAGGCTTTTCGATCTATATAGAAACGGTTCTGAAGGCGCTTGGTATTGCGATAATATCTCAAACCACCGCCGATATTTGCCGTGATTGTGGAGAAAATGCCATAGCAGGCAGAGTTGAGTTTGCGGCAAAAGCAAGTATAATGCTGCTTTCTTTACCTGTGGTAAAAAGTCTTATTACTCTCGCGTTTGAGGTGATGGAACGATGAAAAAAAGAATTTCGTTTTTTCTTCTGTGCTTTCTTGCAATATTTTTGCTTTGTCCGCGCGTGTTTGCGCTCGATGAGATGCCAAGCCCTGTTGAAGGCTCTGCCATACCGAAAGAGGTGCAAAAATATCTTCCCGAAGATATTTTTGATTATTCGAGCGAAGAATTTATGGAGGTTTTCAATCTAAAAAGCGCATTTTCTGCCGTGATATCCATTGCGGGTAGTGTGTTTCCCGAGGTGGTGTCCGCTTTTTTGCTTTTGCTGGGTCTTTGCGTCATTTCTGCGGTTTTGTCCGCGTTAAAAGAGAGTGCTGCGGTAGAGAGCTTAAAACATACACTTGAGTTTATTTCGGTGCTTTGCATATCTTCGGCGGCTTTTTATTACGTCCGTGATCTGTTCGAGGATTTTAATGTGTTTACACAGCAGGTCACGTCATTTATGAGAGTGATCGTTCCCGCGATGTCTGCGCTTATGCTTTCCTGCGGAGAGATAAGCGCATCTGCGGTCTTCGGCGGAGTTCTTGCCGCCGTTGTGGCGTTTTTGGAGAGCTTTTCCGTGGAGATATTAGTGCCGCTTTTGTCTGCGCTTGTCTGTATTTCCGTAACGTCATCCGTTTGTTCCGAGGTGGATATTTCGGGTTTTTCAAGACTGATAAAAAATACGGTCACTTACGTCCTATCCTCCGTTATGCTGATCCTTACCTGTGTGATGACGTTTCAAAACGTCATTGCAAAAAGCGCAGATACGGCTGCGGTAAAAGGAGTGAAATTCGTTATAGGCAACGCCGTTCCGATAGTAGGCGGAGCGCTTGCGGATGCCGTGACCACGGTCGCATCGTCAATAGGGCTTGTAAAGGCAGGAACCGGCATCGGAGGGGCTGTTGTTATATGCGTGATATTTGGCATCCCCGTGATAAAAATGATGCTTTGGAAGCTTATGCTGGATGCTGTGGGTGCGGTGTCTGCCGCTTTTTCACTCCAAAAAGAGAGGGCTTTTTTCTCCGAAATATCGCAGATAACGGGTTTTTTGATAGCGGCTATGGCTAGTATGGCAATGCTTTTCATAATAGCGCTTGCCGCGGCGGCATTTACGGGCGGAGGTGCTGTGAAATGACTTCATTCTATGATTTTGTAAAAAGCTTTTGCATAACGGCAATATCCGGCGGTCTTGCTATGGCTGTATCGCCTGAGGGAAAGATAAAAAAGTATATAAAGTATATCGTTTCACTGTGCGTGATCTGCGCGCTGCTTGCTCCGTTTCTTTCTTTTGCGCAAAAAGCTCCGACACTTTTGGATAACTTCGGCGTGGAGATCGAGGATGCTTCTGCAAGCGTTTCCGATAAGGCTCAAACAAGCGTGGCACTTGAGGCGAAGAAGAATATAGAAAAGGAGCTCTCAAAGCTTGTGGGCGCTAATTTCGGCTATAAAGAGGAAGATATGTATATAGTTGTTGCCATAGACGGGAAAGATCCCTCTGCCGTGAGGATCACCGATGTAACTCTCTTCCTTTCGGATATTTCAAGAAAGGACGAAGTTGATGAATATATTTCGGAATTATTTTTAAACACGGCGAATATACATATTATGAAAAAGGGGGCGGGAACGTGAATAATATTTTTTCGGGAACGGAAAGAAAAAAGCTCATTTTGCTTTTTCTTGTCGGCGCTTTGGGACTTCTGCTTGTGATCTTGGGATATATAGCACCGTGGGATAAAAAAGAAACAAACGAAAAAGAAATTGAAGTTTCTTTGCAAACTATGGAATATATAAGCGAGATAGAGAATAAGATTAGAAGCATAACGGAGAAGATCACGGGAAGCACCGATGTTTCCGTGATGGTAAGCACCGAAAGCGGTACGGAATTTATTTACGTTTCAAATGAAGATATGAACGGGGAAGACGTCAGCAAGGAATACATAACCGTAAAAAATGAAAACGGAGAATATGAGCTTGTCCTTGCGAAAGAGGTTTATCCGTCTATTACGGGAGTATCCATCGTGTGCCCCGGCGGCGATGATTACGCCGTTCAGAAGAAAATAATAAATTCCGTATCTACAGCATTCGGGCTTTCAAAAAACCGTATCTGCGTAGTCGGAACAAAATAAAAATAAACAAAATAAAAAGGAGAATTTTACTTATGAGAAACGAAGAAAGAGCAGCAAAAAGAATAAACGGTGCGGAAGAAGCTGTGGAAGAATCCGTTCTTGAACTTCCCGAGGCAAAGAAAAAAGATTTTAAATTCAAGAGCGTATTTACATCCGATACTTTCAAAGACGGCGCAAAAAGCTTTGGCGTTCGCAATGTGGCTATAGTCTTGTCCGTGCTCGTTATCGGTGCGGCTGTGTTTGTAAACTGGAAGCTTTTCGGCGGACCTGCCGACACGGATAAAGATCAGGGCGGGGCACAGGTCGGCATTACGGGAACAACGGGCGGCGCGACAGACGTAAACGCTTCGGGCAAGGATTATTTTGCGGCATCTCTCGTTGAGCGCGAACGCGCAAGAGATGAAGCGCTTGAAGTCCTTCAAGGCGTTGTAGATGATTCCGAAGCACTTGAAACTGCAAAAGAGCAGGCGCTTCTTGATATTGCAACTATGGCAAAGGTTATCGAAAACGAATCCAACATAGAAACCCTTATCAAGGCAAAAGGCTTTGAAGAATGCGTTGCGGTCATCAACGGCGACAAAGCAAACGTAATTGTAAAGAGCGAGGGATTGCAGCCCAACGATCTTTCTCAAATCTTGGAGATCGTTTATCTCCAGGCAGGCATTCTTCCCGAAAACGTAACGATTATGGAAAAATAAGAGTACATAAAAAATCTCACCTTAATGGTGAGATTTTTTATGTGTATTCAAAGCTTTGAAAGGCTTTCCAATACGGAAACAAAGCGAGGGTCTTTCGATATAGCGGCAAAGAGATTTTGTTTATTATTGATATATCGATAATATTGATGTGCGAGAGTTTCCTCGCTGTGTTTTTTACAGTCCTCTTTGCTTACGGTCAGAGTATTTACAAGCGGGGAAGTGTGTCTTATTTTATCGAAGCTTTGAGCTTTTTCAAAATGGGAAAGCATTTTTTCGAGCTCCACAAGTGCTTGTTCGTTTTCGCCGAGCTCCATACTGTCGCAAGCCATAAAGAAGCAAAGTCTGCCAAGTCTGTCTTCCCAATATCCGAAATCTCCGTCGGAAAATATGATATGAAAAATATTGTAAAGTGATTTTCGCATTTGGTACTTTTCTTTCGCGGTGTAAGGAGCATCCTTTCTGTCTAAAAGATAGCTTAACTCAACGTACATCTTGTCGCAAATATTATAAAAGAATTTTTGACAATGCTCGGTAAGCTCCTCGCCTTTAAGAATGTGTACCAAAAGGTCGTCATATTCTGGCAGCATTTTTGCATAGCGGAGTGCGTTTCCTTCATCACCGTTTTCCTTCCAAGAAAAACAGAGCGCTCTTATGGCTCCTAATTTATATTCTGCGTTTTGGGATGAAAGCAGAGTTTCGCCAAGCATTATTATTTCATCAAAATTTTCCTTAGCATATCCGTTTTGTAGAGCACGCATAAGATAAAACATTACAGTTTCATCATTGGGGTATTTTTTCTGCATTTCGCGGCAAAGTTTAAGCCGTTCATCTGTTTTTCCTTTGCTATGTAAGAGGGCATTTTCTTCTGTGAATCTTTTTATTTCTGCTTGTTTTTTGCTTTTGACTATATCTATTTCAAGAAGTATATCTGCGCTTACTTCGAAAATGCCCGCAAGGATAGGCAAATGGGAAATATCCGGCGCGGTCTTATCACATTCCCATTGGGAAACGGAATTTGCGGAAACTCCCAAATATTCTGCGAGTTGTTCTTGGGTTATATTACGCTCTCTGCGTAATTTTTTGATGGTTGTTCCTATTGACATATAAAAACCTCCTTTTATTTTTTCAAAAGCGCTTTTGTATCTTCATTATAATAAAAAAATTGCGAAAAACAAAGAAAGCATTTTGCAAGCTTTTGTGAAGCGAGTCTTCATTTTTTGCTTGCGCGTGATAAGGACAGTCGAGGACGCCTGTCCCTACAAAAAAACGGTGCGCTAAGTGCGATTCATCTTGCTTTTTTTCAAAAAAGGGAAGACACAAAAAAACCGAAGCCGTGAGGCTTCGGTTTTGGGTATTCTGATTAGTGGCAGATGCACTTTTCTGTATCTTTGTCGAAGATGTGAACGCGTTCTGTATCGATAGCGATCGTGATTGTGTCGCCGCCGCGAGCCTGAGATCTGGGAGATACACGAGCTGTGAGCTTAACTTCGCCGGAACGGTCGATAACAACGTTCTTTTTCTTCATCTGAGCTTCGTCGATAACAACCTTGTTAGCAACGAGGTAGAGGTAGATTTCAGCACCCATAAGTTCTGTTACGTCAACGTAAACTTCGAAAGAGGAATCCTTGAGGGCTGCGATCTGAGCGGGTGTGTCAACGATAGCTTCGGGACGAACACCTGCGATAACGTCTTTACCGATGTAATCTTTGAGCTCGGGGAGGTTAGCCTTGCCTTCGGGAAGCTTGATCTTAACTTCGCCGAATTCGAGGTATGTACCGTTGCCTTCTTTGATGAGCTTGCAGTTGATGAAGTTCATCTGAGGTGTGCCGATGAAGCCTGCAACGAATACGTTGCAAGGTGTATCGTAAAGGTTCTGAGGTGTGTCAACCTGCTGGATGATACCGTCTTTCATAACAACGATACGAGTAGCCATTGTCATAGCTTCTACCTGGTCGTGTGTTACATATACGAATGTAGCGCCGAGAGTGTTGTGGAGTTTTGTGATTTCAGTTCTCATTCCCGCACGGAGCTTAGCGTCAAGGTTGGAAAGAGGTTCGTCAAGAAGGAATACCTTGGGTTCACGAACGAGCGCACGGCCGAGAGCAACACGCTGTTTCTGACCACCGGAGAGAGCCTTGGGGAATCTGTCGAGAAGGTGAGAGATGTCGAGGATGCGAGCAGCTTCTTCAACTTTACGTTTGATAGTTTCTTTGGGAACTTTGCGAAGTTTAAGACCGAACGCCATATTGTCGAATACTGTCATATGGGGGTAAAGAGCGTAGTTCTGGAACACCATCGCGATGTCACGGTCTTTAGGAGCAACGTCGTTTACAAGACGGTCGCCGATGTAAAGTTCACCTTCGGAAATTTCTTCAAGACCTGCGATCATACGAAGAGTTGTGGATTTACCGCAACCGGAAGGACCAACGAATACGATGAATTCTGTGTCTTTGATTTCAAGACAGAAGTCGGAAACGGCTGTAACACCGCCGGGGTATTTTTTGTAGATGTGTCTGAGTGATAAGCTTGCCATAATAACTCCATTCTCGGCGACAATAAGAAAAGATTTTTTTGACCTCTCAGCCGCCGATGAGAGGATGAAATATACGGGAAGCCATTCCCGAGGGGAAAAAGTAATTTGCGAAAACGCGAGGGTAAAAATTATAAATTTATTCTTCTTTAATATTATAACAAAGAAATGTTCATTTTGGAAGATGTTATTTGTCCAATTTTTAAAAAAATTATTTGTTCAATTTGCACAATGAACTTTTAAGCATCAATTTTTTCGCAAAAAAAGCGCGGGATTTCTAATTTATTAGAAATTAAATGTCTTTCATAGTAAGGCCTATTCTGCCTTTATTTTTATCGATGCTCTTTATTTTAACGCGAACGTGATCTCCGACGGAGAGGGCTTCGCTGGGGTGCTTGATGAATTTTTTGCATATTTCCGAAACGTGAACAAGACCGTCCTGATGAACGCCGATGTCAACGAAAGCTCCGAAATCTATTACGTTTCTTACAACGCCGTTTAATATCATACCTACCTGAAGATCGTTCATATCGAGAATGTCACTGCGAAGCTCCGGCATGGGAAGATCCTCGCGGATATCTCTGCCGGGTTTTTCAAGTTCTTTTACGATGTCACGTACGGTGGGCTCGCCTGCGCCGACTTCTTCGGCTATCTTGCCCATACCGTATATCTCGGCGGTTTTTTCAAGACCTTTTAGGCGGAAGCCTTTAACGTCATCCTCCGTATAACCGAATTTTGAAATGATCTTTTTCGCAACACCGTAGGATTCGGGGTGGATCCCCGTATTATCGAGAATTTCGGAAGAACCCGAAACGCGAAGGAAGCCTGCGCACTGCTGGAACGCTTTTGCGCCGATCTTAGGCACCTTGAGTATTTGTGCGCGATTTGTAAATTCGCCGTTTTCCTCGCGGTATTTTACGATGTTTTTTGCCGCTGTTGCATTGATGCCGGCAATATGTTCAAGCAGAGAATAGGATGCCGTGTTAACGTCCACGCCGACAGAGTTAACGCAATCCTCTACAACACCCGAAAGCGCTTCGTCAAGGCGCGCTTCCTTCATATCGTGCTGATACTGACCGACACCGATGGATTTTGGGTCTATCTTTACAAGCTCTGCCAGAGAGTCCTGTATTCTTCTTGCGATGGAGACCGCACTGCGCTGTGTAACGTCGAAATCGGGGAATTCCTCCGCACCGAGCTTGGATGCGGAATAAACGGAAGCACCTGCTTCGCTCGTTACGATGTATTTTGTTTTTCCGCCGAGCTCACGCAGAACCCCGGAAATAAATATCTCGCTTTCCTTGGAGGCTGTACCGTTTCCGATGGAAACAACGTCAACGTCATATTTTGTAATAAGCTTTTTAACTATTCTTGCAGCTTCTTCCGTTCTTTCCTGCGGCTTGGTTGGGTAGATGACCGCTGTATCAAGCACCTTGCCCGTTTTATCTACAACGGCAAGCTTACAGCCGGTTCTGTAGCCCGGGTCAAGACCAAGAACGGTCTTGTTTTTGATGGGTGCCTGCATAAGAAGATTTTTGAGGTTCTGGGAAAAGAGCTTTATCGCGCCTTCGCTTGCTTTATCGAAAAGGTCGGAGCGTATCTCACGCTCGATGGAGGGGGCAATAAGGCGGAAATAGCTGTCTGCAACGGCAAAGAGCACGTTATTGTAAGCAGGGCTTTTTACGTTTGTGATGACCATACTTGCAAGGTAGTTCAGTATTATATCCGCAGAAATATCGACGCTTGCTTTGAGAAATTCCTCGTTTTCGCCGCGGTTGATGGCAAGCACGCGGTGGGAGGGAACGGTCGTGAGCTTTTCGCTGTAATCGTAGTACATTTCATATACGGAAGCTTCTTCCTTAGCTTTTTTGGAGGAGAGAAAGCCGTATTCATATGTAAGCGCGCGTATCTCCTTGCGGAAATCCGCATTGTCGGAAATGTCTTCTGCAATGATATCGAGTGCGCCCGCAACCGCAGACTTTGCATCCTTGACGCCTTTTTCTTCATTTATATATTTTTCCGCTTCCTCATATAAGGAGGGGGTGTAGTTGTCTTTTTGCTCCATAAGAAGCTCTGCAAGAGGGGTAAGACCGCGTTCGCGGGCAACCGAGGCGCGTGTTTTGCGTTTCTGCTTAAAGGGACGGTATATATCCTCTACCTCGGCAAGTATTTGAGCCGATTCAAGTGCAGAGTCTATTTCTTCCGTCATTTTGCCTTGCTCCGTGATGGCGGCACGGACCTCTTCCTTACGCTTTTCAAGGTTGCGAAGGTAGTTAAGACGTTCCTCAAGAGCGCGGAGCTGCTCGTCGTCAAGAGAGCCTGTTACTTCTTTTCTGTAACGCGCGATAAAGGGAATGGTGTTGCCTTCGTCCATAAGTTCGACGGCGGCGCGTATTTGTGTTTCTTTGATGGAAAGCTCTTCCGAGAGCTTTGCGATAATATCCATTTGTTTTTTCTCCTGTGCGAATGTTTTTGAGAAAACTCATAAATATCATTCTATCACAGTGCGCCAAAAAAGTAAATATTTGCAAGGATAGAAAATGATCCGGCGTTTTTGGTCAATACGATTAAAATACGTTAAACCGTATTGATAAATTTTATAATGTATGGTAAAATTATAAAAAATACATAAGAAAGGTTTTGACTATGAAGAAAATAACTAAATTTATTTGTTTGCTTCTTTCCTTTTGCATATTTTCAACGCTCCTTTGCTCTTGCTTCGGAGAAAGTGTGGAGATAGATATTCAAGAGCTTATAGAAGCAAACAGTACAAGATCGCTTCTGGAAAATTATAAAAGCATCAATATAAAATTCGATTACGGTGATGGGGAAACATACGGCTATTACGTTGACTCCGAGCTCGGATATTATTGGGATACGTCCGGCTATACGGAGATCACCTTCGGTGACGTTCAGTACGGCTTTGACGGTTACGAATATTACCGCGTTTTCTATGCGGGAGAAGAGCCCGATACCTCGATGTTCGAACACGTGATCATCGATAAAGAGCTTCTTCCCGCGGAAGAGGTCATAAAGTGTAAGCAGAAAGGCGATACGATAACGCTTACTACGAAGATAACCGTAGAGGAGATGGAAAAGCTCGGATATGAGTTTGCTGCGGATCAGGACGGCGGATATTTCTTTACTAAATATACTATAGATGCAAGCACGCTTGCCATCAAGCAAATGGAAGAAAGATTTGTTTATGAGGACGGTAAAAGAGCCGCTGCCAATATTATAGACGTATATTACGACACGGAACGTCTTGACGATGCCGTTGCTTTACTTGAAAATTACAACGGTGCATCCTCCTTGCGTACCGTTACCGTTGTGACCGACCCCAATACGTCTGAGGAAAGATCTTATAAGATGACCCTTCCCATCAATGCTTACACGGTGTTCGCTCTGCCCGAAGAGTACGAGAACGGTTATACGGACCGTGCCTGCACGATAGCTTTTGAGGGAGATTACGAAACGGACAAGGATCTTACGGTTTACGTAACGAAATAATTTGGTATTGCGCCGGATAAAAAGCAAAAAACCATTGCTTTTTACCCGGCGTTTTGCTAAAATAGAGGCGAAAATATTTTTTGGAGGCGATGTTTTTGAAAAATTATTGGACTCAAAGCAAGGACAACGTGTTTGTTGCTGCACACAGAGGCTGGTCTGAAGCTTATCCCGAAAACACGATGGAAGCTTTTCGTGCCGCCGCAGAGCTTGGTGTGGATCAGATAGAAACGGATATACGCATTACCGCGGACGGAGAACTTGTGCTTATCCACGATGAGGCGGTTGACCGAACAACGGACGGACACGGCAAGGTATGCGAACTTACGCTTGCGGAAATAAAAGCACTTGACGCGGGTATAAAAAAAGACGAAAAATTCCGCGGCGCGCGTGTGCCGACATTTATTGAATTTATGGAATATATCAAGGATATTCCCGATATTACAATAGACCTTGAACTTAAAGAATATCCCACGGAGGGAAGAGAAGAGCTTTCTTTCTCTGTTTGCGACAGGGTGCTTGAAATAGTTGACAGATACGGCTTTACGGACCGCTGTGTCATAAACTCTTTCAGCGGCAAACTCAACGAATACGTCTATAAAAAATACGGCAAGAAATACAGACAGCACGTATTTTTCCCGAAAGAGCTTCTTGGCGAATGTACGATAGACCCGTATTCCTATGCTTACTGCGCTTGCATTTTCAGCAATGCCAAGTCAAATTACGATATTTTGCGCGGATATGGTGTGCAGCCCTGGGCGGGTGCTGGCGTTAAAGATGAGGAAACGCTTGCCCGTGTTATCGAAAACGGTGCGGAGCTTATCACCTGCAATAATCCGGACGTTATTCTTTCGCTTCTTCGCGAAAAGGGACTTCATAAATAATTTTACGGAAAAGAGAATAAAAAATGATAATAACATATACTCATGCAGACGGATTGTACGTAAATATGACGAACCGCTGCTCCAATGCGTGTGATTTCTGCGTAAGAAGCCACGGCGATACGATCTATGGCAACCTTTGGCTTGACAGAGAGCCTACAGTAGAGGAGATAAAGGAAAGTATTTTCTCTCGCGATCTTTCCGCTTTTTCGGAAATAGTTTTCTGCGGATATGGCGAACCCACGGTAAGGCTTTCCGATATGCTCGAAATAGCAAGATGTATCCGCGAAAAAACGGATATATCCATCCGCGTTAACACGAACGGCCACAGCGACCTTATCGCGGGCAGATCTACCGCGAAGGATTTTGCGGGGCTTTTCGACGTGGTGTCCATAAGTCTTAATACGTCCGACCCTGAGATATATAATGAAATGTGCCTTCCCAAATACGAGGGAGCGCACAAGGCACTTATTGATTTTGCGGCAAGCGTTAAAAATTACGTTCCTCGCGTGGTGCTTTCCGTTGTTGATACGACGATCTCGCCGGAGGATATTGAAAAATGCCGCAAGATAGCCGAAAACATCGGAGTTGAATTCCGTTTGAGAGAATATATTTAAAGAGCTTTGGAGGTGCTTTTATGGCAGGCGTTTCTAAATGTGAATCTTGCGAATACTACGATTATGACGAGCTTACCGAAACGTACCAATGTACTATGTCGCTTGATGAGGATGAAATGGTAAAGTTTCTCGGCAGGCGCACGTCGGAATGTCCTTATTTCAAGTTTTACGATGAATATAAGAGCGTTCAAAAACAAAACTGAGAAAAGAAGCGGGAAACCGCTTCTTTTGAATTTTTCAAAGGTAAATTAAATTTGAACAAATGAAAGTTTGCTTGACAGGGATAAAATGAAATGATATTATATATAATAACAGAACAAAATATTAAAGGAAGATTTTAAATTATGAAGAAGATTGTATCTGCGCTTCTTGCGCTTTCCTTAACGGTTATGATATTGGTATCGTGTGCATCCGGGGTTTCCGTTCCTTACTATACTCTTGCTATGGATAATTACGGCGAAAACGTCTTTGAAATTTACAATGCGGTAAACGAAACGGTAACTTACTATAAAAACGGGGAAGCGGTTTACGAATATTCGCTCTATATGGAAGCATCCCGCGATAAATCGTTTGCTTACAATATCCGTGAGTCTTTGGAGGGTTACACGCTTATCGGACACGAGGGAGAGCTTTATTCTGTGAAGGACGGAAAAACGTATGCCATTCTTCAAGCGGACAAAAGGTCTTATTTCGATTATGTAAAAGAATACGAAAAGCGCGACCACGTGCTTGACCAGGGCGAAAAATATCAGAAATATTCCAAGCCGCTTGAAAACGACGGCACGGAGGTTTCATATTACGCGAAGGTGACGCCCATAATCGCCGCCGACCTTTACGAATACGGCATCACGGAGAATGACCGCATAATTTCCACATATACCCTTGATAAGGACAGATATTATCAGACCATAGTTTACAGTGTGGAACATAGCGACGGCACACAGGAAAAGATAGCGGAAAGAAGATTTGAATACGGCGGCGTACGCGATATGTTTGAAAACGTTCCTTCGCTTTCCGATACGGTTGACGTTACCATCGTTTACTATAACGGTACGGTAAATGAGATCAGAGATACTTATAAAGTTCCCAAAGGTTTGCATATAGGTATCGATGCGGGAGAAGAAAAGGTATCGTTTTATATGGACGCTTCCTTTGAAACAGAGTTTGATTTTGAAAACGCCGTTGCGGAAAACGGTATGGTAATTTACGCAAAAAAATAATTAAAAAAACTTTGAAAAAAGTGTTGACAAACAGAGAGTAATATGCTATACTTAATGCCGTCGCAAGGGAGAACACCTCGCGGCGGCAATTGAATAAGCTGGTGTGGCTCAATGGCAGAGCAGCTGATTTGTAATCAGCAGGTTGATGGTTCGACTCCGTTCACCAGCTCCAGGGAGCGTTCCCGAGTGGCCAAAGGGGGCAGACTGTAAATCTGTTGTCAGTGACTTCGGTGGTCCGAATCCACCCGCTCCCACCAGAAAAAGCACTTCGTAAGAAGTGCTTTTTTCAATGATGTTTGCCTTCGGCAAATGATATAGGCTGCGCTAATGATGTTCACTTCGTGAATGATGTCGGCTGCGCCTAATTTTTTTTGCAAACATCACATCATTGCGACCGACGGGAGCAATATCATATTTGCAGAGAAAATATCTCATATCGCCTTAGGCGATATTTCATTAAATAAAAAATATAACCGTATAGAAAATGTGGGGGTATTTATGAAATATACTGTTTTTTATCCTACCGATATAATGGAGATAGAAAACGCATATAACGATAATATTGATGTTTGTCTTACTTTGGATAGCGGAAAAACGTTCACATTATTGTTTATTACTCCCGATAATTTAAAATCACTTATGAAGAAGGATAAAGTACATCATATAGATCCGTGCTTTAAATTCATTGTTGTTGAAAAAATAACAAAAGAAATTATTGAAAACGTCATCGAAAGCTTGGTTTCGAATGATGAGATTTTGTCTTATTATGGACTTTGATTGCTAAAAAGGAGCTTATTATGAGAAAAACATCTGATATAAGAATACGCGATCCTTTTATTGTGGCAGAGAAAGATACGTATTACCTTTACGGAACGAGTGACATTTGGGAAACCGAAAGAAGTATTTACGTTTATAAAAGTACAGATATGGAAAATTGGAGCGATCCTTCACCGATCTTCACCATACCTGATGATTCTTGGGCTGTAGGAGAGCTTTGGGCGCCCGAGGTCCACAGATATAACGGCAAATTTTATTTGTTCGTATCCATTCTTGGCAAAAACGGTATGCGCGGTGTGCAGATAGCGGTAAGCGAAACGCCTGACGGAGTGTTTGAATGTATTGTAAACCACCCGGCAACTCCGTCTTATCAAAGTTGTATAGACGGCACGCTCTACGTGGAGGATGGCACGCCGTACATCGTTTATTCTCACGATTGGCCCGATAATTATGTGGAAGAAGCGGGCGCTTTTGTAGGGCAGATCGCTGCGGTAGAGCTTACGCCCGACCTTTGTGAGATGGTGGGAGAGCCTTTTCTTCTATTTAACTCAAATAAAGCGCCGCTTTCCGCGGGAAGACCGACAAGACATACGCGGGGCGGTGTCAGAATGTACAGATACGGCTCCGACGCGCCTTTTGTTATGAAGAATGATGACGGAAGCTTGACACTATTATGGTCACCTATACCCGAGGGAACTTATATCGTGGCTTCCGCTGTTTGCAAAAGCGGAAAAATAAAAGGCGAATGGGTTCATCAAACGGAAGCTGTTTTCGGGGATAACGGCGGTCATCCTATGATATTCGATGATTTCGACGGCAAAAAGAAGATGTGCTTGCATTATCCCGAAAAGCCTCCTATGGAGCGCGCGCTCGTGCTTGACATAGAAGTGGAAGAGGGAATAGTGAAGGTGAAGGAGTGAATATAATGTACGAGTATAAAGTAGAAGTATATCGAGTTAAAGAAGCGGAAAAAGAGATGAATGAGCTTGCAAAATTCGGGTGGAGAGTTATCTCCGTCACCTCGAATGAATGTCTTTCTTGGACGGCAAAGGACACTATTGTTGTGACGTTTGAACGCAATAAGTGATTTTTAAGAGGAGGCTTTTAAATGATAATTCTTACATCAAACGGGTTGTCGAATGCCAAGCTTTTGAATGAGCTTGGCAAATACATAAAATCGGGTAAAGCGGCTCTTGTTGTTACGGCAGACAATGAGTATAAAGAGAAAAATTATCACGTTGAGCGTTTGAGAAGAGAATTGGAGTTGCTTGGGTTGGCGGTTGAGCTTTTTGATTTTGACAAGCAAACGCCGTCTGAGCTTTTGAATTATGAAGTTGCGGAGCTTATCGGCGGAAACCCTTATTATCTTTTGGAATCGATAAGAAAAAACGGATTTTATGATGTTTTGAAGCATTTTGCGGAGAATAAGTATTTGGTTGGCTGCAGTGCGGGCGCACTTGTGCTGACACCGACGCTTAATTTGGTAGATATTTATTCGCCGGAAATGAACATCGTTGGCTTGGAAGACCTGACTGCGTGTGCGCTGACCGATATTCAAATATTGCCTCACTACAGCAAATTCATAAAGAGGTATGACGGCTTTGAGGAAAGATGCGCCGAATATGAAAAAGAAAATAATTGCAAAGTTATCCGTCTTAATGATGGGGAAGCGATAATTGCGGACGGACACGATTTTATGCTTATAAATTAAAAACACAAACAGATTAGGAGCGTTCTCATAAGGATGTTTACAAATTTCGGCAGAGAACTTGTTTTCTCTGCCGATCTGTGTTATAATGGACATAATAGAAAGCCTCGCCCTCTGGGAGAGGTGGCGGCGAAGCCGACGGAGAGGGCAAATGGTTGCAATGATACCCCCTCTCACCCGCTACCGCGGGAGCTCTCCCGGAGGGAGGCCTCAGGGATCGTGCAACCTTAGGGGTATGGGCTTCGCCCGATGCATTTGTAAAACAAATGCGAAACTGGCGATAAAACTAACATAGAATTATATACGGAAATTTGAAAGGATATATACGGAATTTTGAAAGGAAGTTTGCATGTCTATTAAGTCCAGGAACAGAGCGTATAAAAATCGAAATCAACGATCTGCCTCAAGTCCATTGAATTCGCAAAAACAGGCGTTAAAACTTAATAT
>SVRQ01000025.1 GCA_015064725.1 Oscillospiraceae bacterium | reverse complement strand
TGCTCGCAAGGGCAATATCACTCTTTGCGAAAGCAAAGAATATCACTCATAGACAGCAGAAAAAGAGAGAGTCTTACGGAATTTTGCTTCCGAAGCACTCTCTCTTCTGTTTTTATTGAAAGTTTCGCATTTGTTTTACAAATGCATCGGGCTGCGCCCATACCCCTATCTTATTTCTCCGATAAGGACATCACACATTTACGGGGGGATATTTATTCTTCTTTTTAAGTGTAAGCGGGTTAATTTCCCACTATTTATTGACAAATTTGTAGATTTTATATATACTAAAATTATAAAATAAAAAAGCAAAAAAACGGAGGATAATATGGCAAACGACAAACATTATGAATACGGTACTGTGATGAACCCCAGTATGGAGAACCTTAAAAAGTACGGCAACTCCTATGCGGAGCAGCTTTTTGGAGAATACAGACAGTGCTACGATGAGGGACTTGACGTAGAGCCTTATCAGAAGGTGTTCGTTGCTATCCGCAGAATGCCGACCTGCAGAGAAAGAGAAGAAATGGCAACGCTTTTGCAAAATATAATCCATAGGCTTCCCACAAGAGAGGATTATGCTTACAACGAGCCTTCCGACCTCGAGGGAATACGCGATCTTCGCAAGCCTTACAGCTACGAGGGAAAGACAGCAGAGGGCGAAGACCTTAAAGAAAAGATACGCGGCGCTTGGTACGGAAGAATTGCCGGCTGTTGGCTCGGCAAACCTATCGAGGGCGCAAAATATGCGGAAATAACAGAGTTTCTCAAGGAAACGGGCAACTACCCGATGAAAAGATACATTCTTGCGGCAGACGTCAAGGATGAGATGAACGAAAGATATAAATACAATTTCCGCAGAAGACTCAAAATGTATCCCGATATGACGGATGCTATGCCTGCGGACGATGATACGAACTATACGGTAATGGCGCAGGAGGTCATTAAAAAATACGGCAGAGCTTTCACTCCCGATGATATGGTGGAAAGATGGTTGGCACTCCAGCCCAAAACGGCATATTGGACAGCGGAGCAGGTTGCGTTTATAAACTTTGTAAACGGTTATCAGCCCCCGATATCTGCTATGTACAAAAATCCCTACCGTGAATGGATCGGAGCGCAGATACGCGGCGACTATTTCGGTTATATCAACCCCGGCAATCCCGAGCTTGCGGCAGAGATGGCTTGGAGAGATGCTTGTATCTCCCACACCAAAAACGGTATTTACGGCGAAATGTTCGTGGCGGCTATGATAGCGATAGCGGCAACAACGGACAATATCAAGGATATTATTTACGGCGGACTTGCCCAGATACCTGCAACGTCCCGTCTTTACGAGGCTATTACAAAGCTTATTGAAAAATATGACGGCGGTGCGGATACGGACGAAATGTTTGCTTATATACACAGTCTTTATAATGACGAGGACGGTTTTGATTGGTGCCACACTATCTCCAACGCGCTCGTTGTTGTAGCGTCCTTGCTTTGCTGCGACGGTGATTTCGGCAAGTCTATATGCCTTTCCGTTCAGACAGGCTTTGACACGGACTGCAACGGTGCTACTGTCGGCTCTATTATGGGTATGAGAAACGGTATTGCCGGCGTG
The DNA here is from genome assembly GCA_015064725.1 of Oscillospiraceae bacterium. Taxonomy (GTDB): domain Bacteria; phylum Bacillota; class Clostridia; order Oscillospirales; family CAG-272; genus UMGS731. The sequence continues at coordinate 15,746 of SVRQ01000025.1, read as the reverse complement.
GGAGAAGAATGGACTGCTCCCATAAACGGCAGACTTTGCACAAACCTTTGCGGCTTTGACGTTGTTAAGGTTGACGAGCTCATCGAAACAACGATGGAGCACATGAAAGATGAGATCACGGAAGAATAAGAATTCCAATTAAACTTTGCGGAGGATTTTATTATGGCTGTTCCAATAGCGGAAAAAAGAATTGCGGATTTTGAAAATATGGGCTTCGGTATGTTCATTCATTTTGGACTTTACTCTCAGCTTGGCAGGGGAGAATGGGTCCAGCATATTGAAAAAATACCGAAAGAAGAATATATGAAGCTTGCCGATACTTTCACGGCAGAGAAGTTTGATGCAAAAAAGATAGCAAGCGTTGCAAAAGCGGCGGGGGCGAAATATGCGGTGCTTACCACGCGCCATCACGAGGGATTTTCGCTCTACGATACCTGCGGTCTTAACACGTATGATTCGCTTCACACCCCCTGCGGACGCGACCTTGTGCGCGAGTTTGCGGATGCTTGCCGCGAAGTTGGCGTAAAGCCGTTTTTCTACCACACAACGGTGGATTGGTATAATCCCGATTGTAAAAATGATTTTCCGAAATATCTTCAGTATCTGCGCGATTCCGTAGAAATACTTTGCACGAATTACGGTGAGATAGGCGGCCTTTGGTTTGACGGCAACTGGTGGTACAAGGATAGGGATTGGGAAGAGGATAAGCTCTATGCCGTTATCCGCAAGCACCAGCCGAACGCTATAATCGTAAATAACACGGGTACTTCCGCGCTCGGCCGTGTCGGAAACCCCGAAATAGACAGCGTTACTTTCGAGCAGGGCAGACCCACTCCTATGGATAGGGAAGGTATGCCCAAATACCTTGCTGCGGAGATGTGCCATACGATGAACGCGCATTGGGGATTCGGCGGTGCGGATTTCAACTATAAATCTCTTGCAGAGCTTATTGAAACACTCTGCTCTTGCCGCAAGGTGGGTGCTAACTACCTTCTTAATATCGGTCCCACGGGTGACGGCGACGTTCCGTTTATGCAGGAAGCATTGCTTTACGGTATCGGCGGTTGGATAAACAAAACAGGCAACGCTGTATATGAGGGCAGACCCTGCGGTGTGCTTGGTGCAAGAAAGGATTTTGCTCTTCGCGCAAACGGAAAGCTTTATTTCTTCGTACACGATCTTGCTATCAAAGGCAACGAAAACGTAACGGTTGAAGGCGGCGGCTACGGCCCCAGAAGCTTTAGCGGCTTGCAGGATAAGATCGCCCGTATTCGCTGGACGGATAACGGAGAGGAGCTTTCTTTCACGCAGAACGGCACAGATATAACCGTAGATTGTACGGGATACCCTTACGGTACGAATCTTGTTGTGCGCATTGCGGAAGCGGAGCTTGCTTAATATGCTAGAAAAAAGGAGCGAAAAAAATCGCTCTTTTTTTAAATTTTTTTTCAAAAACTATTGCAATTTGATTTTTCTTGTGCTATAATATTATCCGTTAGCGGCCCGTTGGTCAAGCGGCTAAGACGTAGCCCTCTCAAGGCTGAATCATGGGTTCGATTCCCGTACGGGTCACCAAAAAATACTGCAGAAGAGATTATCTTTTCTGCAGTATTTTTTTATCCAAACGCAGGTTTGGTATATCATCACGCTTTAGCGTGTATCTCATCAGCCCTTTGGGCTGGATATCATCACTCGTAAGAGTGTATCTTTCCTGCGGTTTGATGATATACAATGCTACGCATTGATGATATACCGCAACAAGTTGCGGATGATATACAAGGCTAACGCCTTGATTTTGATGCGAAAGGGGCGGCATATGACAAAGAATTTTCAAGTATTTTTGCTAACATTTCGGAAGCGCAATATCCTCAAAGTCTTGCCGATATGCTTTCAAAGTTTGAAATTGCACGAAAAGAGTGTATGGAAACATTGTTCAGAATTTATATCTTCGCAGTGTAAATATTTTTGATTTTCCGAGAATATAGAGCTGATGCTCTCCGCTTCATCGGACGTTGCAAAAACAACTTGCAGATTGCAGGCGGATGATATATTTTCCATAAAAAATCCTCTTGTTTTATAAAAGCTTTATATTTTAATTTTAACATAGTATAAAAATAAGTCAATAAATGTTATATGAACCATTAGTTTATGAAAATTTAAAATTTGAAAACTCTTCAAACTTTTTTATAAAAAAATCCTTTTTCTATTGAATTGAGCGCGAAAGAGTGGTAGAATAAAAGAAAAAACAGAGAGGATCTCACTATGAAAATTTTAGCTATCGGCAACAGTTTTTCTCAGGATGCAACAAGATATTTGCAGGAAGTTTCCGCTTCTGCGGGCGAACCTCTTTTCGTTCGTAACCTCTATATCGGCGGTTGCAGCCTTGAACAGCACGCAAACAATATAAAAAGCAACGCGCCCGCATACGATTATGAGATCGATGCTGTAGGCACGAGAAAGATCTCCATCCCCGAGGCTCTTACGCTTGAAGATTGGGACTACATCACGGTTCAGCAGGTTAGCGGACGTTCCGGCAAGCCCGAAACGTTTGAACCCTACCTTTCCTTTATCCTTGACACGGTAAGAACAGCTTGCCCCAAGGCAGAGATACTTTTCCACCGCACTTGGGCATATGAGATCGGTTCCGGTCATCCCAATTTCGCTGCTTACAACAGAAGCCAGATGGATATGTACGGCTCTATCGTTGCCGCAACAACCGAGATGGCTAAGAAGCACAATATCAGAGTTATTCCTACGGGCGACTTCATTCAGCTCCTCCGCAACACACCTCCGTTCGACTTCAAAAACGGCGGTATGTCCCTCTGCCGCGATAACTTCCACCTTTCTCTTGATTACGGCAGATATGCGGCGGCTATTTGCTGGTTCAAGTTCTTCACGGGCAAGAGTGCGCAGGACGTTACTTTCGTTCCCGAAAATACATATTTCAGCTGCACAAGTGCTATCAAGAAAGCTGCAGACCTCTATCTTTAATTTTGAATATGAAAAAAACGCAGGTTAACCTGCGTTTTTTGTTTGCGATAAAAGTTCCGCTTTCTCTTTTTTGTGCTTCTGTTTTGCTGCTTTATATGCAAAGAAGACTGTTAAATATCTTAATATATCGGCTATGAACGTAATTATCAAATAATATGAAAGCGGAACTTCATTTGGCGTTTGAGGAATTACGCCTGCTTTTGAAGCTTGAATAAATTGACCTATAAAAGATACTCCGCAGCCTGCGGTATAGATATAAAAGTGATTGATGCTTGCTATAATAAGCTGCATTATCAAAGCTATGGCAAAAGGAATTGTGAACGATTTTACATCCAAATTTTTTTCATTGCAAAAATCTTTGTAGAATAATACAAAAATCAAGATAAGCTCAAAAATTATTCCGAAAATTCCGTATATCAACAAAGTTTTTGAGGTATCACCGGAATTTTGAACAGCCGAAGTTAAAATAAGCTGCAAAGGTAAGTATATGATCAGTGTGAATATAAATATCAGCGCGATTTTAACAAGATATAAAAGAGCTGTTTTTATATGTGACATAAAAAGTCCTTTCTTAAAAAATATTAGAGCAGATGCTTTCGCATCTGCTCTTAATATTATCAATGAACGATTATTCAGCGTACATTTCTGCGAGCTTGAGGAGGCGTTCGTACTTAGCCTTAGCCTGTACTTCAGCTTCTGCGAAGAGTTCTTTAGCTCTTTCGGGGAACTGCTGTTCAAGACGGCTGTAACGTGTTTCGCTCTTAATGAAGTCAACATAGTTAGCTGTGGGAGCCTTGCTGTCGATCGTAAGAGGATTTTTGCCTTCTGCCTTGAGTGCAGGGTTGAATCTGAACATCTGCCAGTAACCTGCTTCAACAGCTTTCTTCATTTCGCTCTGGCTGTTGCCCATACCGCCCTTAAGACCGTGCATTTCGCAAGGAGCGTAGCCGATGATAAGAGAAGGACCGGGATATGCTTCAGCTTCTGCAATAGCCTTGATCGTCTGGTTCATATCTGCACCCATAGCGATCTGTGCTACATATACATAGCCGTAAGACATAGCGATGTTAGCAAGGTCTTTCTTCTTGATAGCCTTACCAGCTGCTGCGAACTGAGCAACCTGACCAACCTGAGAAGCCTTGGAAGCCTGACCGCCTGTGTTGGAGTAAACTTCTGTATCGAATACCATTACGTTTACGTCCTGACCGGAAGCGAGAACGTGGTCGAGACCGCCGAAACCGATATCGTAAGCCCAACCGTCGCCACCGAAGATCCATACGGACTTCTTGGAGAGGTAGTCTTTTTCAGCAAGGATAGCGGGAGCTGCGGGGCAACCTGCAGCAGCTGCTGCTTCGAGAGCTGCAACGAGGTCTTTTGTAGCTGCTTCATTAGCCTTACCGTCGTTTACTGTGTCAAGGTATGCTTTAGCAGCTGCCTTGAATTCTTCTGTTGCTTTATCGGACTCTGCCATTTCAGCAACTTTCTTGATGAGTTTTTCGCGGATAGTCTTCTGAGCAAGGTGGATACCAAGACCGTGTTCAGCGTTATCCTCGAAGAGGGAGTTACCCCAAGCAGGACCGCGGCCGCTCTGAACGTTTACTGTGTAAGGTGTTGCGGGAGCGGAGCCACCCCAAATGGAGGAACAACCTGTAGCGTTGGAGATATACATTCTTTCACCGAAGAGCTGTGTGATAAGGCGAGCGTAAGATGTTTCAGCACAGCCTGCGCAAGAGCCGGAGAACTCGAGAAGGGGCTGGTTGAACTGGCTGCCCTTAACAGTTGTATCTGCGAAAGGTGTAGCTTTCTTTGTAACGTTAGCAACTGCGTAATCGAATGCAGCCTGCTGATCGTGCTGTGTAGCCTGAGGAACCATTTCGAGCGCTCTCTTGCCTTCTTTTGTAGGACAAACTTTTACGCAAAGTCCGCAACCCATACAATCGAGGGGAGAGATAGCTATTGTGAACTTGTAGTCTTCGCAGCCCTTACCGATCATCTTAGCTGTGAACTTAGTGGAAGCGGGAGCGTTAGCTGCTTCTTCTGCGCTCATAGCGAAGGGACGGATTGTAGCGTGAGGACATACGTAAGAACACTGGTTACACTGGATACAGTTTTCGGGATGCCATACGGGAACGTCAACTGCAACGCCGCGTTTTTCGTATGCAGCGGAGCCCTGAGGGAATGTACCGTCTGCCATACCTGCGAACGCGGAAACGGGAAGAGCATCGCCCTGCATCTTGGATACGGGGTAGAGGATGCCGTTTACAAAGTTAACGAGGTCGTCGCGCTTGCCTGTAGCAACGTCAGCGGCAACATCGCCTGCAGCTTCTTTCCAAGAAGCGGGAACGTCAACCTTAACAAGTGCATCAACGCCTGCGTCGATAGCCTTGTAGTTCATTTCAACAACAGCTTCGCCCTTCTTGAGGTAGGACTTCTTAGCCATATACTTCATATAGTCAACCGCTTCTGCGATAGGCATAATGTTAGCAAGAGCAAAGAAACCGGACTGAAGGATCGTGTTTGTGCGTTTGCCCATACCGATCTCACGAGCTTTGTCGATAGCGTTTACAATGTAGAAGTTTACGTTGTTTTCTGCAATATAGCGTTTTACGGAAGCGGGGAGGTTAGCGTCGAGCTCGTCAGCTGTCCACTGGCAGTTGAGAAGGAACGTACCGCCGGGCTTAACGTCTTCAACGATCTTATAGCCCTTGAGCATATAAGAGGGGTTGTGACAAGCAACGAAGTCCGCTTTTGTGATGTAGTATGTGGACTTGATGGGTTTGTCACCGAAACGGAGGTGGGAAATTGTTACGCCGCCTGTTTTCTTGGAGTCATACTGGAAGTATGCCTGAATATATTTATCTGTGTGGTCACCGATGATCTTGATGGAGTTTTTGTTAGCACCAACAGTACCGTCGCCGCCAAGACCCCAGAACTTGCAGGAGATAGTGCCTGCGGGAGCTGTATCGGGAGCAGCAACTTCGGGAAGAGAGAGGTTTGTAACGTCGTCCACGATACCGATCGTGAAGTTGTTCTTGGGAGCATCGAGCTTGAGGTTTTCGTAAGTTGCAATGATGGAAGCGGGAGTTGTATCCTTGGAACCAAGGCCGTATCTACCGCCAACGATAGTAACGTCGTTCTTGCCTGCTGTAGCGAGAGCTGTAACAACGTCGAGGTAAAGAGGTTCGCCGAGAGAGCCGGGTTCTTTTGTTCTGTCGAGAACTGCGATCTTCTTAGCTGTTGCAGGGATAGCTTCGATGAGCTTGTCCGCACGGAAAGGTCTGTAAAGACGAACTTTTACAAGACCAACCTTTTCGCCCTGAGCTGTGAGGTAGTCGATAACTTCTTCAGCAGCGTCGCAAACGGAGCCCATAGCGATGATAACGCGTTCTGCATCGGGTGCGCCGTAGTAGTTGAAGAGCTTATAGTTTGTGCCGATCTTGGCATTAACTTTATCCATATATTCTTCTACGATTTCGGGAAGAGCATCGTAGTAGGGGTTGCACGCTTCTCTGTGCTGGAAGAAGATGTCGCCGTTTTCAGCAGAACCGCGGAGAACGGGGTGGTTAGGATTGAGAGCGCGAGCGCGGAATGCAGCGATAGCGTCTTTATCAACCATTTCATCGAGATCTTCATAATCCCAAACTTCGATCTTCTGGATCTCGTGAGATGTACGGAAGCCGTCGAAGAAGTTGAGGAAAGGAACACGGCCCTTGATCGTAGCGAGGTGAGCAACCGCGCCAAGGTCCATTACTTCCTGAGGGTTGGATTCAGCGAGCATAGCGAAGCCTGTCTGACGGCACGCATAAACGTCGGAGTGGTCACCGAAGATGTTAAGAGCGTGGGAAGCAACGCAACGAGCGGAAACGTGGATTACGCAGGGAAGGAGTTCGCCTGCGATCTTGTACATGTTGGGGATCATAAGGAGAAGACCCTGGGATGCTGTGTAAGTCGTTGTGAGAGCACCTGCTGCCAAGGAACCGTGAACAGTACCTGCAGCACCTGCTTCAGACTGCATCTCCATTACTTTTACGTTTTCGCCCAAGATGTTTTTAAGACCTGTTGCAGACCAAGAGTCTGTAAGTTCAGCCATAACACTGGAAGGCGTGATGGGGTAGATGGCAGCAACTTCTGTGAACGCATAAGATACGTGCGCCGCAGCGGTGTTACCATCCATGGAAATTTTCTTTCTTGCCATAATAGTTTAAGAACCTCCATAAAAATTTTTTTGTGTCTTTGAGCTTTTTTTAACTACTCTACATAGTTAATCATACCACTTTCGTCCCGAAAAGTAAACAACAAACTCATAAAAATCTTTATTTTTTTGCAAAATTTTTAGATTTTTTATTGTGAGGTGAGAAAACTTTTTCCTTTTTGCGACTAAAGAGTGAAAGCCAACGCAAGTAAGCTTTGTGAAAGCTGCAACGCAAAGCTTTTCTTGGTTTTTCCGCCGAAGTCCGAAGCGGCGGAAAAACGCTTAAAAAAGAACGCCGATAAAGGGCGTTCTTTTTCGTTGTATGTATATTATTTCTTGTTTGAACCGAATGAGCTGAAAAAGCCCCAGAGGCAGAAGATGACGCCCGCGGTTACGATTATCATAGAAAGAATAAACGTGGCGGGCACTTTTGTTCTTGTATTAAACCAAATTCCGAAAAGGAAAGTGAAGATGCCAAGGAGCATTCGTTTGACCGATCTTTGATATTCCACGGTGCCGTCCGAGTTTTCTTTGCGAGATCTTTTGTATTCAAACACAAGGCTTGTTACGCACAATGCCAAAATAATTGCCGTTACAACAAGGTAGATAAGGCTGTATCTTCCGGGAAGATGTCGGAAAGGAAAACGAAGATATACGTCTATTATGTCAAGCATATAGACCTCCTTAAATAAAAAAATAAAGTTGTATGTATATTATTTCTTTTTTGAGCCGAACGAGCTGAAAAAGCCCCAGAGGCAGAAGATGACGCCCGCGGTTACGATTATCATAGAAAGAATAAATGGCACTCTTGGTCTTGTGTTAAGCCAAATTCCGAAAAGGAAAGTGAAGATGCCAAGGAGCATTCGTTTGACCGATCTTTGATATTCCGCGGTGCCGTCCGAATTTTCTTTGCGAGATCTTTTGTATTCAAACACAAGGCTTGTTACGCACAATGCTAAAATAATTGCCGTTACAACAAGGTAGATAAGGCTGTATCTTCCGGGAAGATGTCGGAAAGGAAAACGAAGATATACGTCAATTATGTCAAGCATATAGACCTCCTTAAAATAAAAAATAAATCTGTACGTACTGATTATATTTTATTAAAGAAATATTAACTTGTTGTTAAAAAATATAGAAAAATATGTGAATTTTGAAAAAAATGTCATATTTGTTCTGATTTTCTTATCAAGGCTCTCACCACAGGAGAGCTCCCGCAGCAGCGGGTGAGAGGGGGAGTTTTCTTTGCGAGCACCGCTTCTCCCGGAGGGGGGCGATTATAACTGCGCGTTCAGATCACCTGTAATAAACGTAATATGCGATTATCGTTCGCATTTCGCCGCCGTTCTCAAGGTCGGGTGCGGTGAGTATCGCGCCCTCAAGGCTCATAAGCTCGGAGGCTTGCAGGTCGTCCACTTTTGTGCGGAAGATGACGTGGTTATCCGCGCTTACGATAAATTCTCCGTTTCGGATGTTGAAGCCGCCGTCGCGCCCGATTATTATGTCCATATCGCCCTCTCGCTCGCTTACGTAGCGGATGCGATGGCGTGCTATTTTTTCTGCCATAGAACGGCGAAAGGAAACTTTGTCTTCGAGTTTTTTCTTTTTAAAGGGCCACATATCAAAACCTCCGGCGGCAATTTTTTGATTACATATCTATAATACCACAGATCTGCTTATAATTAAATAAAAATTAACAAAAAGATTTTCATTTTTGGAAATTTTCTATTCCAATCGGAGAGAAAATATGTTATACTAAACGACAGATGAATATGTAAATTCCAAAACATCTTACGGAGGACAATAATGAACAAAGATAACACCGTTCAGCTTCAGCCTCTTGAAAAGGAACGCGGCTTTTTTAAACGCATAGCGCGCGCTTTTTCAAGGCTTACAACGAGCCAGTATATATATCTTTCGGCGGCTTTCCTTTTGCCGTTTACGATAATGCTCGGCATTTACGCTTGTATGGAGATACATCCTTTCGGAAACAATTCCGTTCTTATGCTTGACTTACAGGCGCAATACATCTACTATTATGAAGAAATACGCAACCTGCTTACGGAGGGCGGCAGCTTCCTTTACTCCTGGAAGCGAACGCTCGGCGGCGAATTTATGGGTATTATCGCATACTACGGCGCGAGCCTTTATAACCTGATTTTTGCGATATTCCCGAAAAATATGACAGCCGATGCTATGATGTTCATAAACCTTATGAAGATCGGCTCCATGGGTCTTACTTTCGGCATATACATCCACAAAACAAGAAACCCCGGAGAGATGAAAACACTCGCGCTTTCCTGTATGTACGCGCTTTGCTCCTACTCCGTTGTGCAGACGCTCGACCCGATGTGGCTCGATGCGCTTGTATATCTGCCTCTTATGATACTTGGTCTTGAAAGCCTCATCAAAGAGCGCAAGGTGCTTCTTTATATAATCTCGCTTTCCCTTATCATTATGGCAAACTACTATATCGGATATATGGTTTGCATATTCACTTTTATCTACTTCGTTTACTATTATCTTACAAACCGTGCGGAGCTTATTAAAAAGTATCCGCCGAAACAGGGAAAATTCTTCCGCCGTGCAACGTCCTGCTGCGGTGTACGCACCTTTACGAGAATGGGGCTTGCGACCATCGTCGTTTTGATGGTATGTATGTTTATGCTTATCGCGGCGGTATATTCGCTCTCCTTTGGTAAGAACAACTTCCAGAACACGAACTGGGTATTCGCGCTCCGCTTCGATTTCCTTGAAATATTCAATAAGATGCTTATCGGCTCTTACGACACTGTAAGACCCGAGGGACTTCCGATGATATACAGCGGACTTCTTGCCCTTATCGGACTTCCTATGTTCTATATGGCGCCCTCTGTGAAGCCTGCGAAGAAGATCGGCGCGACGCTCGTTCTTCTTGTGCTTATACTCAGCTTTGCGATAAACCCCGCAGACCTTGTATGGCACGGCTTCAATCTTCCCAACTGGCTCAACTTCAGATACTCTTTCGTTTTCTCCTTCTTCGTTATCTGCCTTACGGCGGACGCGCTCGTTGATGCGGAGAATATAAAGATCGGCAATATCGCCGCTGTGGGCGGTGTGCTTCTTGCGCTCGTTGCGATAGTACAGAATCTTAAATACCACATAAACCCCATACAGTCTGAGTTCCAGAAGGCGGACGAAAAGAACCTTACCTCCATTCTTCTTTCCGTGGTATTTATCGTTGCTTATATGATAGTTATGTATCTTGTGACGAACAAGAAGCTGGAAAGCGCAGGCTCGTTTATGCTTGCGGCGCTCGTTTGCGTGGAAATGTTTGCAGGCGGTCTTATAAACCTTGCGGATGTGACGCGCGACGTAGGTATGGTCAAATACGACAGCTTCGTTGAATCCAACGGACAGGAAAACTACACCTCCTATAACTCCGCGATACGAAGAATAGAACACGTTGTGGATATGGTAACGGAGAACGATAGCTCCTTCTACCGTATGGAGAGCAAGGTTTACCGCAGAAACGGCGGCGAAAACGAAAGTATGGCTTTCGGCTTCAACGGTATTGCTCATTCCACGTCCACGCTTAATGCAAACGTCATAAGACTTCTTTCCAACTTCGGCTATGCTTCACAGTCCCACTGGACAAAGTATCTCGGAGGCACTCCTCTTTCCGATTCGCTCCTCGGTATAAAATACGTTATAACCAAGGATGAGCTTTTGGACGAACATTTCTACGAGCTTGCTTACTACGGCGCGGAAGGGTACAGATACGTTTCCTCCGCTTCCTCCATCTATGCTATGAAGAACACAAAGGTGCTTCCCATTGCTTACGGTGTGAGCGAATACGCCGCGGACCTTCTTAACGAGATGTCCACACCTTATTATCCCAACGGATCCGAGGCGCAGAACGATATTATCAAAGCTATCCTTTACGGTACGGATTACAGCGGTAAGGACGTTTACAAGCCTATCTATGCTTATCCCGCCCTGGAGGACTGTACGATGGGTACGTTTACTCAGACTTGTCCCTATGTTGACGAAAACGGCGAAAAGCAGACAAAGAACGTGCCTTATAAGAGCTACACCTCCAACGGTGACGATCCTACTATCAAATTTACGTTTACAGCGCCTACAAACGGTGCGATATTCGCTCATTTCCCGATGGATAACTTCGGTAAATCCTGCGATATTTACGTGAACAGCAAATTTATTTGCAATTACTCCAGCTCCCAGATCGTAGATCTTGGCGAATACGAAAAGGGAGAGAAGCTTAACGTAGAGCTTCGCCTTAACGACGTTATCTACTTCGCGCAGGAAAGCGATTATTACTTCTTCTATATGGATTACGAAGCGGTTGACGAGGCGCTTTCTTACCTTGCAAACGCTGCAATAACAGTTGAAGATTACAGCAACACGAGCATCGAGGGCACGATAACCCTTCCCGAGGGTCAGGAGCTTATCCTTACGACGATTCCTTACGATGCGGGCTGGAACTGCTATATAGACGGCGAAAAGGTTGAAGGTATTAAGGTTATGGGGGCCTTGCTTGCTATCCCCGCAGGCACGGGCGAACACAGCGTAGAGCTTCGCTATATGCCCAAATGCTACGTTGTGGGTCTTGCCGTATCCACCGTCGGCGTTGCTATCCTCATCGCTCTTATAGTGCTTACAATAATCAAGAAGCTCCGTGAAAAACGTGCGCGCGAGGCGGCTGCCTGCGAGGCGGCGATGCTTGCGTGGGAGGAAACTGTCGCGCAGCTTGAAAAGCCGCAGGAGCCTTTGGCGCAGGGGCATATGGAAGCTTTTATAGAAACGGAAAAATTTGAGCTTAACGTGTCTTCCGCTCCCGTTTCCGAGGAGGAAAAGGCGGAAAAAGCGCAGAAAAAAGCAGAAAAAGAAAAATTCCTCAATAAAGCTGCAAGGTTCTTTCGCTTTATTAAAGGAAAATTCACAAAAAAGAAAAAATAATTGAGATATCCGAAAATGCTGTGCTTAGCACGGCATTTTCGGCGTAACGGGATATTTTATGAAAACGGTACTTTTTGCACTCAACAGCTCCTATTCTCACACAAACCTTGCCGTTCGCGCCATTGCCTGCGGTATGCAGAATTACGGGCTTGAGTATGAAATAATAGAGAAAAGCCAAAAGGATAAGAGGGATGCCATACTTTCTGCGCTTGTCTTTGCGGATGCGGATATATACGGCTTTTCCACATATATTTGGAATGCGGAGGATATGTATGCTTATGCTTCCTCTCTTAAAAAGCTTTTGCCGCACGCAAAAATGGTCTTCGGCGGTCCCGAGGTGCTTTTCCGCGGCGAAGATTTTTTTGCTGCACATCCTTATGCGGACCATATCATACGCGGAGAGGGGGAGGATGCTTTCCCGCGTATCTGCAAGATGATAGAGGATGGGGAAGACGTGCCGCGAATTACGGATGCACCAAACTTTTCAGGATTTCCGGAAAGCGGAATATATTACGGTGACGTGGGCGGGGAGCCGCACGGTCTTGTTTATTACGAAAGTGTGCGCGGCTGTCCTTATTCCTGCACATACTGTCTTTCATCTACGGACAAAAAAATACGAGCAAAGAGCGCGGAGCGTGCGCTTTCGGACGTTCTTGGTTTTGAAAGGTTTGGCGACATAAAGACGGTTAAGTTTGTTGACCGCACGTTCAATTTTGACAGGGAGAGAGCAAAGACCATATGGCGCGGTCTTTGCGCGGATGAATACACAAAGGAATATCATTTTGAAATATGTGCGTCATTGCTTGACGATGAATCCGTGGAGATACTCACTCATGCGCCGCGCGGTAAATTCCGTGTTGAGATCGGCTTGCAGAGCACTAACCCCGAAACTCTTCGCGCCATACGCAGAACGCTCGATGTGAAAAAGACTCTTGAAAGAGCCAAGGCTCTTTACGAAGCGGGGAACTTGTTCGTTCATCTTGACCTTATCGCAGGGCTTCCTTATGAAGATTACACTTCTTTTGCGCGTTCGTTTAACGATGCTTACGGTGTGTGCGATGAGCTTCAGCTCGGGTTTTTGAAGATACTCTGCGGCTGCGAGATGGAGCGCGATGCGGCGCGTTACGGCATAGTCTATTCCGAAAGACCGCCGTATCAGGTGCTTAAAACAAATTTTATCTCATATTATGAGCTTGCAAAGCTTTCGCTTACGGACGAGCTTTGCGACAGATTTTCAAACAGCGGAAAATTCAAATACACTTTCCCGTACTTGCCTCTTGCATACGGCAACGCATTTGAGTTTTTCGAAAAGCTTGGCGAATTTTTCGAACAGAGATGCGGCATACGTGATATTTCCAAGGTTTCGCAGCCGAATGCGTTTTTGCTCGTTTGGAATTTTGCAAAAAGCGTTACGGCAGATCCCGAAGAAACAAAAGCAAGACTTTGCCTTGATTTTCTTCTCGGTGAAACACACAGGGTCCCGACAGAGCTTTCCGAAGGAGTGCTTGCCGCAGGAGCGCTTAAAGAAATGCTTCTTTCAAGCGTTCCGCGTTCGGAGCGCGGCTCTTGCGAGGCGGTAAGGCTTCCTTTTATGAGCGAAAAATATATTATTGTTAACAGAAAAAATAAAACTTTTACCGAAACGGAGGTGCTTTTCGATGGCATTTGACGCAGGATTTACACGCGCCGTATGCGCGGAGCTTTCGGATATTTTGACGGGAGCTAAGGTTGAAAAGGTGACGCAGCCAACGAAGGATGAGCTTGTGATAGCTTGCTACAGGGCGGGTAAAACGAGAAAGCTTTTCCTTTCCGCAAATCCTTCGCGCACAAGAATTTGCATAACGGAGCAAACCTTTGAAAACCCAAAGGTTTCCCCTATGTTTTGTATGCTTCTCCGCAAGCATCTTGCGGGGGCGAGCATCGCGGCGATAAAGCAAAACGGCTTTGAACGCGCAGTTGAGGTGGACTTTGCCGCGTATGACGAGATGGGCTTTTCCACAACGCGCACGATAGTTATCGAGATAATGGGTAAATGCAGCAATATTATGCTGCTTGACGATAAGCGCAAGATCTTGGGCGTGCTAAAATCCGTGGATTTTACAACGAGTGCAAAAAGACAGGTCTTGCCCGGTATGATATATGAAGCGCCGCCGGCGCAGGAGGGCAAGGTGCTTCCTATGGAGGAAACGCGGGAAACGTTCATGGGACGTGCCGCTTCTTTTGAAAAGAGCAAGACGGCGGAAAGCTTTTTGCTTTCAAGCTACCTCGGTCTTTCGCCTCTCGTGGCACGCGAGATAGCTTACCGCGCAGACGCTTTGGGCAAAGAGATGCAGGACGTGGATGCGGGCTTGCTCTATGAAAGGCTTGGGGAATACTGCGCATCTCTCGACGGCGTATATGCGCCCACGCTCCTTTTTAACACGGACGGCACACCGATGGAATATTGCTTTACGGATGTTTTGCAGTATGGCGAAAGTGCAGATAAAAAAGCTTTTTCGACACTTTCCGAGCTTCTTGACGAATTTTTCGGTGAGCGCGATAAAATAGCCGCGATGAAAACGAAAACACACGATGTTTCCGTTATCGTGACAAACGCGAAAGCCAGAATTACAAAAAAGATAGGTTTTATCAAGCGCGATCTTGAAGAATGCAAGGAAGCGGATAAATATAAGCTTTGGGGCGACCTTATAACCTCCTCACTCTATATGATAACGGGGAAAAGCAAGACGTGCGAGGTCGTGAATTATTACAGCGAGGAGATGGAGACTGTCAAGATACCGCTTGATATTAAGCTTTCCGCTTCGCAAAATGCGGCGAAATATTTTAAAAAATATACGAAGCTAAAAAAAGCGAAGCAGATACTTACAGAGCAGCTTCGCGAGGCAACGGATCAGATAGCGTACCTTGAAACGGTGGAAACGGCTATAGCTCTTTCCGAGAACGAGCGCGACGTATCTCAAATAAAAGCAGAGCTTACGGATGCCGGTTTTATCTCCAAAGCTAAGGGGGCAGACGGCAAAAAAGCACCCAAAAAGGAGCAGATAGTACCTCTCAAATTTACTACGTCGGGCGGTCATACCGTGCTTTGCGGCAAGAATAACGTGCAGAACGATTTTATTACGACTAAGCTTGCCTCCAAGCACGATTGGTGGTTCCACGTTAAGAACAAGCCGGGTTCGCACGTTATAATGCTTTGCGAGGAAGGGGAAGACCCCGATGCTTCCGAATTTACCGAGGCGGCGGAGATAGCGGCGTATTACTCCAGCCTTCGCGACGGCGAAAACGTGGCGGTGGATTATACTCTTGCAAAAAATGTGAAAAAGCCTGCGGGATCTGCCCCCGGGCACGTAGTATATTACACGAACTACACCGCGTACGTTGACCCGAAAAAACATTGATAAATAAAAAAAGACGGAGAAAACTAAGAATTAACCCCTACAGATTATTTCGGTATCTGTAGGGGTTCGGTTATTTTGTTCGATAAATTGGAATTTGACGGTATTACAACAGCTTTATCTCATTGGCAATCATAGCCACGGTTTTGGCGTTGGTATCAATTTTAATGGTATTGAGTGCTTGATACATCGGTATTCTTGCTATGCTT
>SVRQ01000024.1 GCA_015064725.1 Oscillospiraceae bacterium | reverse complement strand
AAAAACATATCCCTGCCCGCGAAAAGCGCAGAACACCGCCGCAGGAATACCGAATACTGCAGCCTGCAAGACCATCATAACGGCATA
Source organism: Oscillospiraceae bacterium (assembly GCA_015064725.1). Taxonomy (GTDB): domain Bacteria; phylum Bacillota; class Clostridia; order Oscillospirales; family CAG-272; genus UMGS731. Next base: position 17,414 of record SVRQ01000024.1, on the reverse strand, counting down.
GACTGCCGTTTTTCCCATATTTTCGACGTTAACAAGCTGTATAAACAGCACGAACACCGATATTGCAAGCACCAAAAGAGGTGCGGCAAAAAAAGGATGCGAAGCATTAACTCTTCGCATAAAGTCCTCTTTCGCTCATCATAACGTCAACCGTAAGGTCGAATCTTCCGTGTGGTACGGAGTTTACGATGAAATCTCTGTAAGCCATACCGACCTTCGTTCCGCGGAAGCCGGAAAGGTAACGGTCATAATATCCGCCGCCGTAGCCGATGCGGTAACCTTTTTTATCGAACACGACCGCGGGAACGATGCAGACCACGTTCGCCGTCTCCGCGGTAAGCTTATCGAACGCAGGAAGCGTTGCGGGCGGTTCCATAATATTGTAAGAACCGGGTTCAAGCTCATCGAAAGAATTTACAAAATAGAAAACCATAGAGTGGTCTTCGGGATTGCAACGCGGGAAAGCAACCTTTTTGCCTGCCGCAAGCGCCGCCTCCGCGATGGGACGGATGTCTATCTCGTCATCCTTGGGATAGAACATAAGGATGATATCCGCATATCTGAACGTAGCGGAGCTTATCATATTGCGGCAGATCTTTTCGCCCATCTGCGCGCGAAGCTCGGGGTCAAGAGAACGTCTTTTTTCAAGATAATATTCTCTTATTTCTGTTTTATGCTTTCTTATTTCATACATAGGGGTTGACCGCCTTTCTGATCTGTTCTGATTTTTCTTCGCCGTAAAGCGCCTTTATAAGAGCGTACGCAAACTCTCCCGCCGCGCCCGCGCCACAGGAGGTTATCGCGTTTTTGTCCGTAACAACGGGGGCTTTTATATATTCCGCGCCGATAAGATGCTCTTCAAAGCCGGGGTAGCACGTGGCTTTCTTTCCCGCAAGCATTCCCGCCTTGCCGAGTACGGAGGGGGCTGCGCATATCGCCGCAACGAACTTATCCGCATCATATGCTTTTTTGAGTATCTTCTGCACGTTTTCGTCGTTTTCAAGGTTTAAAGTTCCGGGGAGTCCGCCGGGGAGAACGACCATATCAAAATCTCCGCCCACACAATCGCGCGCCGCTTTATCCGCAGTTATGGCAATACCGTGGGAGCCGACACATTCCTTTTCGGGAACTCCGGCAAAAGTAACGTCCGCACCGGCGCGGCGAAGGTAATCCACCGGGGTAAGCACCTCCACCTCTTCCGTTCCGTTCGCTATGAAAACAATAACTTTTTTCATACGTTCTCCTTTTATTTTTTTAATATCTCGTATTTCGGTTCAAACATCATATTGAAAGCGAGCTCTTTTGCTTTCAGCTCCTCGCAAAAGACCTTGCAAAGCGCACGGTCTTCCCTTTTGCCAAGATCGAGAAGGCTGCCTCTCTCCATTCTGTCATATACGGTGATATCGCCATCATAGCGCGGTGCATATATGATATATCCGTTTTTGGCAATAGCAAAGCATTTTCCGCCCTCCTCCGCATCGCGCAGAGTGTGGTTGAAAAGCTCCATATCCTTTACGAACACGTCGTGCGCTTTGGAATACACCTTCCAAAGCATATAAATATCGTCCGTGGGATTATATTCGCGCAGAATTTCTCTTGGCGCAACGTAAGGGAAGCCGTTCTTTACCTTATTTATATAACCAAAACCTTCGTACATCGGGAAAAGCGACTTTTCCGCGGGAACAACGAGCGAAAAAGCGTATTCACGCGCGCGCATCTGTTCCTCCGCCTTCTCCATCAGGAGAGAGAAAACTCCGTTTCCTCTGTATTCCGGTGCGACCCACGCGGCAAAGATATAGCCGCCCTTGAAATCTTTATCCTTTGTAGGAAAAGTAATTTCCGGGAAGTTGACAGCGCCTATCATCCTGCCGTCAAGGAAAGCCGCAAGAGTATTTTTCTTGCCTATCTCGATGTAAAGGTCATCGTAAAAGGCTTCATTGTCGCCAAAAACTTTAGCCTGATTTACGATAAGCTCCGATATTTCCGCTTCGTTTTCGGGCAAGCGGATACATACCCTTTCTAAGATCTCGTTCATTTTCATTCCGCCACGTCAAGGTACATTGTCACTTTTTCCTGTATTTTCGCCTGTATCTCGTCGATGGGCAAAAGCTCATCTCCGTCGCAGCACTGTATTCTTTCCCAGCCGAGCTTATCCGCAGCATATACCGCCGCCTTATAGCAGTGCATAATATATTCGTTGTCAAGCTCGTGGATATCAAGGCGCTGCCCCGTTTCCTCGCTGCGCTTTTTAACGTATGCAAGGGATACCTCCGGCTTTACCTCAAGATAGAGCACAAGTCCCGGCTCGGGAAGTCCGAGCTTGTTGAATTCAAAATCGTAAAGCCAATTAAGGTAATCGTCCCAATCGCCTCTGTCAAGCTTTGCAAGCTGGTGGATAGCGTTGGAGGTGGAATATCTGTTGGCAATGATAACGGAGTCCTCGTCCGTATAGATCGCCTTCCAGTCTTTTTCATAGGATGCGAAACGGTCCACGGCAAAGAACGTCGTTGCCGCGTATGCGTTTACGCTGTCGGGGTCATTTCCGAACTCTCCGTCCAAATACATCTGAACGAGCGCAGAGGAACGGCTCGTGTAATTGGGGAAGGAGAGGAGGTTCACATTTTTCCCCTGAGCAATAAGATCATTGTAAAGGAGCTTGGACTGGGTATCCTTTCCGGAACCGTCGAGTCCTTCTATTGCAATAAGTCTGCCCATATTTTTGCTTGCCTTTCTTTTTTATATATCAATATTTTTGTTTGATTAAAACGTTTATATTTCATCTTCCGGGATGTCATCGCGCGTGAGCGTGCCCTGCGCGGACGCGCCCGTGTCATCGTTCATCATCATCTGGAGATACTGCTCCTTGGTAATAAGGACTTCGCGCGGCTTCTGTCCTTCCGGGGGAGCCACGATGCCGCGGCGTTCCATAACGTCGATAAGCTTTGCGGCTCTGCCGTAGCCGAGGGAAAGCTTGCGCTGGATAAGCGAAGTAGAGATCTTGCCCGATTCGACCGCGAGCTGTATCGCGCTCTTGAGCTTGGGATCTTCCTCTTCCTCGCCATCGTCGTCAAGGTCAGCCTCCGCTTCCTCGCGTGCCTTGCCCTTCTTGCCGCAGAGGGCGGCTTCTTTTTCAATGCGCTCCATAATGGCGCGGGTATTTTCCGCGTGGTTTTCTTCCTTAACGGAGTTTTCTTTTATAAATTCTATAATGGATTCAAGCTCCGCATCGGAAACGAACGCGCCTTGCGCACGCATAGGCTTCGTACAGCCAACGGGGGCATAGAGCATATCGCCGCGGCCAATGAGCTTTTCCGCGCCCGATGCATCGATAATGGTTCTGGAGTCCACCTGAGACATAACCGTGAACGCGATACGGGAGGGGACATTCGCTTTGATAAGACCCGTGATAACGTCAACGGAGGGTCGCTGTGTACCGATGATAAGGTGCATACCCGCCGCGCGCGCCTTCTGCGCTATACGGCAGATGGAGGTCTCAACCTCGTTTGCCGCCGTCATCATAAGGTCCGCAAGCTCGTCTATAACGATAACGATCTGCGGCAGCTTTTCTTTTGTGGGATCGTCCGCAATGGCTTCGTTGTAGCCTGCAATGTTACGCACGTTCATAGATTCGATAAGGTCGAAGCGGCGTTCCATTTCCGTTACGCACCAATGAAGTGCGCCCGCCGCTTTTTTCGGATCGAACACAACGGGAACAAGAAGGTGGGGAATGCCGTTATATACGTTAAGCTCTACCTTTTTCGGGTCTATGAGCACAAGCTTCACTTCCTCGGGCGTTGCCTTGTAGAGAAGGCTTATGAGCATCGTGTTGATGCAGACGGATTTACCGGAGCCCGTAGTACCCGCTATCATAAGGTGCGGCATCTTCGCAATATCAAGGTAAACGGGGTCGCCGGAAACGCTTCTGCCCAAGGCCGCTGTAAGCTTGCTCTTTGCGTCCGCAAACTTGGGGTTTTCAAGGAGCGTGCGAAGATATACTGTTTCCGCGCTCTTGTTCGGCACCTCGATACCGATGGCGCTCTTACCGGGGATAACGCCCTCTATACGCACGCCGTTTGTGGCAAGCGCATAGGAAATATCGTCAACAAGGTTCATTATCTGGCGCACTCTCGTTCCCGCTTCCAGACCTATCTCGTATCTTGTAACGGTAGGTCCGCTTGCCACGTCAACAACGTGCGCGCGCACGTTGAAGCTGCGTAGCGTTTCAACGAGCTTTTGAGCGTTGAGCTGAAGCTCGTCGGATCTTCCGCCGCCCGTTTTTGCGGGTTCGGGCTTGAGAAGTTCAAGCGGAGGGAAAATGTATCTGGGAGGTTCGGGGATCGCTTCCTCCTGCACGGGCTCTTCCGGCATAGCCGCAACGGCAGCCGTCGCGGAAGCAGCAACACTCTTTTCCTCGGGAATGCTCTCTCCGCGCATTCTTCTGCGCGTTATATCGAGCGTACGGCGAAGCTCGTCCGCAAGGGGATCTGCGCTCTTCTTTTCCTGCGCGGGGGGAGCTATCGGCTCTGCCTTATTGCCGCCGATAAGCTCGTCGTAGCTGTCGTCCCACGGAACGTCGTCTTCGTCTTCTTCCGGCGGTGCTTCCTCGGGAATGGGATTGGGCGCAGGGGGGATGATCTCGTCATCGAAATCGTCCTCAAAAATGTCTTCCGCCTCTTCCTTTGCCGTCGTGCCGGAAAAAGCATCTGCCGAGGGAATGACCTCTATTTTGTCTTCCGTTACGCGAAGGGCGTGAGCCACGCTTGCCGTGCGCTCTATGGGAGCTTCCGTCACCGTAACGTCCTCGACCGTCCTCTCCATCGGTGAGAGAGTTTCGTCATACTGCGTGTAATATGCGTTTTCCATACTGCGCTCCGTTTTCTTTTTTACGGGCGCAGGCTCTCGCACAGGGGTGTAAGAGGTCACGTCCGGAGTTTTTTCCTCCATTTCGCTTCTTCGCATATAATCCTCCACGGAAGAACCGCGGAATGCTTTATCCTCTTTTATCTGGGCTTTGTGCGAAAGCTCTTTTTTCTTTTCCGGTTTTTGTACTTTTTTATTTTCCGGTTTTGTGTTTATAAGGTCGCGGTCAAATATCTCGTCTATATCGCCGCGGCTTCTGTGCACTTCGTTAGTATTCGTGCCGTATGCATCGTAACGGGAGTAAGCGCGTGTATCCGTATCGGTATTGGGGGAGTATGCGGCATACTCGTTCGTTTCCTCCTCTGTCTGTGCGGCTGCCGCGCGCGCAAACTCTTCCCTCGCTCTCGCCGCCGCACGCGCTTTTTTGCGCTTCTGGCGGTTTTCGCAATAGCGGAAGAAATAGAACGCGATACGCTTCCAGAACATCTGCGGAGTAAGACCGAAAAGGAATATGCAGAACACGATAAGGAAAAGGATGGAGAATATCATCGTGCCGGGAATGCCCACGGCGGAAACGAGCAACGCGCCGAAAACGCCGCCTACAACGCCGCCGCCGATGAAGTCCTTGCCGTTTGCGTAAAACTCCTTGACGTCCGCGAAAGCAAGACCCGCTATATCCGCATTGAAGATGCAGAATATGGCGTGGAGCATAACGGAGAGGAAGATGACCGCCGAAAGAGAGAAGAACACCTTCAGCAAAACAGAACCGCTTTTAAGGTCGCGTTTCAAGTATATAGCCTGCAGCAGGAGCAGGAACGGAACAAGCATCGCCGCGCCGGAAAACGTACCGTAAAGGAACGAGCGTATGCCTCTGCCGACAAATCCGCAAAAATCGGGGAAGATGTAGCATATGATGATAAACAGCGCAATCGCCGCCATCAAAAGCATAATTACCTGATATTTCGGTGCGGAAACGTCCACGGGAGCTTTTTCTCTTTTCGCGGGAACATCCGCACCCTCGTCCGCGTCCCCGTAGATCTCTTCATAATCGTAAACGTCGTATTTTTCGTCTGCGGAACGGCGGCTCTTTCCGCCCTTTCCGGAAGTGCCGTTATTTCTTGCAGCACCGCTGTTCGCGCTCTTGGAGCTTTTTGCGCCCGTACTACCGCTTGATGTTTTTTTGACGTCTTTTTCTTTATTAGCCACTTTCTTTTTCCTTTCTTCATTCTCCGCATCAGCCGAAAATTATCGCCATAGCACCGACAAGCGCACAATAGCAGGCAAAAATGCGGAAATTCGATTTTTTAGATATGAATATCAATAGTTTTATCGCCGCAAGCCCGGAAACGAATGCCGCCGCCATACCGACCGCGTAAAGCGGAACGTCAGCGCGCGAGATATCGCCGAGTGCGGATATGTTTGTAATATTTGCGCCGAGCACCGCCGGAACGCAGAGCAAGAAAGAAAACCTTACCGCCTCCTCGCGTGAAAGTCCGAGAATAGAGCCCCCCGCAATGGTGGAGCCGGAGCGCGAAAGCCCCGGAAACACAGCAATAAGCTGAAATACACCGACGGCGCAAGCTTTTCCCGCGTTAAGCGAGGAAAGAGCCTTCGTTCCGTTTCCCTTATCTCCGAAAAGAAGCACGATGGCATTCAGAATAAGCAGCGCACCGACTATCCTCGGGTAAGCCGCCGCATTCTCTACCGTATCTTTTATAAAAAGAGCCGCCGCAAGCGGAAGCGTGCCGAAAAAAAGGCAGACCGCCGTGCGTTCATCCGCGGAATATTCCGAAACAGAGCGTTTGCCGTGCAAAAGCTTTTTGCACAAGGTAAAAAATGCAGGGATAAGCGCAACGATATCTTTAAAATAAACGATAAAAACCGCGAACAACGTAGCAAGGTGCAAAAGTATATCGAAAGTAAGGTCAGCACCCGAAAATGCCTCTCCGCCAAAAAAAGCGTGGAAGAGCGCAAGGTGTCCCGAGCTTGATATCGGCAAAAATTCCGCCGCACCCTGTATAAGTCCGCACCAAAGAGCTTCTGCAACAGTCATACGCAACTCCGTTTCTCTGCCCGTCTGCTCTTATAGTATAACAAAATAATTATAGCACATAATAACAGAAAAGACAACATTATTTTAATTCATATTTTTATGTTAATTTTAATTTTTAATAATAAATATGCCGGGAGGAAAAATTAAATGCACCTCAAGCTCCGCCGCACGAAAAGCGGTATGCTCTTTCTCTGTCTTTGCGCCCTCGCCGCAGGCGTTGTGAACGGCATTTTCGGAACGGGCGGCGGCATTGTCATCGTTTTTGCGCTTTCGCGCTTTTCGCGCAAGCACACCGAGATATTAAAAAAGGATATTTTCGCCATAACTCTTTTCTCTTGCTTCGCTATGTCCCTTTCCTCCGCGGTAATATATGCGCTCTCCGGAAAGGCATCCGCCGAGGATGCGCTTCCCTATCTTCTTCCTGCGGCGGCAGGCGGAATCTTCGGCGCGCTTCTTATGGACAGGATAAGACCCGCGGTGCTTTCAAAAATATTCGCCCTGCTCGTTATCTGGGGCGGCATCTGCTTTATTGTGAGGTAATTATGGATATTATCGATACCGTTGTAGCTTTTTTTGCTTCCGCACTCGCCGCGATGGGCGTCGGAGGCGGCGGACTGCTTGTAATATATCTCACTCTCGTTCGCGCAACGGAGCAGATCGGCGTGCAGGGAATAAACCTCTTTTTCTTCCTTTTCGGGGCTTTCCCTGCGATGTGCGTTCATATTTTCAAGCGCAAGATAAACGCGGGGATACTGCTCCCCCTTTGCATTTTCGGCGTTGCGGGAACGCTTTTCGGCTATTTTCTGCTGACGTTTCTGTCTTCCTCGCTTTTACGCAAAGCGTTCGGTGCGCTCCTTATCATCTCCGGCATAACGGCGCTTTTCAAAAAAGAACGTTGAGTCTTATGATTGTTCGCCCGTGCGAAAAGAAATATTCTTCATATCCCGTTTTGTTTCCCTTATATAGTCGCAAAGACGTATGCGCCGTCCATCCCCGTTTTCCGCGTTCGGGAAACGATTTTCCGCTATGACCGCGTGCGCCCCGTCTATATAAAACTCGTTTTTCTCAGCTTTTTTCGCGTCTTTGCGGGAGAAAAAGCGGCGCGCGGGAAGCAAAAGCTCGCGCTCTGTATCCCAAACCTGGCAAAGTTTTCTGTAAAGCAAAATGCGGCTGCCCTCCGATACAACGTATTCCTGCACGATACTTGCCATTCCCTCATCCGCAAAGGAAACAAAAGAGAAAAGCCGCACGCAAAACGGCGCAAAGCTTTTTCTCCCTCTTGCGGGCAGTGCCTCGTACTCCGCGCAAAAGGAGGATGCCGCTTTTTCAAAAAAAGAATAAAGTTTTTCTGCCATATCCGCGTAAAAATCCGATATCCGCTGTGCGCCGTCAATACGCGGATAAAGAAAATACGCCCGTGCAATGGCGTTTGAATGCGCAGAAACGCCGTATTTTTTCTCTTCCATCACAATATTCATAAAAAGCTCCCGAAAAAGTGTTTTCTTAATTCTTATGCGGTAAAAGCGCAAAAAAGCCCCCTATTTTGTAAATAATTTTCGTATATATTGTTAAGCGTCCGCGCTTTTATTGACTTTGCTCTTTCTTTGTAGTAAAATGAAAATACTTAATAAAACTTATCATTGGGGGATATATGAAAAAATTTACAGCGTCCATCTGCGTGCTTATCTGCACGGCAATACTCCTTTGCTCCTGCTCCTTCGGCAGCGGCAAGACAACCGCACCGCCCACGGTCATCTCCGACCTTTATATACAAAACGGCGTGCTTTATAACTGTAAAGACCAAGCGGACGAAAACGGCGCCTACACCGTTCCCGCAGAGGTAAGCATCATCGGCGAGCGCGCTTTTTCAAACGACACATCCATCAAAAAGCTCGTTATCGGCAAAAACGTAAAGCAGATCGCGGAATGTGCTTTCTACGGAAACGAAACTATAGAAGAGATCATTATCGCGGACGGCGTTGAAACCATCGGCGGCGGCGCGTTCGTCGGCTGCAAATCTCTTACACAGATCATCCTCCCCTCAAGCGTAACGGTGCTTGGTCCTTATGCTTTCTATCACTGTGAAGGTCTTGAAAAGGTGAAGCTTTCCGAAAACCTTACCGAAATTTACGAATACACCTTTGCAAGCTGCACAAAGCTTGAAAGCATAACCATACCCGACGGGGTCGCGAAGATAAATACAGCGGCGTTCTTCGATTGCAAAAATCTTAAAGACGTAAACTTCCCCTCCGCGCTTACTGTGCTTGAAGAAGCGGCATTCGCCCTTTGCTCCGAGCTTGAAGAGCTCGATCTTTCCGGCACGGCGCTCGAAACGTTTGACGAAAGCGTTTGCGTTTCCTGCAAAAAGCTTTCAAAAGTTACTTTCCCCGAAACGCTCAAAACGATCGGATACCAAGCGTTTTATGAGTGCTATGCACTCTCCGAGCTCAACATCCCCGCCTCCGTTTCCTATATCGGCGGATTTGCGCTCAGCCAAACGGACTGGTACGATGATCTTTTGGAAGATTACGCCATCGTCGGCGACGGCGTGCTTGTAAAATGCAACGTAAAAGATCCCGACCTTTCCGGCAAGGGCATAAAAGCCATCGGCTCCTCCGCTTTCTGGAACGCGGAAACGGGATATAAATATTCAGAGGAGCTTTCAAAGCTCGTCATCCCCGAGGGGGTTACCACCATCTGCGATTATGCCTTCTACGGAAGCAAGCTTGATGGTATAACGCTTCCCGTTTCCATTGAAAGGATAGAAAAATTCGCTTTTGACAACGTATTTGCGGAAGGAACGGCGGAAATTGACTTTACCAAGCTTACAAACCTTACCTACATCGGTGAAAATGCGTTTGCAAACTGCGCGGCGCTTAAAAAAATAGAGCTTCCCGCATCTGTCACAGACGTTGAAAAATACGCTTTCTTTAAAACGGGAGCGATGGAAAGCTTTATTAAAAACGCGCGCGAAACCAAAACGAACGACGATGATTTCTGGATAAGCGGCGACGGCATCCTCCTTTGCTGTATGGTAAAGGACAAGCAAGACAGCATCAAGGTCCCCAACGGTGTTAAGATCATCGCAGGCGGCGCGCTTGCGGGTTGGGACAACACGATCATTTATCAAACGAACGAAGGTATCACGGACGAATATTGGTACAACGCCTGGAACATAGACAAGGTGGAAAAGGTAACGCTTCCCGAAACCGTCGAAAAGATATGCGGCGGAGCGTTCGTTTCCGCAACCTCGCTTGAAGAGGTAAACATTCCCGAAAAGGTAAGCTCCATCGGGGACGGCGCGTTTATGTACTGCACAAATCTTCACGATATAACGATCACGGATGGCGTAAAGCAGATAGGCAAACGTGCGTTCTCCTACAGCGGGCTTTACTCCATCATTCTGGAGCTTACGGGCGTTGAAAAGATCGGTGACGAGGTCTTCTACGGCTGCAAGAATATGGCTTGGGTAACATTCCCCGTGGGTGTTTCCGATATAGGCTCCAACCTGCTCCTCGGCTGCACCGCGCTTCGCAATGTATATATCTCTCCCAAAGCAAGCGCAAGAGTTTACGATATAATCGGAAACGACATCTATTCCTCCGAAATGAGAAACAACATCTCGCTTCATTACTACGTTGAAAACTAACTTTCAAGAAAAGGATACATTATTATGAGCCAACTCACAGACAGAATAAACGAGCTTGCCCGCAAAGCCAAAACGGAAGGACTTACGGACGAAGAAAAGCTTGAACAGGCAAAGCTGCGCGATGAATTCCGCGCGGCTTTCCGCAGAAATTTCGGGCTTCAGCTTGAAAACACCACTTTCGTGGACGAAAAAGGCAACGTGCTCAAGCCCGGAAACAAAAAAGGAGAATAAAATGAACGAAAAGCTCATCGAAAAATACGCTCGCCTCATAGCGTGCGCGGGCGCAAATATCGGTGCGGGCGAAGAAGTAGTCATCTATTCCTCTGTGGAAACACACTCCTTTGCAAGAGTCCTTGCAAAGGAGTGTTATCTTGCAGGGGCATCTGCCGTGCGCGTTGATTTTCGTGATGACGAGCTTACCAAGCTTTCCTGCGAGCACCGGACGAAAAAGGATTTTTGCCGCATCTATCCTTGGGAAACGGCAAAGATGCGCTATCGTGCCGAAAAGCACCACATCCGCATCTATATAGACAGCGAATCCCCAAACTCGCTTGACGGTATAGACCGCACAAAATACGATGCCGCACAGCACGCAAGATACAAAAAATTCAAAAAATATATCGATATGGCACAGGGGATGGAAAAATGGGTCGTTGCGGCTTACCCATCGCGCGATTGGGCAAAGGTAGTTTTCCCAAACGATGATGAGAACACGGCTTTCGAAAAGCTGCTTTCGGCAATACTCGAAAGCGTAAACGTAAACGAGGAGAACGATCCCATAGCGGCGTGGCAGGCACACGATGCCGCCCTGCACGCAAGGTGCGAAAAGCTCAATAAATATAAATTCGATCACCTTGAATATAAGAGCGCAAACGGAACGGATTTTCGCGTTTGGCTCATCCCCGAAACGCATTGGTGCGGCGGCGGTGAATTTACAAAAACCGGCAAATATTTCAGCGCGAATATGCCCACGGAGGAAATATTTATAAGCCCCCGTGCGGGAAAGGCGGAGGGTAAACTCGTTTCCGCGATGCCGCTTTCCTATAACGGTCAGCTTATAGATAAATTCTCCGTCACGTTTAAGGACGGCAAGGTTGCCGATTTTTCCGCGGAAGTAGGATATGAGCAGCTTAAAACTATGATAGGAAGCGATGAGGGGGCGCGTATGCTCGGCGAGGTCGCCCTCGTTCCCAAGGGCAACGGGATCGCCAGACAAGGAATTCTTTTCTACAGCACGCTGTTCGATGAAAACGCAAGCTGTCACGTGGCTCTTGGCGAAGGGTATATCGATACGGTAGATGATTACGCTTCCCGAACTCTTGAAGAATGCCGCGCTCTGGGCATAAACGAGAGCCGCATCCACGTTGATTTTATGATAGGTGCGGACGACCTTTCCATCGTCGGATACAAGGACGGCAAAGGCACGAAAATCTTTGAAAACGGCACGTTTACAAAAGAATTTGAATAAATACAAAAATCAGTCGGACTTACATCCGACTGATTTTCTTTTATCTCTTTTTCTTAACGAATATCAAAATTCCAACACACGCGCCTATGGCAATAACGCCTGCGCACACCCATATAAGCGCGCCGTATGAGAAAGGCTCGGAAACGTCACCCGCCAAGGGATCCGATGCGCTTGTATCAAGAGTCTGCGACGAAGATACAGTTTCCTGCGTCTGCGCAGTTGTCAGCACGGGCTCCGTCGTTACGGGAAGCACCGTTGTGTTTTCAACGGGTCCATCATCTATGGGGGCTTTTCCTATGCTGCCAAGAAGTGCCGAGGAACGGGAGGAAAGGTAATAGCGCATAAAGCCGAGCGCCGTTTCCTGCGATGTGTCTTGCGCCGTGCCGTAGTCCTCGAACTGAACGAATTTCACCCTTGTAGTTGCAAGGAGCCAGGAGCCCGTGTCATACATCTTCCAGCGCGTTCTGTCCATCATAACGGAAGCGTATATTTCGTTTACGCTTTCTTCAAACCAGCCTCCGGGAAGAAGATATTCTTTCACTTTTCCGTGCGCCGTTGCGTATATATCCGCAACAGCGGAAGCAAAATCCTTATGCTTCATAAGGGGAGCCGCAAGACCGCGGTGGTAGCTCTGGAAAACGCCGTGCTGCGCCCAAAGGTACGCCGTGTCCGTGCCGAATTCCTTATTGAAGTTGATATTTCCAAGCGTATTGTCCATATCCCAGATAGGACCGCAGAAAATTTTTGACGTCGTACTGCCCACGTTTTTATCCTTGAAGAAGAACATACTGGAAAGGTACGCATCCCAGTTTTTGAGAAGCTCCTGCACGGTATAAACGGCGGCGAAGCTTTCCATATCTATATAGTCGGAATAATGCTTGCCCTTTTTATTGCAGCCCGTTTCGGAATATACCGCTTCCTCCATATCTGCAAAAAGCTCCGCTATATATTCCATCTCCTCCTTGCTTGCAAATTCAGGGGATTTTACAACGTAGGTGTTGCCGTTTTCCGTTGTAAAGCGCGAAGGCTCGGAAGAGCCGCGGATATTATCAAGCTCTACGAGATAACCGCCTGTAATATCCTCGGGGGATTTTACTCCGACTGTGTAGGTATAGCTTGTAAGTATGGAATTTTTAATAAGTGTTCCGCTTGTGACCGTCTTCTGGGAAAGTGCATCGAAATCCACGTTCGGATTTGCCTCTTCATTGTCCTTTTCAAGCTCGGAAATGTCTATTCTGTTTCCGTCTATCTGCACCTTTTCGCATATCATATAAAGACCGCGGTATTCGCCGTCTATATAAAGGTCAGCAAAATTATATTCGATATTGTAAGGCACGGAAAGGTCCCCGCCAAGCTTGAACGCAAGCGCGTTATGGAGCGCGGATTGGTCTGTGTAGTTGGCAAGCAGTATCCAAGTTTTCGCTTTATCCATTCCGAGAAGAGCCGTTTTTGAAGAAAGCTTTATCTGGTACGGCTTTTTCTTATAGCCCCAGGTTGCGTTGCCTCTGCCTTTTATTTCACTTTCGGTTTCGTCGGTATCGCAATATTCTACCTCGCCGTTTGCGTTTATAACGGCGATCTTCGCTTCTTTATCGCGGTTATTTTTGTTCTGCTCAACGTAGTTAAGCCCCTTGGAGGTCTCTACGAAGAGAGAAGCCACACTGCCGCGGTAAAATGTATATTCGGTTCCGTCCACGGAAGTAACGTAGCACTCCGCGCCGCGCGCATCGACAGTTTTTTTATCCGAAAGATCGAGCGTCTTTCCCGTGGAAAGCTCCACGCTTTCAACGTCCGTGCTTGCGGGAAGATAGAATACGTTTCCGCTAGGTGTAATATTTTGCGTTTTTTCGCCCGTTTTCACGATAACGGAAAGACCGTCCTTTGCCGCAAAAGCACCGGTACAGAAAAGCGAGCAAAAGATCGCACATATAATAAATACAGATATTATTCTTTTCAAAATAAGCTCCTTTCTCAAATGACATAAAATCGATACAAAACAAGGCGTATGAAAAATACGCCTTGAAATAAACTATTATCAGCCGCCAAGGCGAATCATTTCGTCGATGCAGCCGCGAGCCTTTACGATAACGTCGTCGTCAAGCTCGATCTCCTCGCCGCCCTTGCCGCGAACAGCGTTGTAAACGTCCATAAGCGTTGTCGCCTTCATATCGGGGCAGATGAGCTTCATGGAAAGGGGATAGAATTTCTTGTCCGGGAACTCATACTGAAGCTGTTCGGCAATGCTTATCTCCGTGCCAATGATAAATTCGTCCGCGTCGCTCTTTCTCGCATAATCGAGTATGCCTGCCGTAGAGCCTGCGTAATCTGCCATAAGGCTGATTGCGGGAACGCACTCGGGATGAACGAGCATCTTGGCGTTCGGGTGTGCCGCCCTCATAGCTTCCGCTTCCTTGGGGTCGATGGAAGCGTGGATGGGGCATCCGCCCTGCAAGAGCTTTATGTTCTTTTCGGGAACCATCTTCGCAACGTATGCACCGAGGTTGCAATCGGGAATGAAAATAATATTCTTATTGTCTATGTTCTTAACTATCTGAACTGCGGAGGAGGACGTTACGCAAACGTCACAAACCGTTTTGAGGAGTGCCGTCGTATTAACGTATGCCACAACAGTATAGCCGGGATTTTCTTTTTTAACGCTTTCGATAAAATCCTTGCTCATTTGCTCTGCCATAGGGCAGCCTGCAATACCGTTTGAAAGGAGCACGCGCTTTTCGGGGGAAAGGATCTTGACCGTTTCCGCCATAAATCTTACACCGCACATAAGCACCGTCTTCTGCTTAACTTCCTTTGCAAGCACGCTGAGCTTGTAGGAGTCGCCCGTATAATCGGCAACCTCGCGCACGTCTCTTGAAACGTAGCTGTGCGCCAAGATGCAAATATCGTTTTCTTTTTTGAGTCTTATTATCTCGTCCTGTATTTCGCGTATATTCATATTTGTTCTTCCTCTCTATAAAATTTCTTGAATGAAAAATGATTTTTCCGTCTTACATAATAATGATACACAAAAAACGCACAAAAATCAACAAGAAGTTTCTATGTTTTATGAAAATAAGCGGAAAAAGCTCAATTTGCTGTAAAAACATCAATAATTAAGTAAAGTTTAATGTTTACAATATCGTATTGATTTTGGAAAAAGCGTATGCTATACTGAAGATATAAATATATTATGGGAGATCTTTATGGAAATAATTCTTTTGGCATTATATATCATCCTTTTTATTTTTGACATTATACTGCTTATCGATGCGGCGAGAAAGCCCTCCAAGGCAAAATGGCTCACGCTCTTTATAAGCGAAGCACTCTTCGCCCTCCTTGCCGTAGGCGTTGCGTTCGTTTTTAATTCTCTTCCCGGCGAGGGGATGATGCCCGGGCTTACCTATTTCGCGCAAGTTATCTTCAGCATATGCGCTTCCCTTGCGTTCACGGTGTCTTTCGCCGTTTCCGCTGTAGTATATATAATTTTGAAAATAAAAAACAAAAATATGCTCGGAGGTGAACAAGAATGAGGAGCATCAAGCCCGGCAGAGGGCCCTCCCGCAATTCCGCAGTTATGTCCGTCTTTATGGCCGTATTCGGCGTTATCTGGACGGTCATTGCCATATCCATCGGAAGCCATATGGGCTTTATCGGAATGATATTTCCGCTTTTCGGCATTTTGTTCATCGGTATTGCAATATATAACGCGGTATATCATGCAAAAAATGCCAACAGCAAAAACAGGCACTCGCTTTTCGATATAACCGAAAACGGCGAGGAGCCGGACCCCTTTGAAAAAAATTTCTCCGCCCCCGAAAAAGAAAATGACGAAGCTTTTTCCGAAAAGCGTTTTTGCCCTTACTGCGGTAAAAAAACGGACGGCGGCAGATTTTGCAGCAACTGCGGCAACAAATTAAATTAAAACGGAGAAATAAATATGAAGATATACAGATCTGTAGAGGAGCTCATCGGCGGCACACCGCTTTTGGAGCTTTGCAATTACGCAAAGGATATACCTGCAAGCATTTTTGCAAAGCTTGAATACCTCAACCCCGCAGGCTCTGCAAAAGACAGAGTTGCGCGCGAAATGATAGCGGATGCGGAAGCGCGCGGCGTGCTTCGCCCCGGGGACACGATAATCGAACCCACGTCGGGCAACACGGGCATAGGCCTTGCGGCAATAGCAGCGGCAAAGGGCTACCGCGTCATCATCACAATGCCCGAAACTATGTCCGAGGAGCGCAAGCTCCTTATGAAGGCGTACGGTGCACAGCTTGTGCTGACGGACGGCGCAAAGGGAATGAAGGGCTCTATCGAAAAGGCAGAGGAGCTTGCCGCAAAAATACCGCGTGCATTCATCCCCTCGCAGTTTGATAACCCCGCAAACCCTGCCGCACACAGAAAGACGACCGGTCCCGAGATATGGAACGACACGGACGGCAAGGTCGATATTTTCGTTGCGGGTGTGGGCACGGGCGGTACCATCACCGGCACAGGCGAATACCTCAAAGCAAAAAATCCCGATATAAAGATAATCGCGGTAGAGCCTGCGGATTCCCCCCTGCTCTCCGGCGGTAAAGCGGGCGCACACAAGATACAGGGCATCGGCGCAAACTTCGTCCCCTCCATCCTCAACACGGACATTTACGATGAGGTTATCGCCGTCAACGCGGAAGATGCTTTCTCCGCAGGAAGAAAAATAGCGGCAACGGAAGGTATTCTCGTTGGTATATCCTCGGGTGCTGCGCTCCACGCGGCAACCCTCGTTGCAGAAAGAGAAGAAAACAAAGGAAAAAATATCGTGGTGCTTCTTCCCGATACAGGGGATAGGTACCTTTCCACAGAAATGTTCAAATAAAAATCATCGGCTCAATATGAGGTGAACCCAAAAGTTTAGACAAAAATTAAATATTAAATTGTTTGAGAATGAGCTCGGTACTCCACTGGGCTCATTCCTTTTAGTTTTAGAGAAATTCTTTCGGTGTTGTAGTAATGTATGTATTCTTCTAACTTTTCAATGAATCCCCTAGGGGATTCGAATTTTTCGCCGTAATACATTTCAACTTTCAGCCTGCCGAAGAAGTTTTCCATTATGCCGTTGTCCATGCAGTTTCCTTTGCGAGACATACTTTGTGTAATGTTGTGTTCGGCAAGAAGCCTTTGGTATTCAGCGTGTTGGTACTGCCAACCTTGATCAGAATGGAACAGAGGTCGTGCATCGACAGGAAGCTTTTCAAATAACCCATTCAACATATCTCTGACTTGCTGCAAGTTAGGACTTGTAGAAATAGAATAAGATACTATTTCACGGTTGAACATATCCAGCACGGGAGAAAGATACACTTTTTCATCGCCGATCTTAAACTCTGTAACGTCGGTTGTTAGTT
>SVRQ01000005.1 GCA_015064725.1 Oscillospiraceae bacterium | reverse complement strand
TCTACGATGGCGCGGAAGCATATGGATGGATTCCCATCAATATGGATCTGTGCGGCATTACACCCTTTACAAAATCCGGTCTTCTGTTAGATAATATTCATCCCAACGAAGCAGGAACAGAGAAGATTGTTGAATATCTGTCTGAAGAATTGGCCAGCTACGGCGCAAACAGCAAGAAACAAACCATTCTTTTTAATCATTCTTCTGTTTCTATAGAGAACGGTAAAACTACAACCTTAAAGGCGGTGTTGAGCCCCAGAAGTGGAAACGGTTCTCCTGTATTTACATGGAGTTCCTCCAATTCATCGGTAGCGACTGTGGACGCCAATGGTAAGATCACGGCCGTTGCGCATGGCAATGCAACCATTACAGCAACCGCCGATAACGATGTTTCTGCCACTGTTCAGGTTTATGTCGCGGAAGGTGAGCATACCTACGAATCCACCGTCACCGCTCCCACCTGCACCGAGCAGGGCTACACCACCTATACCTGCGAGTGCGGTGAGAGTTATGTGGACGCTTATGTGGAGTCAACGGGGCATAGGTATCTAGGAAAAATAATTGAAAACACTTGTCCAAAAGAAAACTATGTGGAATTCACTTGCTCCGTATGCGGGGAAAGCTATTGCGCAAAGTTGACTGCTGATAAACTGACGGAGGAAGCATTTGTCGGAAAAACCATCACAGTTGTGGGTGACAGCATAACTGCAGGAACAGGTGGAACGGCAGAAACAAAATATGTTGCAGTGCTTGGAAAGCTTCTTGGTGCAACGATTGTGAATAAGGGGCAAAGCGGGGCTACGATGACCACCGAAGCCTATGGTACTGCAGGAAATCATTTGACCTCTCAGCTTGAAAAACTCATAAACACCGATTATAACACCGATTATCTTCTTGTAGCTTTGGGCGTAAATGACTGGCGAATGGCAGACAGAGGCCCGACCATAAAACTCGGTACACTTGGTGGAACGGATACGACCACAATTTATGGCGCATTCAATGTCGCAATGAGAGCTCTTTCCGAGAAATACAGCGGTACTGATATTAAAGTCTTTTTTGCGACCCCGACTCCCGCGTTTTATGAAGGTACTCTTTCGGATGATGTGATGAACAAAGAAGGATATACTGCCGCAGATGTTTGCAGAGCAATTAAAGAAACAGCTGCGCTGTATGGTATTCCGGTCGTAGATATGCACTCTCTTGTTGGATTTACTGATGCAAATGCTGAAAGATTCTTAATGGATACTGTTCATCCAAATGAAGCGGGTCATGAAAGGATTGCGGAGATTTGGGCAGATTTTCTTTTGAATAACTATAGCTATCAATCCGCAAAGGTCGTACAGCATACGGTAGTAATTGACAAATCTGTCACACCGACTTGCACTGCGACAGGATTGACCGAAGGAAAGCATTGCTCTGCTTGCGGCGAAATACTCGTTCCACAAGAAATCGTTGAAGCACTCAGCCATAGCTACAACGCAGTTGTAACGGCCCCCACCTGCACCGAGAAGGGCTACACCACCCACACCTGCGCTTGCGGCGACAGCTATGTGGACAGCTACGTGGACGCGCTGGGACATAAATTCGGACAATATATCAGCAACGATGATGCTACGGTCACATCGGACGGAACTAAAACCGCGGTTTGCGAGCGTGATGGCTGCAAAGCTACCGATACTGTTACCGACGCAGGCACAAAGCTGCTTCTCGGCGATATGAATAATGATAAATGCGTTGACACGGATGACGCGATATATTTACTGCGCCATATTCTTATGCCCGATTCGTATTGCGTTAAACAGTCCGCGAACGTAAACGGCGATGATGTTGCGGATACGGACGATGCTATTTATCTGTTGCGCCACGTGTTGCTTCCGAATTCATATCCTTTAAAACCGGAAAAATAATATTACGAATAGAAAAAACAGCCTCATTGAAAGCAAATGAGACTGTTTTTTTCTATACTTCTTTTATGTTTATGTATTTTTGCTTCGTTGCCTCGCCGCCGCGCATATGGCGTTCCGCTTTGTTTTTGTCAAGAACAACGCGGACTTCCTCGAAAAGAGCTTTATTTAACCTTTCGAGGCGTTCTGTCACATCTTTATGTACGGTCGATTTTGATATGCCGAATTTTTTTGCCGCCGAGCGCACGGTCGCGCCGTTTTCTGCTATATAAGAGCCGAGAGAAAGCGCTCTTTCTTCCACCGAACCTTTCAAGATAAATTCCTCCCATTTTTCAGATACTGTAGAAGTATATGAAGCGGGAGGGAAGTTTATGAATATTGCGGACGCAATTTGAGTTGACATAGCTCTAAATAATTATTATAATAAATATATACTATTGATTTTGGAGGCGGAAATGGCAGGGAAGATACAATGGACGGAAAGCCAGCGGAGCGCGATAGATGCGCGCGGCTGTTCTCTTGCCGTTTCTGCGGCGGCGGGCTCGGGCAAAACGGCGGTGCTTACCCAGAGGATAATAGAGAAGCTGAGGGGCGGTGCGGATATTTCCCGTTTGCTCGTCGTAACATTTACAAACGATGCCGCGGCAGACCTGCGGGAAAAGATTCGTGCGGCACTTTCCGCCTCGCTTATCGATTTTCCCGAGTCAACGCACCTTTCTCGCCAGCTTGTGAAGCTTTCCGGCGCGAAAATAAGCACGATAAGCAGCTTTTGCCTCTCCCTTGTAAAATCGAATTTTCAGCTTGCGTCGCTTCCGTCGGATTTTTCCGTTCTTTCGGATACGCAGGACGTGCTTCTCCGCAAAAACGTGGCGGACGAGCTTATTTCCGATTTCTTTTTCGGAAGAGTAGAGAAGGATGAGGCGAATATCGCGGATTTCTCCGCGTTTGCGGACACGTTTGGAAAGCCGGGCGATGACGAAGCACTTTCAGAGGCTGTTTCCCACATATACGATAAGCTTTCAAGCACGGCGCGATTTATTGAAACGCTCAAAGATCATATAGACGAGCTTTCCTGTGCGGACGTGGATTTTGCAGATACGAAGTTCGGTGCGTCCGTGCTTTCATATATAGATAAAATGTGCGCTCATTATATCGGTATTTTCGATGCTATGACGCAATATGCAGCAGAACACGACGAGGTTGCGGGTTACGTCCCCGCTTTTGCGGATGATGCCTCTTTTCTTGAGGATATAAGGCAAAGGATCAAGGCAGGGCGAGGCTTTGAAGAGATACGCACGTCTTTCCTCGGTCACGATTTTGTAAAGCTCGGCAGAGTGCCGCGAGGATATGTGCCGACGGCAGAGGTCGCTTTCTTCCGAGAAGCGAGGGATGATTTTAAGGCAGAGTACAAAAAGCTTTGCGCGGATATATTCGTTTTCGGTGCGGACGCTCACGAAAACGGGCGCGAGATGCTTCGTGCATCTCTTTGCGATCTCTATGAGTTTATGAAGCTATACAAGCGCAGGCTGGATGCGCAAAAGCGCACGCGCCATGCAATATCCTTTTCCGATATAGAGCACAAGGCGCTTGCTCTTACGGTCTCGGAGGATGGCTCTCCAACGCCGCTTGCGCTTGCTATGAGGGAAGACTTTGACGAGATCTATATAGATGAATATCAGGATACGAACGAGGTACAGGATCGCATATTCTGCGCCCTTGCAAGAGGGGACAACCGCTTTGTCGTTGGAGATATAAAGCAGTGCATCTATGCTTTCAGAAGCGCGGACCCTTCCATTTTTGAGCATCTTATCGGTGCGAGCGAAAAATATTCCGCGGAAAATACGGCGGAAAAGCAGAAGGTATTCCTTTCCCAAAACTTTCGTTCCACGGATGAAATATTGGAGTTTTCCAACGCCGTGTTCGAGCTTCAGATGCAGCGCGGCGGTATTATGGCTTACGGCGCGGACGAGCGTCTTTACGGTACGGGTAAGCACGCACAGCGTGTTCACGTTGCCGTGTGCCTGAAGGAGATCGGCGAGGAAACTGAGCCGGAGGCAGAGTACGTTGCGGCGAAGATAGCGGAGCTTCTGAAAAACGGCAAAAAGCGCGATGGTTCGAGAGTGCAGCCGTCCGATATAGTTATCATACTTCGCTCCGTTAAAAACCGCGCACTTGCGTTTAAAGCACAGCTTGAAAAGTACGGTGTGCCGTGCGAGGATCTTGCTACGCAGGCTTTCTTTGAAAGCCCGGAGGTGCTTCTTGCGGTATCTCTTCTCAATGTGATAGATAATCCCGCGCGCGACATATACCTTGCGGCAACTCTTAAAAGTCCGCTGTACGGCGTAACACTTGAAGAGCTTATTTATATACGAAGGTACAGCAAAGAGGGAACTCTCTTTGATGCCTTGCGAAAATTTACGGAAGAAAAAGGCTTTGCAAAGGGCGGGCGTTTTCTTGCCGATTATGAAAAATACCGCGAGTGTGCGCGTACAAAGCCGTGCGACGAGCTTATATGGCAGATATACCTTGAAAAAGAGATACTTTCTCTTGTTGCCGTTTCGGACGATAACGCCAAACGCGAAGCGGCACGTGCAAATCTTATCCAGCTGTACGATTACGCACGCTCGTTTTCGGGCGGCGCGTTCAGAGGAGTATATGATTTCCTCTCGTTTATAGAGGACGTTATTGAAAACGGAACAAAAATAGATATACCGGGCTCTACGGCTTCCGCGAATGCCGTGCGGATAATCACCTCGCACCAATCAAAGGGGCTTGAATACCCCGTTTGCTTCGTAAGCGCGTGCGGCGCATCGCTTAATAAGCGCGATGCGGCGGCGGACACGATCATCGATAAGGAGCTTGGAATAATTCCCAAAATAGCGGTGAATTACGGTCTTGAACGTGTTAATACTCCGCAGAGGGCGGCGGCTTCATTTAAAATAGCGCGCTCCGCTTGCGAGGAAGAACTTCGCGTGCTTTACGTTGCCCTGACCCGTGCAAAGGAAATGCTTTTCGTTACGGGCGAGGTAAGCGGCAAGGTGGAGGAAAACCGCGAAAAATACGATATACTTCCGGAATACGGAACGCCGTATTTTGCACTCAAGGAAAGATTTTTCTCGCCTTACAGTGCGCTCGATTCAAAAAATTATCTTGAAATGATACTTCCCGCCGTTGCGGGAAGGCGCGATCTTTGTACCGCGGAAATATATACGCATACGGAGGATGGGCAGGCGGCGGACTTCGTTCCTTCCGAGAAAACGGAGCAGGAAACGTCCGAAATAAATTATTATGCGGCGAAAAAGATGATAGAGGAGCGTTTTTCCTTTGTTTATCCGAACGCGGCGCTTTCCTCTGTTCCGTCCAAACTTTCCGTTTCACGTCTTTATCCCGACGTGCTGGACGAGCACGATACCTCGGCGGAGCTTGAAGAAAAGGAAACCAAGATATCCGTTCCGAAATTTATGCTTTCCGAGGAGGAAGAAAAAGGAGCAAAAAGGGGAAATGCCACGCACCTCTTTATGCAGTTTTTTGAGTTTGATTCCGTGGAAAAGCTCGGTATAGAGGGCGAGATAGAGCGCTTGGAAAAGCAAAAATTTATTTTCCAAAGCGATGCGGCTCTTATAAACAGATGGTCGCTTGCAAGATTTTTTGAAAGCGAGCTTGCCGGAAAGATGAAAAAAAGCAAACGCATATACCGTGAGAAAAGATTTATCATAAATTATCCTGCGGAAAGCTTTACTCTGGAGGAGGAGAAAAAGCTTTCTCTCAAGGGAGAAAAGCTTTTGGTGCAGGGAATTATAGACTGTGCTTTCTTCGACGAAAACGGGGAGCTTATCCTTGTGGACTATAAAACGGACTATTTCCCGCGGGAAATGCCGTTTGAGGAAGCGCGCAAGGTGCTTATCGAAAGGCACTCTCGCCAGATAGGCTATTATAAGTATGCTTGCCGCGAAATGTTCGGCACGGACTGCGCCCACGCATACGTTTATTCTTTTTCGTTAAATAAAATTATAGAAATATAAAAGGGGGACAATATGTCAAACACGAAAACAAATCTTAAAAGCAAAAAAACACCCATATGGGTGTGGTTTCTCGCACTTGTGCCCGTGCTCTCCGCAGGGCTCTACCTTTTGATACTTTCGGGTATTATTCCGTTTATCAAAGCGGAAAGTTTTCACTTCACGGGAATAATCATCTTTATCCTTGCTGTTTTCGGCTGGGGTGCTTGCGGCTATGCTTTTGCATATAACCGAGTGGAGCTTAAAAGGGCTGTTTTTACTTCCCATGCTTTTCCCATCATCTGCGCGATAGTTTATACCGTATCACTTTTCTTTACGGGAACTGAAGCGGCTGATCTTTCAGACGTTGCGCTCTATGCATCGCTCGGTATGGGTCTTTTCTCCTACGTTGACGTGTTCCTTTACGAAATATTTGCTATCGGCGTATTCGGCCTTTACGTTGATCTTATATTTATGGCGGCGGCATTCGTTATGGGTTACACTCTCGGAAAGGCTAAAAGATTCAAGGTTAAATAAGCGATATGAAAATCGAAAAAGACGAACTGAGAACATTTCGACTTAACAGAATTTTTAATATCTTTAACCCATATGTGTACCGATATGCGATAATTACAGCGGCAATATCGTTGATTTTATTTATAATAGGTATAATAAATAAAGAGGAGTATGTGAGTTTTTTGTTCTTTCCGTTTATTGCGGTCATTATATTTTTGATAGCCGTTGAGATATATCATCGTCCGTTAAAAATATCAATATACAACGGTTTTGTGGATTTTGATGACCATATTTTTCTTCGCCGCGATGGAAGAAATGGCTTTTGGTGGGTGAAGGTAAGATATTCTGTATCAGATATTTGTGATATGGAGTTTCATCAGAATTTTATCGAAAAGATGTTTAATGTGGGGCATATTTATTTTAAAGGTAAGGCAACTTTAATATCAAATATAGACAACGATAAAATAGAAGAAAAAAACGTCTTTACTCTTTACGGAATTAAAGACTTCGGAGAATTTAAGCATTGCTTTGAAAAAAATTAAATAATAAACGGCTGTGAACTCGAAAAACGATCTCACGGTCGTTTTTTGTTGCATAGGAATTTCTTCAGCTATAGAATTTTGTGATTTCTACGGACCCGTTATGTATATAATGGAATTTTCATCGAAGGTTTATATTATATTTGCCAAATCAAGCTTTTACAGTAGGGTAGAGACTTGCTCCTCACGTTTTAATTGCAAAAAAACTTAAAAAACTTTAAAAAACATATTGACAAACACAAAATCTTATGTTAATATATAACCGTAAGCAAAAACGATAATCGTTATCGTTATTAAATAAAGGAGGCGAGGCTATGAAGCATTCAACCAAGCGCGATGCTATATGCGAAGTGCTCGGCGCAAAAAGGGATCACCCCACGGCTGATATGGTATATGAGCGTGTGAGAGAAAAATACCCGGAAATAAGCCTTGCCACGGTTTACCGAAATCTTTCGCAGCTCTGTGCGGACGGAACGCTTATAAAAATAGGCGCTGCCGGCAGGGAACGGTACGATATCGACGTATCTGATCATACGCACTTCTTCTGCGACATCTGCGGAGACGTATATGATATATTTACTCCCCTTTGCCTTGGCGGCTTGGAAAGTGCCGAGGAAGAGATCGGCGGAAAAATTAAATTTACAAGTACCACTTTTCGCGGTATATGCAAAAAGTGTCTTGAATATAACAACTAAGTCAAAAAAATTAAAGATTATATATTTTAGGAGGAAATTATGGCTAAATTTGTATGTTCTGTTTGCGGTTACGTTCACGAGGGAGATGCTGCTCCCGAAAGATGCCCCCAGTGCAAGGTTCCCGCTGAAAAATTCGTAGAGGTTAAAGAAAACAGAAGAACTTGGGCGTGCGAGCACGTTGTAGGTATCGTTGACGGTGTTTCCGAAGACATTATCAGAGATCTTCGCGCAAACTTCGAGGGTGAATGCTCCGAGGTTGGTATGTACCTCGCTATGGCAAGAGTTGCTCACAGAGAGGGCTACCCCGAGATCGGTATGTACTGGGAAAAGGCAGCTTACGAAGAAGCTGAACACGCTGCTAAGTTTGCGGAAATCCTCGGTGAGGTTGTTACATCTTCCACAAAGAAGAACCTCGAAATGAGAGTTGAAGCTGAAAACGGTGCAACAGCAGGCAAATATGACCTCGCTCGCCGCGCAAAACTCGCTAACCTCGACGCTATCCACGATACAGTTCACGAAATGGCAAGAGATGAAGCAAGACACGGCAAGGCATTTGAAGGTCTTCTCAAGAGATATTTCGGAAAATAATCTCCTTTGAATACACATAAAAGCACAACAAAAACAGGATGGGGGACCATCCTGTTTTTGTGTAATATTGTTTTGGATTATTGCGATATTTTTTTAGTTGTTTTTTATCGCAGTACCGGAAACACCGACAATGCTGTAGCCGGAATAATCCAATGTTGTGCTGATGTTTTTAACGGAATAAAAAGTATATGTTGTTGCGGAAATATTATCCCATTCTTCACTTTGTACAGGGGTATCTACAACACACGAACCGTATCCGTTACCTGCTAAGTTCAAACTAACGGAAATTGTTTTGCTGGATTCAAATTCCGAATTCAACGGAGCGGTGTGGTAAAATTCGATCTCAACAACCACGTTTTGAAATTCGTAATTAGGGTTTCCCTTGAAAGATATATCGCATTCCAAGTTTTTATATAGATCTACAAAATCATTTTTGTACATACACATTGTTTTAGTTCCGGGTTTTACCGTTGCGGAAATATCAAAGTAATCATTGAAATTATCTGTTGTAAGTTCTACGCCGTTATTTTTATTATTATCCGAGCTGCCGTTATCCGAGCTGCCGTTATCCGAGCTGCTGTTATTGCCGCATGCAACAAGAGACAAACACATAACTGCCGCCAAGAGTAGAGCAATAATTTTTTTCATTTTATTTACCTCCTTTCTGCTTATAATAATAGACGATAGTCCAATATTACAATACCATAGTATTTTAATATTGTCAAGTAATATTTTATAATAGTATTGTAATATTTGATTGTAGCGTATATGGAGGTATTATGCTGGGACAGAGAATAAACGAATTGCGCCGCGCTTGCGGTTGGAATCAGGTTGAACTTGCCGCACGCTTGAACGTAACGAAACAGACCGTGTCTAATTGGGAAAACGATAATATTCAGCCCTCTGTGGAGATGCTTGTGCGTATCTCTAAAATTTTCGGCGTTACAACGGATTATCTTTTGGGGCTTGACGATGTCCCTCGCTTGGACGTTTCGGGTCTGCCTGTTGAAACCGTAGCGCATTTTTCCGTTTTAATAGATGATTTCAGAAAAAATAACGAATAAACGGGAGGCGGAACGCCTCCCGTAAAACAGTTTTTCGAGAATATAATATAAAAACAGGATGGGTGACCATCCTGTTTTCTTTATACAAAAATAAAAGTCACGGTGATGAACCGTGACTTTTTGCATTTCTATTATTTATATTCATCCATAGGGTCTGTTTGGGCTGTTATTCTGCCGACGAAGTATTTGCCGAGAGCTCCGAGCATATCCAGAGCTGCGGGAACGAGCTCCTTGGGGAATTTTCTGTTGAAGTTGCTTGCTTCAAAGCTGAAATTACCCTTGTATCCTATCTTGCGAAGACCGAGTATAAATCTATCCCAGTTGCAACAGCCGAGGTAGGGGGCGATATGATCGTCGCCTACGCCGTCATTGTCGTGAACGTGGAGCGTTTCAAGTCGATCGCCGAGTTTTTCTATCCAGTAGCAGGGATCTTGACCGACAAGCAACAGATGGCCGATATCAAGGCAGAAGCCGAAGAGTCTTTCTCCTGCGATGGCGTTGAGCTCATCAATGTATTTTATGGTTTCATTTAAGTCAGAGCAGCAAGCCGCGTATATTTTTTTGGTTCTCCAATCCTGTCCCCACATATTTTCCAGACAGCAAACCACGTTGTGCTTCTTGAGCAGGGGAATGATCGAGGTGTAGTAATCTATATTGAGCTTATATTCCTGCTCCTTGGTAAGGGAGGGGTAGCGAGTGCTTCCGTCAAAGAGCGGATGGATAACTATGCGGGGGCAGCCGATCTCGCCGGCGTATTCGATGCATTTTGCTGTGTCCTCCTGCACGATCTTGCCTCCCTCGGGGGAACGCGGGAGATAAAGCGGGAAGGGCGCGTGCATCTGACCGAATTCAATGCCGTATTTCTTTGCGGCGGCCTTGTGCTCTTCGATAAAAGCTCTGAGGTTATCATCCTCATAAAATGCACATTTCTGACCTTTCATAAGGTCATCCCATTTGTGCTGACCGTCAAGACCGAAGTCAACGCAGTCAAAGCCTGCGGCTTTTATGGCGGCATAGCCTGCATCTATACCGATGATATCTGTAGTGCCCATAGTTTGAACGGATAATTTCATAATCATTACCTCTTGTAAATTAAATTTTGCTCTTTTAAAAAAATGCTTTCTTCGTTAAAACCGAGCTTTTATCATAATTATAATACTTTTTTATATGATAGTCAATGTATAATGATTAAAACAAATTTTTTTGAAAAAATTTAAAAAAGGTATTGACTTTTAAAAAAACTTGTGTTAGAATAAACGAGCTGATGGAGAGATGGCTGAGTTGGTCTAAGGCGCACGACTGGAAATCGTGTGACCGCTAATACCGGTCCATGAGTTCGAATCTCATTCTCTCCGCCATAAAGGACTTGCAAATGCAAGTCCTTTTTTCTTGCCTCCGGTTCCGAGTTTTTTTGCTGTTTTTTTAAAATATTCTATTTTATGGGTGAACAACAAAAAATAAATTATTAAAATTTTTTGTCTTTTTTTGCACCGCTTTTTTGAAAAAAGCGAAAAATACAGTCGGAGTCAAGCTTTTTTGATTTTTGGAAGAAATATGCAGGTCTCTTCAACTTAATAAAACTCCTTGACAAAACGCTAAATATAACTATAATAAATAGTATGGCGATTTGTGCTTTTAATAAAAAATAGCACGCGCCTTGTGTAAATTGCAGCGCACAAGGCAAAAATCATTCACAAACGAAAACAAACCCACAAACAAACTTGGAGGAAAAAATGAAAAATAAAATCCTTTCCGTATTTCTCGCTGTAATGCTGCTCCTCGCTTGCTTTGCTCCCGCAACTTTCGCGGCAGAAGCAGAAGAGCATGACCACGACCACAGCGTTGAATTTTACGCAGACACAACATTCGCAGCGGCTGCTACGGCTTACAGAAACGCAGTTGCTGCTCTTAAAGGCCACGTAGTTAGCGGCTCTTACACACACACAGCAGCTTCTTACGCTGCTCTTAAAACAGCTGATGATGCATATGCGGCTGTCTTTAATGCAGGTCTTCAGGATTCTGCCGGACTTCAGGCTTTGCTTACCGAAGCTTATGAAGGAACAACGTACACAGGATATCATAGTGCAAGAAAGAGCGAATTTGAATCTCTCAGCGCAGAGCTTGTTTCCGAATATAAGGAATGCGTAAATCTTCTCAAAACTATGGATCCCACAACCAATACATATGCAAATGCATATAATACCGTTTTGAAGCCCAGCTACGAGCTTCTCCTTGCTCACGAAGTAGCTGCTCTTCCTGCAGAATACGCTTTCTCTACGGTAACGGTTCCCGGTACATCCGGCGGCACAACTCCCGGCGGCTCCACATCCAGCGAAGCTCTCAAGGATATTGAAATGGCAACTACGTTAAACGGCCTTATTACTGCCGTAAACGCTGCTGCCGCAAAGCTCAACAGCCTTGAGCTTGCAGATAGAATGAAAGTTAACGAAGCACAGATCGTTGTAACGTATCTTTCAAAGGTCAACAGCAATACTCTTCTTACTATCACCGGTACGAGCCTTGGCGCGAGCGAAGCTATCTATAACTCCTACAAGGATTTCAGCGATTTCCAGAAGAGCATCTGCGCAAGAATAACAGACGTTGATAATGCTACTTTTATAAAAGTATGCGAGATCGCAACAAAGTTTTATGAAATAGCAAGTGCTCCCGATGCAACGATTATTTCCCTTTACACGGCATTCAATGCTTTGTCTTCTCCCGACAAATATTGCAACCCCTCTTTCCGCGAAGCCCTCTATGCATCATACCAGGCGTTTACAACAGAATGCAGTATGAACGTTTCCGTGGAAGGCTTTGACTCCAATACAAGACAGGCTACGATAAAGGTTACTCTTTCCGCAGGCTACACTGTAACTTCCGCAAGAGTTCTCCTTGATATTTCCGGTATCTGGTTCACAAATGCTTGGCTTGGCGGTGTAAGCGCTCAGAACACAAGCATAATGAACACAAGCAATAACAGCGGTGTTCTTGAAATCGATCTTTCCGCTATCTCCGGTTATACTGCAACTGTAACCATCGTTCTCCGCGTTCCTTCCGATTATACGGAAAAGGAAGTTAACATTTCCGTTACAGGTACAGTAAACTCTATCAACTCTTCTTCCGATATTTACGGCACAGCAAAGGTTCTTTGCTGCAGCCATAAGGTAGGCGGTGCATTGGTTTACGAACAGAAAACGGTTAAACCCGCAACTTGCTCCGAAGCAGGTATCATCGCATACTTCTGTAAGCTTTGCGGCGCTCGTCTTACAACTAAAGACGGTGCTCCCGCAGATATCCCGCTCTTGTCCTCTGCTCACACACCCGGCGAAAAGGTTACTGCCGGTGTAACAAACAGACCTTCCACTTGCACAACCGCAGGTATCCAGTACTTTGAATGTGCTGATTGCCACGCTGTTATCACAAAAGGTGTTACTCTTCCTGCTTCCCACAAGGTAAACGTAAACACGGTCACTTGGAACGCAACTGCAAACACTTGGAACGCTAACTGCACGGGATGCAATGCTATATTCGATGCAACGGCTACAAAGGCGCTCTGCACTTGCGAAGCAACTTACGGCAAGAGCTTTGCAAAGGTTATTGCTTCCAAGGCTGCAACTTGCGGCGTAAGAGGCTACCAGGTTTACCAGTGCCAGGTTTGCATGGTTTCTTGGGTAGAATCCTACGGTCAGGTTCTTGAAAACCACACTTGGGGCGCTTGGGTAACAACGACTCCCGCAACTTGCACGGCAGAAGGCGTTCAGACAAGCACTTGCTCCGTATGCTTGCAGACAAAGACACAGCCCGTGGCAATGCTTGCTCACGATTACCAGGTTCAGACATACACACCCTCCACTTGTGTAACACAGGGTGACGCAGTTGAAAAATGTACTCGCTGCGGTGCTGTTAACTCCTATAAGCTTCCTCTCGATGACCACACTTACGGCGAAGGCGTTGTTCTTACTCCCGCAACTTGCGCTGCAACAGGCGTAAAAGAATTCACTTGCACAGTATGCAATACGTTCAAAAAGACAGAAACGATCGCTATCGATCCCAACAACCACGTTGAGCTTGTTACCGAGACTGTAACAAAGGCTACTTGCCTTGAGGACGGTCTTGACGTTACGACCTGCAAGGGCTGCACACACAGAGTCGAAACTGTAACAGAAGCTACGGGTCACAACTGGCAGACAGTTACAAGCGAAGATAAGCTTACTGAAAAGAAATGCTTGAATTGTAAGACAGTTTGGTCTCAGAAAGAAACAAAGAAGACAACTATCCTCAATATCACTTCCGCAGGCCACTTCACATTCTCCATCAACAACAGCGATATTGCTGAAAAGGATGTTGAATTTGTTGTAACAGACATTGAACTTCCCGAAGAATACGTTGATGTCTTCAACGATTTCTATGATGATGGCAAATATGACGCTAAATACTACGGCGCATATGCTGCAGAGCTTCTCATAGACGGTGAAAAAGCTTCCGCTACGGAAGATATGGGCCTTGTTATCGACCTTGGCGAAGACTTCAAGAAGAAAGAATTCTTTGTTCTTGCTATCAACGCAGATAACACATTCGATAAGATCGAAGCTGAACGCGACGGTGCTACTATCGTTATCGCAGGCGAAGATTACAACGATATGGCTGACAAGACATTCGTTGTTATGACAAGCAATGAAAAAGCGGGTTCTTCTCCTGTTGTTGCTATAATCATCTGCGTTGCAGTTGTTGCTATCGCAGGTATCGCTATCGTTCTTGTCCTCACAACAAAGGGCGGCAAGAAAAAAGGCGTTAGAGTTTGATCTCTAAAAAATGAATAAAAATTGCTCGTGTGTTCAAACGAACACACGAGCTTTTTATTTTTCAACTCACGCTAGAAAAATTCTCCCTAAATGAGTTATTGTTTTAATTTTAAATATTTATTATAATAAAATCAGGAAGGCGCCGTTCCAAAACGATAAGGAGGAACTACTATGATAAAACTCGGAGAAAAAATAAGATCGCTTAGAAAAGAGAAAAATATATCGCAGGAGGTTTTTGCGGAGCATCTGGGAGTATCGTTTCAAGCAGTTTCAAAATGGGAAAACGGAAATACTATGCCGGACGTAACGATGATTCCCGCTATTGCATCGTTTTTCGGCGTTTCGACCGACGAACTTTTTGATTTTAACGTTTACGAAACGGAAAAGGCTGTTGAAGCCATCGTGGATGAGTACAGCAAACATTGGAATAGCGACAAATTAAGAGCAGAACAGGTCATCCGTGAGGGCTTGAAGAAATATCCCGGAAACGATACGCTGTTGGAGGTCCTTGCCGATATTTGTTCCGTTCAAGGCAAATATGACGAAGTGATAAGACTTACCAAAGGTATTGTTGAAAGAACAAAATACGATGATCTGCGTTTTGATGCGTATAGGAATATGGCAGAGGCGTATAAGGCAAAAGGGGAGTATCAAGCCGCAAAAGATGCAATAGAGCATATTCCCGAAATTTATTTTACAAAGCTTGAAGTTGCGGCGCATCTTCTTGAAGGGGAAGAAATGTATAAAGCGGCGCAAATACAGAAAAATCTATCCGCAGATTCCCTGATAGATATGCTTATAATTTCGGGCAAATATTTGAAAGAGCAGGGCGAAACGGAAAAAGCCGCTTCTCAATTCAAGATCGCAGGGGACGTTATGGAGGCGTTTTCACGGGATTTTCTTGAAACCAAGTATTTTAAAGCTACACTCTATGAATGCTTTGCTGAACAACGAAAAGAAGTAGCAACACTTTTGAGTGAATAATTTTTTAATGAAAAAATGACGAAGAATTGTTAAAATTCCTCGTCATTTTTTTGTTTCGTATTATCTTGCTTTCATTATATCTGCGCCGAAGGGCAGGAATGCGAGCTGCATCATTTTAAAAGCCTGCAAACCGAACGGGATTCCTACTATGGTGATACAGCAAACAAGTCCTGAGCAAAGATAGCCGAGCGCCATTTCCCAACCGAAGAATATTGCCCAGAGAAGATTTGCTATCGGATGCTCAGAAAACTGCGTGCGTATCTCCTTGCCGAAAGGCGCAAAGGTAAGCTTCGCCATTTTGAAGCACTGTACGCCGAAAGGAATACCCACTACCGTAATGCACAGCAGTATGCCGAGCAGACCCCACGCAAGACCGATAAAAAATCCGCCGAAGATAAACCAAATGATATTTCCGATTAAACGCATAATGTACTCCTTTGTTATATTATTTATTAAGGTTTGAATGTTTTTACGTCGCCGAGCAATTGTATTTCTCCATTCTCAGCGATAATTGCTCCTTTTCCGAGCGAAAAAGCGTAAACCGTCTTTTTCTTTTCTTTCAAAACACTTTTGATCGCCGCGTTTTGAATATCGGTATTTTCATAGTGGACTTCTACATAAAAGTCGCGGAGCATCGGAAGCCCCTCATAATAGCCCAAGGCAGGATAATCGTCGTCGGGGGAAAGGTGGTATTGTGCAAGCTGTATAACCGCACCCGCGCTGTATCCCATAACGATTCCGTTGTGCTTCATAATGACGTCCAAAAGGTCAAATTCCTTCAGACGCTCATACATCTTATCGGGAAGTCCGCCGAGAAAATAGAGTATGTCCGCAGAACGTATTTTTTCTGCCGCTGTTTCTTTGGTATCCGTAAAATAATTGAGAAATTGAATGTTTTCTTCCTTGATACCGTAAGCCGAGAGCGCACCTGTGAGCCCGCTGTAAAATCTGCTGTTTTTTCCGCCGTAAAGAAAATTCCAATCCGAAAGGCTTTTTACGCGGCTTTCTCGGAATGAGAACGCAATGACTGCCACCTTATGGTGCGGCTTTATGTACAGCTTCAAGCTGTCGAACAGCCAAGGACTGTCGATATCGTAATAATCAAGTAATATATTGACCATAGGCGCTCCTTATCAGTGGGCGCTTTTTCTTCTTATCTTGTGTATCTTGTAAAGCTCCTCTGCAGCAAGGCGCGTTTTTGCAACAAAATCGCCTTTTACTTTTGGGAAACAATAGTAAAGGATCTTTCCGCCGCCGATGGAGATCATATCCCCGATCTCATACCAATAGTAATCGGAGTTAACACTGTAGGAAGAAAGAGTTTTTTGCTTATAATCGATCTTTCCGTCACACCCTGTAAGATGGAAGCCCTCTTCCGTGTGAACGAGGCGGCCATCGCCGACGTTATAAAGCTTCTTTGTATTGACAAGAGCGTAAATGTCAACGGGAACGTCAAGACTATATTCGCCGTGTTCTATCTCTTCGCGCACGCAGGCACGCTGCCAAGCGAACCAATCGGGAACGTGGTTGAATTTCGTTTCCCCTTCGTGCGCCTCGAGGAAGCCGTACTCCGTAAGCTCGTATTTCTTACCGCAATGCTTACAGGAAAGCGTTGTACCTTTGCCCTCCATCTCGCCCTCGGTAAGACATTCGGGGCATTTGTAAAGCACGCGGTTGAGGTAGTCTGCACGGAATTTTTCCGTTATTTTCGTTTTCGTTTCCTGCTGATGGCGGAAATTATCGAACGAGAATTTTTCCGCGATGATGGCGTTCAGCTCTTCGTTCGAGCTTTCTGCTATCTGTTCCGGGGAAAGAACGTATTCTACGTCCGCGCTCACTCTTACCTTGCGGAGCTGGAGGTTGTTGTAAAGCGGATCGCGCGCGAATGCGCCGTATGTGCGGATAACGACAAGCGGAACTTTAAGCATTTTAAGGCATTCCGCAAGCGAATCGGGAAGTGCGGTTGAAGTACCGTCGAAAGTATATCCCGCCTCCGGGTACATAAGCACGGAGCTTTTGAGCGTTTTTACCGCATACATCATATCGCGCACGAGAGCTATATCCGTTACGAATTTTTGCGTGGGGATGCAGCCGAGGTTTCGCATAAGCCACGCTTTGCCGACAAAGCCGTCAGACGTGCATACTATATTAAAGGGACGGGGATAAAGCACGGACGAGGCTATTTTAAGGTCTATAAAGCTGGAATGATTCATAAGGATAAGGCAAGGCTCGCTTTTTCCGAGCTTCTCCATCCCGATGCTGCGGTATTTGAAGCGTGTTGCCAAAAGATCCGGTGTTGAAACGATCTTGAGCAGGGTACGGAAAAGAATGTTAGGCTTTTTGGGCTTGGGACGCGGCTTTTTCGGAAGCTCCAAAACTTTTTCGTAATCGAGCTTGGCTGTCTTGATCTTCATTTGTTCCTCCCGTAATTGAATCGTGAAATTTTGTTATATAATAATAGGGTCTGCGGGCGTGTGCGTTGTGTCCTTGTGTGCATAGGAAAAATTTCTTCCGGTGCAGGGATAGCGCGAAATAAGCTCCGAAAGGGAAGAGTCCTTGATGGAGCAAAGCTTTTTTGCAACCTTCATCGCGGCAAAAGCGTCCTCATCGCTTCTGTGGAGCAAAATTTCATCTTCTATTCCCAAAAGGGAATATGCTCTTTCTATGCCTATTTGATTTTTGCTTTCAAAGATCTTATCCGTAAGAGTTTGAACGTCCATATAATCGAAATCAAAGGACGGAAGCGAGTATCGCTTACATTCTCCGTTCAGGTACTTGAGGTCGTTGGAAATGCTGAAGCCGCAAACGAGCGTGTCCTTGTCCTCCAAAAGCTCTTTTATTTTTGGGTAGTGAAACTTGAAAGTCGGCTCCTTATCAAGCTGTGCCTTTGTATAGGAGAGCAGCTTTTTCACAACGTACCAATCGTACTTTGAGTTTGGGTTCATAAGTATATCTTCACGGGATATGAGCCCGAAATTTTCGTCCGTGAGAACGTAACCGAATGTTGCAATGGTGGAAAGCTTCGGACAAGCTCCCTCTATATCAAAAAATAAATATTTCATACTGTACCTTTCCGGAAAGTGATAGATATATTTTACCATATTTTTTTATTATTGTAAACAAAAAATATCACTTTGCACGATAAAAACACAATTATCTGCGAGAAATTAAATATATTATTGCATTTAAAGAGATTTTGGTATATAATTTATATTAAAAGATTAAATAAGATCGAATAATGCCGCCACAAGCGGTAAAAACAGGAGAACGTAAAATGAAAAACTTTATGGACCACGATTTTTTGCTTGACACAGAGCTTGCAGGGCTGCTTTACCACAATTACGCTGCGGTTATGCCCATCATCGACTATCATTGCCATATGAGCCCCAAGGATATCGCAGAGGACAAGAAGTTTGAAAATATTACGCAGGTCTGGCTTGCGGCGGATCATTACAAGTGGCGCGCTATGCGCTCCTGCGGCGTTTCCGAGCGCCTTATTACGGGAGATGCGGATGACTTTGCAAAGTTTGAAGCGTTTGTCGGCTGTATGCCCAGCCTTATCGGACACCCCGTTTATCATTGGTCACACCTTGAGCTTAAACGCTATTTCGGATATGACGGCGTTATATGCCCCGAAAACTGCGAGGAGATCTGGGAGATTACGAAGAAAGTGTTGGAAGGCGGTCTTTCCACGCGCAAGATCATTGAAAAATCTAACGTAAAACTTCTCTGCACAACGGACGACCCCGCAGATTCTCTTGAATACCACGTTGCTTTGCGCGACGATGCAAGCTTTGCCCCCGTTGTCCTTCCCGCATTCCGCCCTGACAAGAGCCTTAACGTTGACGCAAAGGGCTTTGCGGAATATATAGAGCTTCTTTCCTCCGTTGTAGGCAAGAAGATAGATTCTTTTGATAAGCTCTGCGAAGCACTTGCAAGCAGAATAGAATATTTCGCGCTTCTCGGCTGCAGGACCTCCGACCACAGCTTTGACAATGAAGTTGTTTTTGATGCAAGCCTTTCCGAACAGGAAGTTAAAAAGGTTGCAAACGCTACGTTCAAGCGCGCCCTTTCAGGAGATCCCATTCCCTCGGAAGCCGCTTGTGCGTACAAGAACGCTCTTATCCGTTTCTTTGGTAAAGAGTATGTAAAACACGGCTTTGTTATGCAGATCCATTTCGGCGCAATGAGAAATACAAACAGCGTTATGTTCGAAAAGCTCGGTCCCGACCGCGGCTACGATACAATAAGCGGAAAGAGCAGCACTATGGCGCTTGCGGCGATGCTTGACACGCTCAATTCCGAGGGTGCTCTTCCCAGAACGGTGCTCTATTCTCTCAACCCCGGAGATAACGAGCAGATAGCAGACCTTGCGGGCTGCTTCCAGTATGCAAGCGAGGAAAGCGAAGGACTTATGGGCCTTCCCAACGTCGTTCAGGGTGCGGCTTGGTGGTTCAACGACCACCTTAGCGGTATGAAGGATCATTTCCAGGCTTATGCCAATGCCGCAGCATTCGGAAAGTTCCTTGGAATGCTTACCGACTCCAGAAGTGCGCTTTCCTACACAAGACACGAATATTTCCGCCGTGCGCTTTGCTCTTTCGTGGCAGGCTTTGTTGAAAGAGGCGAATATCCGCTTGATATAGAGGCACTTGCACAGATGATCTGCGACATTTGCTACAACAATACAAAAGATTTTTTCGGTTTCAAACTTGTTTAAACCGCATATAAATAAATTTATAGTTAATCCCAAAGGAGTCTTTTAAAAATGGCAGAAGAAAAGAATTACGAACAGGAAGTGGAATGCACACACGATTGCTCCACTTGCTCCGCAAACTGCGGCAGCAGAACACAGAAACCCACATTTACACCTATCAATCAGTACAGCAAGGTTGACAAGCTTATCGGCGTTGTCAGCGGCAAGGGCGGCGTTGGTAAATCCCTTGTAACTTGCCTTTCCGCAGTAGAACTTAACCGCCGCGGTCTTAAAACAGCGGTGCTTGATGCAGATATTACAGGTCCTTCCGTTCCCAAGGCATTCGGCCTTCACGGTCTTTGCGAACAGGCGCCCCTCGGCGGTCTTATGCCCAGAAAGACAAAAACAGGCATCGACGTTATGAGCATCAACCTTCTTATGGAGGATGAAACATCCCCTGTTGTATGGCGCGGTCCCGTTATCTCCGGCACTGTACAGCAGTTCTGGACAGACGTTGTTTGGGGTGACGTTGATTGTATGCTCATCGACTGCCCTCCCGGAACTGGCGACGTTCCGCTTACGATATTCCAGTCCTTGCCCCTTGACGGCATCATCATCGTAACAAGCCCCCAGGACCTCGTTTCTATGATCGTTGCAAAAGCCGTTAATATGGCAAAGCTTATGAACATTCCGATCGTCGGCATCGTTGAAAATATGAGCTACGTTAAATGCCCCGATTGCGGCAAGGAGATCAAACTCTTCGGTGAAAGCAATATCGATGCTATCGCGGCTGAATACGGTATTCCCGTTATTGCGAAGCTTCCTATCGATCCCGCAGTTGCGCGCCTTTGCGACACAGGCACGATCGAGCTTTGCGAAAATGACACGGCAAAATCTATTGCCGATGCTATAGAAGCACAGCCCATGCGTGCAGAGCTTGCTTAAATGGAAACAAAGACAAAGGTACTCTTTGTATGCTCGATGAACACCTGCCGCAGCCCTATGGCTGCGGCAATACTCTCCGAATTCGGCGGGGAAAAGTACTCCGCATCCAGTGCGGGCACGTTCGTTTTTTCCTCCTCCCCGATATGCCGCGATGCGGCGTTTACGCTTGAAAGCGTGGGAATTGCAAAGTATAACTACGTTCCGCACCGTTCCCGTCCCGTGACGGATAAGCTGATGCGGGAGAATGATATTATCGTTGCTATGACGGCAGGGCACCGCGACGTGCTTTGCCGTCTTTACCCCGAATACGAGGGTAAGATACGTGTCTTTTCGGAGGACGTGGGTGATTTTGCGCGCGGCGATATCGTGAAATATCAGCTCGCATACGTTAAGCTTAAAAAAGGCATTTTTGAAATGTTTTCCTTGGAGCAGACAAAATGAAGATAAATTTTTATGATTTTCTCGGCTTGGAAGAGCCGAAAATAGAAATAAGAAGAATTGATGAAGAAAGCGCATATATGGCAGCGGTTCTTGAAAGGATATATTTTCCCCACCCTTGGAGCGAAAAAGCCATACTCGAGGAAGCCGCACGCGGATATTTCATCGCCGCATATTTTGACGGCGTTTTCGCGGGCTATGCCGGAATGACGGAGGTGCTTGACGAATGCGGCATCTGTAACATAGCCGTTATGCCCGAATTCCGCAGGCACGGAGTCGGAGAAGTGCTTGTGGCGGATCTTATACGCCGTGCAAAGGAAAAGCACGCTTTCGTTATTATGCTTGAGGTCAGAAGGTCTAATATTCCCGCCATCAAGCTTTATGAAAAGATGGGCTTTGAGCTTGTGGGCGAGCGCAAAAACTTTTACGATAAGCCGCAAGAGGATGCGCTTCTTTATAATCTTTACTTGAATTGAAGAGGTGATTATGAGAGGTGTCGACACGTGGAGCTATGCTCCGTACAGACCGTTTCTTTATAACGTCGGCGATATTTACATCTGCCGCATAGCTCCCGCTGAAAGAAGCATACGTTTTGAATGGCTTTCCGCAGGGGGAAGCTACAGCGTTTTTTACCGCATTCGCGGAAATGAAGAATTTCTGCTTTGCGGAACGACAGATTGCTGCGAATACGATATAGAGAATCTTATCCCTGAAACTGATTATGAATTTTTCGTTGAAAGCAAGGCGGGGAAGAGCCGTGTGCGCTTGGCTCGAACGGGCAATACTGTGGGCACGGTGGTAAATTACCTGCATCCCGATGACGATGCGTACGCTTTTTCCGGAAGATACCTTTGCTCCCCTTCGCTCGTGCGACACCCCGATGGATATTTGCTTGCGTCAATGGATCTGTTTGCAGATAAGCATCCGCAAAATCTGACGCTTATCTACCGTTCAGATGATGAGGGAAAAACGTGGCATTATGTAAGTGAGCTGATGCCGTGCTTCTGGGGAAAGATGTTCATACATAAAGGCGAGCTTTATATGCTCGCGTGCAGTACGGAATATGGCGATCTTCTTATAGGCAAGAGCGTTGACGGAGGCAAGACTTTTTCCACACCTGTTACTCTTCTTCGCGGCGCGAACGGCAAAAACGGAAGCAGCGGTGTCCATAAAAATCCTCAGAACTTGATATATCACGGCGGAAGACTTTGGGCAACGCTGGAATGGGGCGCTTGGGCAAACAGGGAATACTGCCATGCGGCAATGATGATGTCGTGCGGTGAAAATGCTGACCTGCTCGATCCTGCGTCATGGGTTTTTACAGAGCCGAGGATATTCGAGCATTTTGTGCCCGAATTAGAAGACGTGAAGATCCCCGCTATGACTATAGAGGGAACTCCTGTCATATCGCCCGATGGAAAGCTCTTTAATATTATGCGTTTTGGAAAGCGCGGATACGCGCTTTGCTATGAAGCAGACGTTACAGAGCCTGAAAAAATGCTTTCGTATTCGTACCTTATGCGTTTTCCCGCAAACTTTTCCAAGTTTATGATAAAATATGACGCGGTTTCGGGAAAATATTATTCGATAGTTTGCCGTCTTTACGAGGGCTGCTCGGACAGCGCGAGAAACCTGCAAACGCTTATGTCCTCTCGCGACCTTGTGGAGTGGCGCGACGAGCGTGTGCTTTATGACCTGCGTGGATATAACAGAAACCTCGTTGGACTTCAATACGTTGATTTTGAGTTTGATAGGGAAGATATCATCTACCTTTGCCGAACGGCGATAAACGGTGCGCACAGCTTCCACGATTCCAATTATTCGACTTTTCACAGAATAAAAAATTTCAGAAATATATCAAAATAAATTTACAAAAAAGGGGTTTTGAAATGCAGATCCTTAGCTTTGAAAGTTCTTGCGATGAAACATCCTGCGCCGTTGTGGAATATACGGACGGTGTTTTCAACGTAAAATCCAATATAGTTGCTTCGCAGATAGATATTCACGCGCGCTTCGGCGGTGTTGTGCCGGAGATAGCCAGCCGCGCACATTGCGAAGTTATCTCTAAAATTACATACGAGGCCCTTGCGGAAGCGGGCGCGGATCTGGACAAGGATATAGACGCCATTGCCGTAACGAGCTCTCCGGGGCTTATAGGTGCGCTTCTTGTGGGTGTAAACTTTGCAAAATCTCTTGCTTATTCTCACGGGCTTCCGCTTGTTGCCGTGAACCATATGAAAGGGCATATAGCGGCAAACTATATTACCCATCCGGAGCTAAAGCCCCCGTTCCTCACGCTTATTGCTTCCGGCGGGCACACTTCTTTTGTGATAGTTCACGATTACACGAAGACAGAGACCGTAGGCAGCACGCGCGACGACGCTATGGGAGAGGCTTTCGACAAGGTGGCTCGCGTTATGGGTATGCCTTACCCGGGCGGTGCCGCGCTCGATAAGCTCGCTTATGAAGGCAAGCCCACGCTCAAATTCCCCTCCTCCGCTATCACCGGTGATACGCTCGATATGTCTTTTTCCGGCATAAAAACGGCGGTGCTCAACTACATCAACTCCAAGGAGCAAAAAGGGGAGGAGATTCCTAAGGCGGACGTTGCGGCGAGCTTTGTGGAAAGTGCCGTTTCCGGCGTTATAGCGAAACTTTCGCTTACACTTGATGCTTACCCGGAAATAAAGTCGCTTGCGCTTGCGGGCGGCGTTGCGGCAAACAGCCATCTTCGCGCAGCTGTTACAAAGCTTGCAACGGAGAGGGGCATAAACCTTTATCTTCCCGAGCTTAAATACTGCGGCGACAACGGCGCGATGATCGCCGTTGCGGGAATTTTTGAATATCTTGAGGGCAAGCGTGCGGACGTTTTCCTTAACGCCTGCGCCGCGGACGAAGAAGAGTGAAATTTTTTTGCTCGGAGAAAAAACGTGATTTTTGCCGTAACAGAGGCGAAAATGCGGATGCTTTTTGTGGTATTTTGCCAAAGGCTGTTTTTTGCCGAAAACGACGTTTTTTGCAAGTGCTTGGGATTTTGACGATAAAATAAAAACCAAGTCGAAAAAAATCCGAAAACGGTGGAAAAAGCGGAAAATGCTGATAAAAAGCGGATTTTTTCTTGTTTTAATGTGGAAAACCCTGTTGAAAATGTGGATAAAATCGATGTTTCGGGGCGGAAAACTTTGTGGAAAACGGTGAAAAACGCCAAACCTATCCGAAAGGGACAGATTTTTCTGTTCTAATTTAATTTTAATTTTTGAAAATACGGTGCAAAATGAAGTATAATTTTTTGTTTGAAAAAAGCGCGTTCTGCCTGCCGGGAAACGCCGTGGACGTTGCTAAGAAGGCTTCGCAAAACGATCTTCGGGTGCTTATGGCTTTGGGCAGCGGAAGATTTTCGGATGAAGCGCAGATAGCCAAATTTCTCGGCATATCCGTTTCCTCCGCCGTGCGTTCGCTGGAGTTCTGGCGCGGTGCGGGCGTTGTGGAGCTTCCCGAGGAAAACGGAGAGGTCAAGCTCTTTGAAACGTCGGAATTCACCGTCCCCTCCGAGGTGATAAAAACGCATACCCCCGAAAAAGAGCCCCAAAAAGCGCAGGAGGTGCAAAAGTCTTCTCTCCCCAACGTGGACAGGGATTCATATACCAGCGAGGAGATAGACCGTATTTGCGCCGAAAAAACAAACGTGCCGCTTCTTATCGATGCTTGCCAGGCTATACTTGAAAAGACGTTTACAAAAACGGAGATATCCGGTATAGTTTATCTTTCCGACCATCTTCGCCTTGACGATGAGTATATAATGATGCTTTGTATGCACTGCAAGGCGCGCGACAAGGCCTCTGTCCGCTACGTGGAGAAGCTTGCTCTTTCTCTTTACGACAGCGGTGTGGTAAGTGTTCCCGAGCTTGACAAGTACATAAAAAAAGAAAGCAAAAAGAACGAAGCGGAAACGAAGATACGAAAGCTTTTCGGCTTGGGAGAGCGCACGCTCGTGCCCAAGGAGCGCGAATACATCAACAAATGGATAATCGAATGGGCTCTGCCGTTCGAACTTATAGAGAAGGCGTACGAGGCTATGATGGGCTCCGGAAGAGTGGAGAAGCCCTCCTTCGCATATGAGAACGGAATACTTGAGAAATGGCGCGAGGCGGGCGTAAAAACGCCCGAGGACGTGGATGCGATG
Organism: Oscillospiraceae bacterium; assembly: GCA_015064725.1. Taxonomy (GTDB): domain Bacteria; phylum Bacillota; class Clostridia; order Oscillospirales; family CAG-272; genus UMGS731. The sequence goes on along the minus strand of SVRQ01000005.1, from coordinate 69,900 downwards.
AAAGAAGCGCGCAAAAAAGCACCAAAGCCCGCTTCACAAAAGGAAACGAGCTTTGATCTTGATGAATTTTTCGAGCTTGCGGTAAAACGCGGCGCGGGCCGTGCCGACGGCATAAAAACGGGAGAATAATTTCCGAAACAGGAGAGCTTTATGGGATATAACGCCGAAAATTGCAAAAAGATCGCCGCTATATACAGCGAAAAAAATTTCCGCGCACAGAAAGAAGCGGAGGCACGCAAAGAAAAATTGCATATGCTTTTTCCCGAGATAGCGGAGATAGACCGTGTCCTTTCCGAAACGGGTATGAAGATATTTTCTGCCGCGCTTTCGGGCGAGGGAAATATTGAAAAGCGTATTGCAGAGCTAAAACGCGCTAATGACGAGCTTCTTGAAGCAAGAAGAGAGATACTTGTTTCCCACGGTTATCCTGCGGATTACAGCGATCTGAAATTTGAATGCGATAAATGCCGCGATACGGGATACGTGGAGGGCAAGATGTGCTCTTGTATGCGCCGCGACCTCGTTATGGCGGGATATGAAAGCTCCGGAATAGGCAAGCTTATAGCAAAGCAGAATTTTGAAAACTTCGACCTTTCGTATTACAAGGGCGCGGAATATGAGCAGATGAGCCGCGTTTTTGAAAGCGTGAGCGATTTTGCAAATACTTTCCGTGAAAACAGCGGCAGAAACCTGCTCTTCATCGGAATGACGGGGCTGGGAAAAACGCACCTTTCGAGCGCTTGTGCCAAGACCGTTATCGAACGCGGATTCGACGTTGTATATGAGAGCGCGCAAAACATCTTCTCCGATTTTGAATACGAGCGCTTTTCCCGCGGGTATAACAATGACGAGCAAAGCTCCAAAACGGATAGATATTTTGAGTGCGATCTGCTTATAATAGATGACCTTGGAACGGAGCTTTCCAATCAGTTTACCACATCCTGCCTTTATAACATAGTAAACAGCCGTATGTGTGCAGGAAGATCTATCATTATCAATACAAACCTCAAGCGCGGCGAGCTTATGGAAAAATACCAGGACCGCGTAACGTCCCGCCTTTTCGGAGAATTTGAGGTATGCCTTTTTGTGGGCAGAGATATAAGAAGCCAAAAACTTGAAAGGGGCAGATATTGATGGGCGGCGAGATAGGCATCATCGGCGGCGCAGATACGCCGACGTTTCTTTTCATTTTGGAAAAGTTCCTTTTAAACGCAGTTATTGCCGTTTTGATAGCCATTGCCATTGCTTCTGCCGCAATGCTGTGCATCTTGCTTTTCAGAAGGAGAAAAAAACGCGATGAAAATAAGAAAGATAGAAGAAAAAGATAAAGAGATATATTTGGAAATGGCGCGGGATTTTTACGCTTCCCCTGCGGTGCTTTCCAATATACCCGAGGAAAACCTGACTTCCTCTTTTCGCGAATTTACAAGCGGCACGCCGTTTGGAGATGCGTTTATCTTTGAGGAAGAGGGAAGTGTTATCGGATACGGTGTGCTTGCCTACACGTATTCGCAGGAAGCAGGCGGCAAGACCGTATGGCTTGAGGAGATATATATCAAAGAAGCGTACCGCGGCAAAGGCGCAGGCTCGCTCTTTATAGATTTTGTTCTTGAAAATATACCTGCGAAGCGATACCGCCTTGAAACGGAGCCCGAAAACGAAAAAGCCGCCGCGCTTTACAGACGCAAGGGCTTTGAGTTTTTCGAGTATGTGAATTATAGATTGGATAGATGAAAAAAGTACCATAGATTGGATAGATGAAAAAAGTACCGTCAGTATATTTGCTGATGGTACTTTTTTATGTAAATTTCACTTTATGTTACGCTCAAATTTTATTATTTTTCCGCCCTGCCAAGTTAACATCCCTTCGTCACCTATAACGAGATTGTTGGGAACTTTTGCGCGAAGTCTTATTCTTTCACCGCTCTCTGTTTCGAAAAGAACTCTTGTTTCGTAAGCCTGCGATGGGGCTTTTTCTATCAATCTGGCTTTTTCCGTTAAGATTGGTTGCGTGCTGTCTGAGGCACTTTGACCGAGCTTTATTATTCCATATATAATCCATATGAAAATAGCCATTCCGACAAGTATGGCGATAAATACGGAAGCGTCTTCTATACTGTCAAATCCATCAATTTCAATATTCATTAGTTATATCTCCTTTCAATAATCTGTTTTATTGGAACCTTTCACAAGGCCGATAAATAGCACAATACTACCAATAATCAAGGAAGTTACGCCGGTCGTTTTAAGAATTTGAGCACCGTTTAGACCGTCTTGATCTTCTCCAAGTATGTAGTTGTCAAATTCTTTATATGTGCCGTTTTGCATATAACCAGATGATACGTTGATTCCTGTGGATTCATCTTTAATAATTCCTGATGCCACTGTAAGTAAAATTCCTATTATAAGCAGCATTGCTCCAAAAAATTTCATTGAAATATATTGTCCTTTCTTATAATTTTTATTGATTTTTTATGTTGTCAAAAGTCATAAGCATACTTTGGTATCGTTCCTCGACAGCTATTCTTCCGCTGTTATAAGCAGCGATTTTTGTATTTTCAACGGCTTCTCCTAATAATTTATTGTTTTGTGCCGCTATTTGCGCCGATTTTATTTCGGCAGAAATCATTTGTTCGCATTGATCACCGATATTAAGTAATTCGTTATATATTCTATCAGATTTGCTTATTAGCACGTCGAGCTTGGAAGATATTTCTTCTATTTTGGTGTAGAAAGCATCCTCTCTCAACTCTCTGCGCACTCTGTCGTAAAGACCGTTTTCTCCATCAAGTCTCAAGCAAATGTTGAGGCTGATTATCTCATCCATTTTCGCAATGGGTATAAGACTTCTGTATCTGCGGTCTATACCCGAGCGCATATAGAATTCTGAAAGAAGAGCTTCTGCTTGCTCTTTACGATTTGCAAGAGCATCTCTTTCGGAAGTGAGAAATTGTTTTATTTTGAGTTCTTTTCTTACACGCGCATCATCTTGTTCAACACACGCATTGTATTCTTTCATCTCTGCATCGTATTCAGATTGATATTTTTCATCTCTGTTTCCCTGAGATGTGGCATCACAAATCAGCCCTATAAGCGCACCGATGATACCGCCACCGATCCCTCCTCCAAAAAGCCCTCCAAAACCTGCATCAATAGATCCAGTAAATGAGGATGTGGATGTGCAACCGCTTACGCCTCCGATTATAGCACCCAAAAAAAGCCCTATAATGAATAAAGTGCCGGTCCATTCTTTGTAGAATGCAGCTTCTTCTCTTTTAGGATGATAAAAATTCTTTTTATGACCGAGAAGAGATATTTGATAATCCAAATGCTGTATTCCAAGCGCCATCAAATAATTGTTGAGCTCCATATCGTAAAGTATGGATACTGTTTCTTTTAGTTGTTTTTCGTTCATACGGTCTCCTTTTTGTTATACCTATTGTGACGTGTTTTTACTATCGCGGTCATTAGAAGTTTTATTTTCGTGTATCAAGGACTTGTTTTCAAGAGTTTTTTGTAGCTTTTCTCTTTGCAGTTTTGCAACGGTTTGCAAATTAGCCATAGAATGCAGGGTTTCTTGAATATTAAAAAGATACTGTACTATCGCACCTATACCAAGCAAAATGGAATACGTTATTATTGTGGCAAACAAATATTTCATCAATAATTTTCCGTCAAGCTTTGTTACTGTTTCGCCCCAAGAGGTATAGGTTTCGGTTGCAACGACAAAGCTATATATTATTCCCGAAATCAAAATAAACCAAGCTGAGCCGTATAATTCGTTTACTATAAAATTTTTTAGATTTTTCATCAATCTTTGCCCCAATTAAATCGGATTGTTTTTTTGTTCACTTGCTTTTGCATCAATAATACTTAACGCTTTGTCAACAGTTTTAGAAAGCTCTTTTTGAGATATAAGCCAAAAAAGAACTGCGGAAATGATTGCTGTTATAGTAAATGCAATTCCGCACAGACGTATTAAACGCAACGATCTTTCGTAAAAATCGCAGATGCTCAAAAGAGAGCTTTCTGCTTCATCATTTTGAAACTCTTCGTTCGTGTCAGTCAATACTTCTTCTTTAACTTTGATAGTTTCAGTGTGAGAATTATTTACAATTATTGCTATTTGAGCGAACAACGCCAAAAATATGCCTAAAATAAGAATTATGGTGCAAATTATAAACCCTACCTTATAGGCAACTTTAATGGCGTATAAGCTGCTTAATGTTTGTTTGTTCATCAGAACCTCCTAAATATAAATTTTATACATATATTTTACTCAATGTTTGAGTAAAAGTCAATACTCAATATTTGAGTATGATAAAATTTTTATAAAAACGGAGAGTATTTATGGATTACAGAGAAAGATTACGCGCGATAAGGGAGGATAAAGACCTTACGCAGGCGCAGGTTGGCAAGGTCTTAAATAAATCCCAGCAAGGGTATAGCCACATAGAGTCGGGCAGGGCAGAACTGAAAATAGATGACCTTAAATTGCTTTGCGAGTTTTACGGAGTTTGTGCTGATTATCTTATCGGTATTTGTGACACGCCTTTTCCATATAAAAAATAAACGCTTGAAACTTTTACAGTTTCAAGCGTTTTTTGCTAATTATCTTTTCTTCTGTACTCCAGTATATCTCCCGGTTGGCAATCGAGCGCTTCGCAAAGCTTTGCAAGCGTGGCTATTTTAAGGGCTTTTGCCTTGCCGTTTTTGAGCACAGAGATATTGGAGATGGTGATGCCAACGCGCTCCGAAAGCTCCGTTACACTCATTTTCCGTTTTGCCAGCATAACGTCGATATTAAAAATGATTTCGTCCTGCATAAAGTCCCCCTTATATCGTAAGGTCGCACTCTTCCTGAAGCTCTGCGGCGCGCGCCACAAGGTGAGAGAGCGCGGCGAAGGCAACGGAGAGTACGATGCCTAAAAACGCCACGAGCACGCAAAAAGCCATCATAAAGAGGTTGTTCATTTTGAAAATCAAGAGAGCAATATTGCCAAGGAATAAAAACAACGTGTCCGCACCCGCAAGGATGGATATTATTTTGAGCCTTTTGGAATTTTTTGCGGTAAAAGCTCTGTCTTTTTCAATATCGCCGCATACGAGCCAAGAAACAGCGAGCACGGCGTAACAGGGGACGCCGCTTACCCAAAGAAAGATGAGCCACAAATATTTTGCGGCGGCATCGTTTGCGAAAGGTTCGAGCGAGCCCGCCGTTATCGGCAAAACGAGCGCGTATATAAGCGCACCGCAAGCACCCACGCATATTATCATAGCTTTAAGCCATACGGATAGATTTTTTCTGTTCATATAATACCTCTGTCATTTTATTTTTATTGATCCTGCGCCGCTTGCAAGTATCAGGCGGCGCAGAAGCGGATTGTACATAAACGGCCGCTTTACGCATTTTAAAGCGATTTTAAGGCGCAGTTTTATTGTTTTGTGCTTATACAGGCGTTGAGCTTGCCGCGTGCTTCCCCCACGCGAAAACGCCTCAAAAAGCGCCTCTGCGCTTGCAAGGGCATAACTTATACCCTCCAAGGAGCTGGGGCTTATAAAGCCTGCCGCCTCCCCTATGAGAAAAGCTCCGTTCGCACCGTTGAATATTCCGCCGGAAAGTTTTGGCCGAAGAACGGTGCAAGCCTGTGTTTTTATCGGTTCTTTAAATATATTTTCAGAAACGGTTCCGAGGGAAACGAGCTTTGCTTTTTGCTCTTCAAACGCATCACGGGGATGCTTATTTTCAAAAGCACCGCCGAAAACGAGCATTCCGTCCTTGAAAAATATCCAAGAGCAGGAGGGGGATGTACAGCTATCGAAAACGCAGGAATAATACGGGTCTTCGCCCTCTGCGCGGAAGCTTTGCTGGATAGCAACATAGCGTTTAATTTTTTTGTTGGGGAAAAGGCTTTTTCGCACGATGGAGGATGCGCCGTCCGCCCCGACAAGACGGCCGCAGGAAACTTTTTTCTCTCCGTTCTGTGTTTTTAAAAGAAGGGAAAAGCCGTTTTCTTCTCGCTCTGCTCGCAGGCACAGCGCGGAAATGACATCGACCGTGTCCGGAACGAGGGAGAGGAGGAAGGCATCGAACTTTGCCCTGTTCACGTTAACGTAACTGCGGCGGTAATGACGGGCTTGGCGCGTTGTAAGGTCGATAGTTCGGACAGAAAATATCTGTGGGGAGCTGAGTACTGTGCCGGGCAGCGTTATATCGTATCTTGCAAGCAGGTCCTGCGCATCGGGGGAGATAAGCCCTGCACATACCTTTTCGCCGCGCAGAGGGCTGCCGTCTATAAGAAGGATATCTTTTTCCTTGTCCGCAAGCCTTCGCGCAAGAGTTGATCCGGCGGGTCCTGCACCCACTATGATAGTTGAGTAATGTGCGCGCAAATCAGCCGTCGTTTTCATTTTTTCCTCCGATGAATTTTATTTGTATTTAGATTATATCACAATATTTGTCGAATTTCAAGTAATATTTATCGTGTTACGATAAATTGCACAAAAAACAAGAGCAGGAAAATCCTGCTCTTATATATTAGATCCTTGCAACACCGCATTTGACAGCGGCTTCTTTAACAGCTTGCGCAACGGCGCTTGTCGCTCTTTCGTCGAATATATCGGGGAGGATACATTCTGTGGAAAGCTTGTCTGCAACGAGGGAAGCGAGGGCTTCGGATGCGGCAAGCTTCATTTCCTCCGTGATAGCACTTGCGCGCGCGTCAAGCGCACCGCGGAATATGCCGGGAAAAGCGAGAAGGTTGTTTATCTGGTTGGGAAAGTCGCTTCTGCCCGTGCCGACAACGGCGGCGCCTGCGGCTTTTGCTTCGTCGGGCATAATTTCGGGCGTTGGGTTTGCCATTGCGAATATGATTGCGTCTTTGTTCATTGTACGTACCATATCCTGTGTGAGAAGACCCGGTTTGGAAACGCCGAGGAATACGTCAGCTCCTTTGATAACGTCGCAGAGTGCGCCCTCTTCGCCGTAAGGGTTGGATATTTCGGCAAGGAGCTTATGCTCGTCCGTAACGCCGGGATTATTTTTTGTGATGGCACCGGTTCTGTCCACGAAGATGAGGTTTTTTGCGCCTTTTGCAATAAAAAGTCTGCCGATGGCATCTCCCGCGGCACCCGCGCCATTGATGACTATTTTAACTTCTTCGAGCTTTTTGCCAACGACCTTGAGCGCGTTTTCAAGAGCCGCGCTTGCAACGATAGCTGTGCCGTGCTGATCGTCGTGGAAGATCGGGATGGAGCAAATCTCTTTGAGTCTGCGTTCTATTTCAAAGCAACGGGGGGCGGCGATATCCTCAAGGTTTACGCCGCCGAAGCTGCCCTCAAGCAGAGCGACCGTGCGAATGATCTCATCAACGTCCTTGCTCTTTATGCAAAGGGGAATTGCGTCTATCCCTGCAAATTGGGAAAAGAGAAGGCATTTTCCTTCCATAACGGGCATACCTGCTTCGGGACCGATGTCACCCAGACCGAGGACCGCTGTGCCGTCTGTGATAACGGCGACCGTGTTCCAACGGCGCGTAAGCTCGTAGGATTTTGTAATATCTTTCTGAATTTCAAGGCAGGGCTGTGCAACGCCGGGGGTGTACGCGAGGGAGAGCATATCACGGCTGTCCACGTTTACCGTGGGGCGCACCGCCATCTTACCTTTCCATTCGTAATGTTTTTCAAGTGATAGTTTTTTTATCTCTTCGGTAGTCATAGTTTATTCTCCGATATATTTAAGATTATTATTTATATTTTATCACAAGGCACCGTAAAAGGCAATGGCAAGGCGTGGATTTATGAATTTTAAGTTAAAAGAAAAACGACCGACAAAACAGTCGGCCGTTTGATTTTAAATAAAAATAAACCATATCAGTTTGCTGACAACGTGAAAAAGTGCGTGGCTGAGCATTGCGTGGCAAATACCGTATTTGCGGTAGAGCCGGCCGAATATAAGACCAAAGCCTCCGTTGAGCAGAAAACAGCGGAATAATATCACGGGTGTAAGCTTTCCGAAAGTCACAAGTGTTGCGGGAAGATGCCCTGCGGCAAACAAAAGCGCCGCTGTTATATTTGCGATGACGAATACTTTTTTCGGTATGTTTTCGCGGTCATATTTCCCAAAAAATATTTTCCATATAACGAACGCGATAAGCGACATAAAGAATAGGCGAAGCATAGTTTCCTCGATAACGCCGCCGTAAAGAACGGATGCTATCACGCCGCTTAGGGTAAGCCCTGCTTCATTTGCCGATTGAATACCGTCTATGATACTTCCAAATACCCAATGATCAAGACTGAATAAGATGCCGCCGGCAACGGAAACGGCAAGCGTTACAACAAGACTCTTTTTATCGAAATTGATCGGCTTCCAAAGCCCTGTTTTTTCGGCAAGAATGTAACCGAAAAAGCCGCAGAAGAGCGCATACCCCGCCGTTTGTACAGCACCGAGTGCTATCAAAAGCTCGGTGCTGCCAAGCTCGGCAACCGCTTGCGCGATAATTTCCTCGGGATAAGTGTCAAGCTGATAGATGCCGATGAAAATTCCCGCGATAATGGCAATCGGTAAAAGGCAGAGCGCGAAGAGCAGAGGCTTTTTGAATTTAGCCATTGTTCTTGTCCTCCTTGCCTGCATATACCTCAACGCAAAGCCCCTTGCGTCCGCACTTCGGGCAGGTCAGACGGCGCATTTTGGGTGTGTGATATGCCCAAAACGCTTCCTTATTTTTAGGCTTGAATATTTCGTGGCATTCGGGGCAGATATAGGCAACGTGCTTGAAATAATAGACAGAAACTGCGATCCCCCACGGAATTGCCACGCAGACCCAAGCGGCAAAGAGCCACCAAAGACCGTTTGTTATCCACAAAATTATGGATATCCATTGCAAAGCTGTTACGGGAATGCCCGTAAGTATCATAGTCCAGCGCATTTTTGTAAGCTTATTTTTTTGTTTCATAATGTGAGCTATATCACCTATGGATTCAACGGAGAAATGCTCCATCTCCTTTAGCTCCCGTTTGATGCCGTCAAGCAGTTCAAGCCTTGCTTGACGCTCAAGGATCTCCTTGCGCAGAGATTCTTCCTGTTCATCAAGCAGGATAGAAATTATGTTTTCCGGCTTTTCTTCCGCAAAAAGCGCGGAGATGCTGTTTATGGGCAGTCCTGCCTCGCGGAGAAAGCATATAATACGCATCCTTTTCAGGTCTTCCTCGGAATAGAGTCTTCTGCCGCCCTCTGAAAGCTCGGTAGGTATGAGAATTCCGCGGTCATCGTAGTATTGCACGGTCCGCACGGAAACACCGCAGAGCTTTGCGACTTCTCCCGTTGTGTATTTTGACATAGCGTTCACCTCCTTCTGCGCTCATTCTATCATATTACGCAGCGTTACAAGCAACCCCTTACGCAAGGGGATTTTTATTTTTTTGCAAAAAATTTTATCGAATGATCCTCTAAATTGATAATAAACGTGGGATCCTGCGTTTTATCGTGATATGTGGTCATAGCAACAACAGCGATGCCTTCTTGACCGTCTATCGTTATTTTGTAATTTGAGGAGCATGGGTCTTTTCCTTGAAATTCGTACGTGCCTGTGTAAAATTTTCCGTTTGTTTTGTCCTGCATCGAAATAACCCCGTCTTTGGCGGTGCAAACAAGCTCGCAAAAGCCGTCGCTTTCGCTTGTTTCGCCCATGCGCGGGCCGTATGCGATTATCTGCCCCGAGCCTTTATGGCTTTGAACGCTTACCAAGATCCAAGAAAAATCGTCTATTTCGGGGACAGCGCTTTGGGAACATCCGCACAAAAGCATCATAGAGCATATTATCAATAAAAATATTTTTTTCATTTTATCTACCTTTCATTCTGCATATTCCCAATGCCGAAAGAACGAGAGCGGCGATCGATATTAACGCTTTGGCGGCGTGCGGAAGTATATTTGAAACGTAAATGCCCGTTGAACCGACGTATCCGCCTATGACGGCTTCATTTGATGTAAGTCGGCTTTTTTCCAAGGTGTAATAAATAAGCTCAAATATATCGAACAAGAGCGATGACAGGGAAAAAACACCGATCAAAATAAATATAAACAGTGCCGCCCGTCTTATTTTCTTGTTTCGCTCTGCAAGCTGTTCGTTTATAAGCTCCAATTTGGCGGCAATGGCTGCAAGCTCGTTTCCGCTTTCTTCTGAAACCGGCTCACCCAGAAGGGAAGCGACGGTCGTGTCAAATTCTTCCGCTATTTTTATGAGCATTTCGGAATCGGGAACAGAGAGCCCTTTTTCCCATTTTGAAACTGTTTGGCGCACTACGCAAAGCTTTAGTGCAAGTTCCTCCTGCGAAAGCCCTTTTTTCTTTCTGAGGATTTTTAAATTTTCGTTCAGCATATTACAACTCCTTTCCGAAAACAATTATACATCAAAATATCCGTTGCGGCAAGCAACGGATATTAACATTTGCTCTTTTATTGCGGGAAAGGAAAAACACCCTTGAAAAATCAAGGGTGTTTTGGTGTATGTAAGATCTTAATTAGCTTCTGCTCTTTCTGAGGATGGCCATAATGTCATCAAAATCATCGTCGGAAATGAGAGAACCGTTATTCTCTTTTACAACTGCGGGAGCGGGAGCTTCAGGCTTTGCGGGAGCAACGGGAGTTGTCTTCACTGTTGTTTTAGCTTTGGGTGCGCCAAAGTTGAAGCCTGTTGTTGCGGAAGGCTTGTTATCATCTTCAGCTCTGAAGCCTGTAGCGATAACAGTTACCTTGATAGTATCTTCAAGGCTGTTGTCGAAAGTAGCACCCCAAATGATAGTTGCATCGGGATGAGCTTCCTGAGAGATCATAGCGGAAGCTGTTTCAACCTCGTCAAGGCTGATGTCGGGGCTTGCTGTGATATTGATGATGATACCTGTAGCACCGGAGATAGAGGACTCGAGAAGGGGGCTGGAGATAGCGGCTTTTGCTGCAACCTCAGCTTTATCTCTGCCTGTGCCTGTGCCAACACCCATGTGAGCGTAGCCTGCGTTTCTCATAACGGAAGAAACGTCTGCAAAGTCAAGGTTTACGATACCGGGGATGTTGATAAGGTCGGAAATACTCTGAACGCCCTGACGGAGTACGTCATCCGCATATTCAAAAGCGTTTGCAAGAGTGATCTTGTTTTCGGAAATGTGACGGAGTCTTTCGTTGGGGATAACGATGAGGGAGTCAACGTAATCACGGAGCTGAACGATACCTGCTTCAGCCTGGAGCATACGCTTTCTGCCTTCAAATGCAAAGGGCTTTGTAACAACGCCGATAGTAAGGATGCCCATTTCTTTTGCGATCTTTGCTACAACGGGAGCAGCACCTGTACCTGTACCGCCGCCCATACCTGTTGCGATGAATACCATATCCGCACCGCGAACTACGTTAGCGATATCTTCCATGCTTTCTTCCGCAGCCTGTTCGCCAACTGTGGGGTCGCTGCCCGCACCGTGGCCTTTTGTGATCTTATCGCCGATAGCGATCTTTGTGGGAGCGCTGGATTTGAGAAGGACCTGTTTGTCGCAGTTTACTGCGATAAATTCAACGCCCTGTACGTTTTCCTCGATCATACGGTTAACAGCGTTACCGCCGCCGCCGCCGACACCGATGACTTTAATATTTACACCACTGTCAAAGTTTGAATCAAATTCGAAACCCATTTTATTTAACCTCCTGAAATTTACACAGATAAAATGATAAATATATACAATATTATAATAAACCAAAAAGACTTGATTTACAAGATGTTTTTGAAAATTTCTTAAAAATAAATGCAAAAAATCGTCAATTTTTACTGATTCGTTTGTTAAAAAAAGAAAATTATGTTAAAAAAAGAATTATTTTTTAAATTTAACCTTTGTTTATTCGACGGTATCGTTTAAAGCACCCGTTGCTTCAAACGACGTTTCGCCTATAACGGAGGCGTGTATTATGCCCTTTGCGGTAGAAAAACGGTTTATCGGATCTTCAAGGTAAGCTATCGTTTCCGCCACGAGCGAAAGCTTTTGCGAAAGCTCCTTCGGAGAGCCGAAGCGGATATCGTACTTGTCCTTGTACGTTACGCGGAGATCGAACTTTTCCGAAAGGTCTGCATACGTAAGAGTTCCCGAAAGAGGGGAGGCGGATATTGCTTCGAGTATCTCTATACATTCTTCCCCGTAAGATGCCGTTTCGTCTTCAAAGGCGAGGGTCTGTCGAAGCGTTGCGCTCTTTACCGCGGGAAGGTCTATCCTTGCGGCGGAGATCCCGGACAGCTCCGCTTGGGAATGGCATATTTCAAGCACGCGCAGCGTTTCGGAAAGCACGACGAAGTTTCCGTCCTGCTCTATATAAAATCGCGGCGTATCCTCCGTAAGAGTTATATTGAGAGTTGTAAAGCCCGTCCTTGTGATATATACGTCGCTGACGTAGGGGCTTGCCTCTTTTATGCGCTCTTCCATTTTTTCTTTATCCAGCGCATATATGTGCATACCGACCTTTACCTTGCCGGCTTCCAGAATCGTTTGTCTATCGGAGAAAACGCAGTTTTCGATATTTACCGTTTTTACGCGGCAAAACGTAAGGAATACGAAAACCGTAAGTACCGTTGCGGCAAAGAAGACGGCTGTTATTGCAAAGGAGCGCAGCTTGCTTTTTCTGAGAGGGTGGGAGCCGTTCATTTCGCCTCATCCTCTCGTTTGATAAGCTTCATAAGTTCGCGGTTCATAAGCTCCTGCATATCCTTGAAAATGCTTTCGGCGGCGTTTTTTACGGCGAAGCTCTTGATATTCTTCCTCATATTTTCCGCCACGCCCTTGCCGAAGCGTATTTCATCGATCTGCTTTTTGAGCGTTTCGGCACAAAGGTCCTTTTCTTCGATAAGCGCACCCGCATCGGCATCCGAAAGCACCTTGGCGTTCTTATACTGATGGTTTTCCGCAACGTAGGGGGAGGGAATAAAGATGCAGGCTTTTTCGCCGAGAGCCATTTCGGAAATTGTCATAGCGCCTGCGCGGCATATAACGATGTCTGCCGCGGCTTCCCAAAGGGGCATATCGTATATATAGTCGAATATGCGGACGTTGGGAAGATAGTATGCACCGCAAGCCTTCGCTTTTTCAACGGATGCGGCGTATCCGCCCTTGCCCGTGGCGTGGACGAAGAGTGTGTCGGGGCTTTCCTTGGCGTATTTTCCGAGGAAATCAACAACGTGCTCGTTGATGGGGGCGGCACCTCGGCTTCCGCCGAATGAAAGAACGATATATTTTATGTTTTCGGGAATTTGAAGCTTTTCGCGCACGCAGCCGTCTGCCTTTACAATATTTTCGGAAACGAGAGGATTGCCTACGCGCAATACCTTTTCCTTACAGGAAAGCTTCTTTTCCACGTCGGGAAAGTTCGTGTATATCCTGTCAACGTGCTTTTCCACCATACGCACGGCAACGCCGGGAATGGAGTTGGATTCGTGTACGGCACAGGGTACGCCCGCCTTCGCGGCGGCGTAGAGAGGGGGATAGCATTGGTAACCGCCCGTGCCTATAACGATATCCGGCTTAAAGCTTTCGATAAGCTTCTTGCCTTTTTTCTTGGAAGCCAGAAAATAGTATGCTGTTTTGATATTTGCAAAGGGGTTTTTGCGGTTTAGACCGTACATATCGATATGAGTGATGTCATAACCGGCTTTCGCAACTATATCGTTTTCCAAGCCGCGCGTAGAGCCGACGAAAAGTATCTTCGCGTTCGGATTATGCGCACGCACCGTATTTGCTATAGCGATGGCAGGGTAGATATGACCGCCCGTGCCGCCGCAGGCAAGTATTATTTTCATTTGTTTTTTACCTCTGTTATATCAGATTTTTTCCTGTGAAGAATATCGGGAAACGGAGAGGACTATCCCCATTTCCGCAAGCTGCATTATAAGAGCCGTTCCGCCGTAGCTGAAGAACGGCAGCGCGATGCCCGTTGTGGGTATCGTCGCAGTTACAACGGCAATGTTGAGAAGCGCCTGTATTCCGACCTTGGCAACAAGACCCGTTACAAGCAGGGAGGAAAACGTATCGGGGGCTTTTTTTGCAATGGAAAGCCCCCTCCAAACAAGGGCTATAAAAAGGGCTATAACGCAAAGACCGCCGATCAGCCCCAGCTCCTCGCAGACTATGGCGAAGATAAAGTCATTTTGAGGCTCGGGAAGCCAGCTCTGCTTCTGATAGCTGTTCCCAAGACCCACGCCGAATATGCCGCCCGAACCGATGGCAAGCATACTCTGGTACGGCTGCCAGCCGCCGTCCTGAAGCACCGTTTCGGGGTGGAGCCAAGCGTTTACGCGCGCTGTGGCGTAGTTTGTAAAGAAGATTATGGCGCATACCGCGGAAGCGCCTGCGGCACAAATGCCCGCAAGCCATTTTGCGCTTGCCCCGGAAATAAGTATCATAACCGCGCCGATAAGGAAGATGATGACAGTACCCGAAATATGCTTCTGAATTATTGTTGAGAAGCATACGGCAAGAAGTATGCAGGCAGGAAAAAATATGCCGTATTTGAATTTTTTCGTTTTGTTTATAACGCAGGAGAAATACAGCGCGAGGATGAGCACTATGGAGAACTTCATAATGTCGGACGGCTGCAGCGTTATTATCTTGAGGTCTATCCAGCGTGTTGCGCCTTTTTCACTCTTGCCGATAACGGGCAGAAATACGCAGAACATAAGTATGTAGGAAACACCGAAAATGGGAAGAGCCCAGTTGCGTAAGAGCCTGTAATCGAAAAACGAGAAAAATATGAGTGCTGCAACGCCTGCAAGCGCATACAGCGTTTGTCTTTTTACGAAGAAGGTGCTGTTGTTAAAGCGGCTTCCCGCGAAAAAATAGCTGGAGGAGAAGACCATTACCGTGCCGAAGCAGAGGAGCGCCAAAACTATTATAAGAAACGTGGAATCCACGCCGGATTTTACTCTATAGACCGTATCAAGCGGTTTTGCGGAGCGAATATTGCCAAGGAAAACTTTTTTCTCCTTACTTTCCCTGAATTCTTTCGAAAGAGAGGGCTTTTTTTCTTTGGCTTTTTTTATTTTTATCGGCTTTTCTTTCTTTTTCGGTTCAGCTTTTTTTACCGAACCTTTCTGTTCCGAAGTTTTTGGAGCTGTTTTTACCGCGCTTTTTTGAGCGCCGGAGGAAGGCGCGCTTTGCGGACGCGGCGATCTTTGCGCCTGCGCCGCGGTTTTTCCCGCATTATTTTTTTGTTCGTTCGGTGTCATAAACGCCCTCCTTTGTTATTTTTATATATTTATTATTTGAAGATGTAGCTTAATACGCACGCGGCTACGGTAACGAGCGTGAATATTGCAACGATCTTATTTTCTCCCCAACCGCATTTCTCAAAGTGATGGTGGATGGGGGACATTTTGAAAAGTCTTTTTCCGTGCGTTATCTTGAAGTAGGATACCTGAAGAATTACGGAGGCGGCTTCTATAATATAGATGATACCTGCCGTGATGATGATGAGGGGGTTATCGAGCATTACCGCAAGAGCGCTTACCGCACCTCCAAGGTACAGAGAGCCTGTGTCGCCCATAAATATCTTTGCGGGGTGGAAGTTATAAACAAGGAAGCCGAAGCAACCGCCGAAAACGGCACCCGCAAGGTAGAAAGCACCCTCATTGCCGATGGAAATGGCATATACGGCGAAGAACGCGGCAACTGCGGCGGTAACGCTTGAAGCAAGACCGTCCACGCCGTCCGTAAGATTTACGCTGTTCATAACGCCGACGATAAGTATAAGAAGAATGAAATAATATGCTCTGCCAATGTCAAAGGAAACGCCGACAAAGGGAATATAAAGGCTTGTTGTAAGACCGCCCCACTTGCTCATAGCGATGATATAAAGAGCTGCTGCAAGGAGCTGGAGCAAGAATTTTTCGACGGGACGAAGACCCTCGTTCTGTTTTTTGAAGATCTTGATGGCGTCGTCCGCAAATCCTATGCCGCCGCAGAGGAGCGCGAATACCGCGGAAAAGATAAAGCGAAGTCCCGCCTCATCAAAACCCGTGCGGATAAAGGCGTAAACTATCATCGTAAGGGTGATGGGGATAATAAAGAATATGCCGCCCATCATCGGGGTGCCTTCCTTGGATTTGTGCCAGCGCGGACCTATCTCGCGTATTTTTTGTCCTATTTTAAGGCTTTTGAGCACGGGGATGAGAAATCTGCCCAGAAGTGCCGTGCAAACAAAGCAAACAACGATCGCAATAAAAAAGTAAACTGTCATAATATGTCTCCGTTAAATTTCTCTTGATATTCTTTCAAGCTTCAGCGCACGGCTGGCTTTGAAAAGGATCACGTCGCCTTCTTTTAATGCAAGCTTCAGCTTTTTCAAAGCGGTGCATACGTCCTGTGTGTCGGCAAGGCTTACGATGTTTTCGCGTGCAAAGCCTGCGTGTACTGCTCCTTTTGCTATCTCTTCCGCGAGCGTACCGAATGTGAAGAGAAGATCGATTCCCGTGCTTGCCGCAAACTCTCCCACGGAAAAGTGCATAGCGGCACTTTCGGGACCGAGCTCGCGCATCTCTCCGAGGAAGGCTATCTTTCTTGCACCGCCCGCAATGCGGCAAAGCGAGGAAAGAGAGGCGCGCATAGATTCGGGGCTTGCGTTATAGCAATCCTCGATTATCCTGATACCGTCTTTTTCGCGCACGCCGCCGCGCATATCGCACGGGGCAAAGCTCATAAGTCCGCGGCGCACGCTTTCTTCGTCCATATCTGCAAGAGTGCCGACGGCGATGGCGCAGAGAGCGTTATAGACGTTATGCTTGCCAACGGCGGGTATGCACACGTTTTCCCATACCCGGGTGCGTGCTTTGCAATCGAACAAGGTGCGGCTTGCTTCTTCTCTTATATTATACGCGAAAAATTCGCAATTTTTGTCGATTAAAGAAACAAAAATATTATTTGTTTTAAAATTTTCAAGATTTTTTAAGAGGGGCTCATCTCCGTTGAGTATAAGCGGCGCTCCGTCCCTCATCCCCTCTGTTATTTCGAGCTTTGCAAGTGCGATATTTTCGCGCGTGCCAAGGTTTTCAAGGTGGGAGGAGCCGATGTTTGTGATAACGCCGATGTCGGGCCGCGCTATCTTCGTAAGGTGTGCGATCTCTCCTCTTGCGCTCATACCCATTTCAAGAACGAGCGCGTTTTTCGGGCGCGCAAAGGAAAAGAGCGTGAGGGGAAGACCTATATCGTTGTTGAAGTTTCCTTTCGTTTTTGCCGTATCATATTTTTCGGCAAGAACGGCGGCGATAAATTCTTTTGTGGTGGTCTTTCCCACGGAGCCCGTAACGCCGACGGTAAGGCAGGGCAAAAGCTCGTGGTGTGCCTTCGCCAAAAGCCCCAGGGCTTCTCGTGTATCTTTTACGAGGATATGCGGTATATTTTCGCGCGGTGCGCGGGAAACTACAGCACAAGAAGCACCGAGCGAAACTGCGGAGGCGGCAAAATCGTTGCCGTCCATTTTTTCGCCCACGATGGCAAAGAAGAGCTCGCCTGCTCCCACCTTGCGGGAATCCGTGCAGATGCCGTAAAAGCGAGTGTTTTTATCGGCACCGTAAAGTGTGCCGTTCATAGAAAGTGCGGCGCTTTCAAGCGTCATACCGCTTTCTTTCAAGCCAAGATACATTTTTTAAAACCCATTTCTTTCTGTAAAATTTTCGACGATCTCTTTTTCGGAAAAATAATGTTTTCCGTTTTTATCGTCTATGTAGTTTTCGTGACCCTTGCCGGCGAGCAGGATGGTATCTCCCGCTTTTGCGTGCGAAAGCGCGTATTCGATAGCTTCTTTTCTGTCCGTTATCGTAACGAAGTTCGTTTTGCCCGTGTCAATTCCGCTTACGATATCCGCGATTATATTTTCGGGTTCCTCCGTGCGCGGGTTGTCGCTCGTTATAAGCGCGATGTCCGCGCCGTCCGTGGCGATCTTGCCCATTTCAAGGCGTTTGCCGCGGTCGCGGTTGCCGCCGCAGCCGAAAAGGCAGTAAAGAGTACCGCGCGTTACCTTTTTGCAGGCGTAGATGGCTTTTTCAAGCGCATCGGGCGTGTGAGCGTAGTCGATAATAACGGAGAAGGGCAGCTTTTCGCGGCAGACGTATTCCATTCTGCCGGGAGCACCGCAAAAATGCGAAAGAGTGTTCCTTATGCTTTCTTCGTCTATTCCGAGGATGAGCGCGGCAACAAAAGCTTCTGCTGTGTTGTAAATATTGAAATCTCCCGCAAGGGGTGCGTTTATTTCATACGTTTTTTGACCGAAGCGAAGCGTGTACCTCATACCGGAGGCATCAAGCTTTGCACCCTCTATAGTGCAGTCTGCGTCTGCGTTTCCTTTTGAAAGGAAAAATACGTTCTTCTTTGCTTTTGCCGCCATTTCGCGTGCGCGCTCGTCATCAAGGTTGATAACGGAGTTTTCGCACTGCGCGAAAAAAGAGGCTTTTACGCGAGCATATTCATCCATAGTTTTGTGGTAATCGAGATGGTCGCGCGTGATATTCGTAAAGATGCCCACCTCGAAATCGAGCGCGCCGACTCTTTTCTGCGCGACGGAGTGGGAGGATACTTCCATAACGGCGTATTCCGCGCCGTTGCACAGAGCCTGCGCGAAGAGAGGGGCAAGCTTTTCGGGCGGCGGCGTTGTATGCGTAGAGGGATAGTATGCACCGCAAACGTCATAGCCTACCGTTGTGAACATAGCGCATTTTTTGCCTGTATCCGTAAGTATTTTGTGCATCAGGCTCGTTATGGTGGTCTTTCCGTTAGTACCCGTAACGCCGATAACCTTTATCTTTTTCTGCGGGTCGCCCGCGGCAAAAAAGCAGGCTCTTGCAAAGCAGGCGCGAACGTCGCGTACTATTACCGTCGGCACGCTGAGCGAAAGGGAAAAGCTTTCCCCTGCAACGACGGCGCAAGCTCCCTTTTCCACAGCCTGCAAAGCGTACGCTTCGCCGCTGTCGGAAGCACCTGCGAGCGCGAAAAATACGTTTCCCGGAGTTATCGTGCGTGTATCGCAGGAAAAGCCGTTTGTTTCTATTTTGCCCTGTATATTTTCCGTTCTTACTATTTCTTTTTCGGATATAACGTCAAAAAGTTCCATAAAAACCTCTGAATTTTAAAATTAAAGTTTTTTGTGACGATCATTCGTCGCCGTAGATGCCGACGTAACGCATTTCTATTTCAACTATAGTGCCTTTTGCGACTATTGTACCCGGGGCGACGGACTGCGAATATACAATTGCCTCGCCGCCGAGCGTTGCGCCGTCGAGGCGAACGTTAAGACCTGCGTCCGTGAGTGCTTTGTTTGCTTTTTCAGCCGTCATATTCGCAACGTCGGGAACGATGGCGTCGCGGTTTTCTTCGATCTCCTCCGTATAGAGAAATATCTTTCCGTTTTCCTTGGACATACGGCTGCCCGAGGAGGGAACTTGGTTTACAACGCTTGTGCCGCCGCCGATGACCTCGTATCTGAGACCTGCGATCGATATGATGTCTTTTGCCTGGTCGAGGGACATTCCTCGGTAATTGGAAACGGAGATGCCCATACTTGCAAGCTCTGCTTCCGTGTACTGAGGCTCAACGCCAAGATGAGGGAGCACCTCTTCAAGTATTTTGGAAACGTAGGGGGCTGCGACGGTACTGCCGTAGATAGAGCCGATAGTGGGCTCGTCAACGATGATAAGGCAGATGACCTCCGGTGCGTAATACGGCGCATAAGCTATTGTAGAGCAGATTCGTGCGCTTGTGGTACCTTTTTCGGAAGTACCTGTTTTTGCCGCAACGGAGTAGCCTTTGACGTATGCGTTTTTTGCACCGCCGTTCGTTGCAACGCCCTCTGCAAGTATTTCGGAGATCGTGTGCGCCGTTTCTTCGCTTATGACCTGACGGACCTCGTTCGTGCCGAAGGAGGCAAGCACGTTTCCGTCATCGTCAACTATTTCTTTTACCATATGGGGTGTTACGAGCGTGCCGCCGTTTGCAACGGAGGCGACGGCGGAAATAAGCTCAAGTGTTGTTACGTTGAAGCGCTGACCGAACGAATATACTGCAAGGTCGAGCATCGTAAGCTCGCTTTCCTCTTTGTAGATGGGGGAAGCCTCTCCGGGAAGATCGATGCCCGTCTTTTCCGTAAGCCCGAAGGCGCGGAAATATTCCGCATAAGTGGAGATGCCTATGCGCTCCGAAAGCTTCATCATAACGGGGTTGCAGGACTGCTGAAGACCGCCTGCAAACGTAAGGTGGCCGTGACCGGTTGTTTTGTGGCATTTGATCGTCCAGCCGCTTACCTTGTATCTGCCCGTGCAGTCGAATTCATCCGTGGTCTTGGCAAGATTTTCTTCTATTGCAATAGACGTTGTGATTATCTTTGCCGTAGATCCGGGCTCATATGTATCTGTAACGCATTTGTTGTTCCAGGTCGTGATGAGAAGTGCGGAAACGGCTTTTTTGTACTCATCGGAGTCCTCGCCGTATTGCTCTGCATAGCTTGCAACGAGCGTGTCATAATAAGCGGGGAGCTTGTAGGGATCGTTAAGGTTGTAATAGGGATAGGTCGCCATAGCATAGACCTCTCCCGTGTTGGGGTTCATAATGATACCGGCGGCGCGGGATCTGCAGCCGGATTCTATAGCCGCTTCTTCAAGGTATTTTTCGAGTATGCGCTGTACCTTGTAATCGAGCGTTGTTTTGATGTTTGCACCGTTGGAGGCATCGATGTACATTTCATAGTCATATGACATAGAGTTGCCGTAAGGGTCTTTTGCAACGACTACTTTTCCGCTTTCGCCCTTGAGCACGGAATCGTACTGATATTCAAGTCCGTAAAGACCTCCGTCCGTGCCGCAGAAGCCTATAACGTGGGAGGCAAGCGTAGAGAAGGGGTAAACGCGCGTTGCCGTTTCCGCAAAGTGTATGCATTCTATATCGTGCTCAAGCATAAAGGCGCGGACCTCGTTTGCGGCGGCTTTTTCAACGTTCTTTTTTATCGTTCTGTCCTTATATTTTGTTTTGAGCGCTTCTTGATAAACGAAATCGTATTCGACTTCAAGTATTTCGGAAAGACCGCGGGATACGAGCTTGCGCAGCTCATCGTCATAATTGCCGTCATCGTCCACCATAGCGGATGGGTCGATAAAAATTCTTTCCGTTGTATAATTCGTTGCTATGACTACGCCGTTTCTGTCCGTTATAGCACCGCGGGAAGCAGAAACGGAGGTCTCCTGCACCATCTGCTCTATAACGAGGCGGCGGTAATCCTCGTATTTTATTATTTGCAGGTATATAAGACGCCCGATAAGCACGCAGGCGACCATAAGGCAGCAAATAAACATAAAAAGGGAACGAGAGCGTATGGTGCGCCCGGGTTTTTCGAGTATGGAATCCGGTTTTTGAGGTCGATTCATTTATTTTGCTCCTTGGGTTTCTAAAAATAACGCAAAAAGAGTAAAGAGTATATAACTATATTCTCCTCACTCTAAGTGTTTATATATTTATATTTTTGTTTTCGGAATTTATTCCATCACGCAGATCATTCCATAAATTCTATAAATTTTCGGAAGCTTTTGCTGACCGCGCTCATAAGCGTATTGGAGTTTTTTCCTTCCTCTGCGGGATCTACCGCCTCCATTATTTCGGCGGAGCTTCCGTCATCAAGATAATATGTAACGCGGCTTTCGCCGGAAAGACCCATATCCGCCGCGAGTGATTCTATCTTGGAGGAATATCTTCCTTCCAGCTCCATACTGAGCTTGCGTTCTTCTTTTTCAAGAGAACGTATGGTTGCTTCCATCTTTGCCATATCGGATCTTATCTGCGATATCTGCATAAATGAGAAAATAATGAGCATAAAGAGCGCAGTCGTAACGACAGCGGCAATTATCATCATAACAGGGAAACGCTGCTTTCCCTCTGCGGCAACGGTCTTGTATTCCGTGCCAAGAGAGGCATCCGCAAGCGTTTTGCAGGTCTTCTTGAAAAAGCCGTCTTTCTTTTGCGCACGGGGCTCTTTAACGGCATTCTTGTTTTTGGGCATTTGAATGTCCTTTCGATAACATCATATCTTTTCGGCAACGCGGAGCTTCGCGCTGTGCGAACGGTGGTTTACTTCAAGTTCTTCCTTGGAAGGGAGTATCGGCTTTTTGGAAACGAGCGATATTTTAGGCTTGTTGCCGCAGACACAAACGGGAAAATCGGGTGGGCATATGCATCCCTGCGCGCATTTTGCGTACGTTTGCTTTACGCATCTGTCCTCAAGGGAGTGGAATGTGATTATGGCGAGTCTGCCGCCCTCGGAAAGGCGGTCAACAGCGCTTTCTATTGTGGGAGCGATAACGGAAAGCTCCGAGTTTACTTCTATGCGTATGGCTTGAAAGGTCTTTTTTGCGGGGTGGTGCCCTACGGCAAGAAGTTTTTTTGGCATAACGCTTTTAACGATGTTTGTCAGCTCAAACGTAGTTTCCACGGGCTTTTGCTCGCGGTATGCGACGATGGCGGAGGCTATTTTGGGCGCAAAAGATTCTTCGCCGTAATCGAAAAGTATGCGGCGAAGCTCGCTTTCGCTGTATGTATTTACGACCTCGTAAGCGGAAAGAGCTGCGTCCTTATCCATTCTCATATCAAGGGGGGCATCGCTGTTGTAGGAAAAGCCGCGCTCCGGCGTATCAAGCTGATAGGAAGAAACGCCAAGGTCGAGGAGAAGCCCGTCTATTTTTTCGATGCCAAGGTCGTCAAGGACTTTTGCAACGTCGGAAAAATTGCTTTTTACAAAGGTCACTCTGTCGGAAAAGGGTGAAAGACGCTTTCCTGCGGCGAAAAGCGCGTCGCTGTCCTGATCTATGCAGATGAGCCTGCCGCCCTCGGAAAGACGGGAAGCTATTTCAAAGGAATGACCGCCGCCGCCCGTTGTGCCGTCAACGTAGATGCCGTCGGGCTTTATATTGAGCGCGTCTATACATTCACCGAGCATTACGGAGTAATGAGAAAAATTTATGCTTTCCATATCAGAAATCAAGGTCCTCCATCATCTGCGCTATTTCTTCTGCGTTTTCATTTTCTCTTTCACGGATCCAATTTTCTTCGGACCAAATTTCAAGGTAAGAGCCTACGCCGATGATAACAGTGTTTTTGTCTATACCAGCGTATTCGCGCAGGGGCTGGGAAAGGAGCGCACGGCCCTGAGAGTCGCAGGAAACGTCCGCCGCGTTTGCGAACATAAAGCGTTTTATCTGGCGTGACTTTGCCGCGGGCAGGGAATCGAGCTTTGCTTTAAGCTTTTCCCACTCCGGCATTGTATAAACGGTAAGGCATTTGTCAATACTTTTGGTGATGACGAAGGTTTCGCCAAGCTCCTCGCGGTATTTTGCGGGGATGAATATTCTGTTCTTCGCGTCGAGCGCGTGGGAGTATTCGCCGAGAAACATATCGTCACCGCCTTCCGTGTGTAAAATCAACATAAATTTAACATATGTGTGTGGAAAACTGTGTGGAAAGTGTGGAAAACTCACCACAACCCACCACAACGCACCACTTGTGATATGATTATACCTAAAATTTTGATAAATTACAAGCATTTTTAAAAAAAATATAAAAAAAGATATGAATTTTTAACAAAATTTTTTTGCCGCCCGAAAAACGAAAAAAGACCGATGATCGGCATCGGTCTTTTTAAATGTGGAAAAGTCGATTTTTGGTATGCGCTTTTTGTCGCATTGTGGGGAGTTTTCCTCCGCCGTGTCGATTTTCCACAATTTGAAGTGAAGAAAGTAGTGGAAAATCGGGTGGAAACCTGTGTAGAAATTGAGGAAAAGGCTTGCAAACTATTTAAATGCGGGATTTACTGTTAATATATCATATTATTTTCAGCAACCATAACGGCGGTATTGCTATCCATAGTCACCTGAAAACGATGATATATAACGTCTTTAACATTGTCTTTTTTAACAAAAAAGGGTGCGTATGCACCCTTTTTATCAAATATTACTTTTTAATATCTCTGCCACACCTTCTGGCAGGAGGGCGCTTACGTCCTCTCCATTTTCAAGCATTTCGCGTACGAGGGTTGAGCTTACGTTATCGTAGCGTGTGTCCGACACGAGCAAGAGCGTTTCCACGCCGAAATGAAGCTTATTGTAATCCGCCATAACCTTTTCGTAATCGAAATCCGCGCCGTTGCGTGCACCCTTTACAAGCGCACACGCGCCTATCTCGTTCGCATACGCCGCGAGGAATCCCTCTCCGATGACGGTCCTGACGTTGGGAAGATGCTCCACTGCCTTTGTAAGCGCGGCGAAGCGCACGTCAAGGGGGAACATCTTTACTTTTGCGGGATTTTCGAAAATACCCACAACTACCTCGTCGAAAATAGCGGCGGCGCGCGTTATTATATCGAGATGTCCGAGCGTTACGGGGTCGAACGTACCCGCCGAAAGAGCGATGCGCTTATTCATCGTTTTCTGTTTTGGGCGTGAAGTACGTTACATAGACTCTGCCGTAGCGTGCTTCCTTTTTCACGTTGTAGCGTTCCGTTATCATAACGTCGTCCACGTCGAGCTTTTCGCCGCTTTCGCATATGATGAGCGTGGAATCCTTGACCATATCGGAGTCAAAGAGGGCGCAAAGCACCTTGGGAACAAGACCTGCGGCGTAGGGCGGGTCCATAAAGATTATATCGAAGGAGTTTCTCTTTGCGGCAGACTTTATATACTGCTCCCAATCCATACAGAGCACGTTGCACTGCGGGTAGAGCTTCGTTTTCTTTGCGTTTGCCGTGATGATGTTTGCGGCGTCTTTGTTTCCGTCCACGAACGTGCATTTTGAAGCTCCTCTGGAAAGGGCTTCAAGACCCATCTGACCGGAGCCTGCAAAAAGATCGAGCATCGTTCTGCCTTCGATGTCGAACTGGATGGAGCTGAAAACAGCTTCTTTTACAACTGCGGGGGTGGGGCGCGTAACCTCGCCCTCAAGTGTCTGAAGCGCAACACATCTTGCGCTGCCTGTGATGATTCTCATAATATCTTCTCCTTATACGTTTTGAAAAATTCCGTTATTTTTTCCGCTGTTTCGCGCGTGATGCCGTTCACGGTCATAAGCTCCGCAGCGGAGGCGTTTTTGACGCCCGAAAGACCGCCGAAGCGGGAAAGCAGAGCTTTTGCACGCGCTTTTCCTATGCCCTCTATCTCCTCCAAAACGGAGGTCTTGACGTTTTTGCGCTTCGCGGTCATCATTTTTGAAACGGTGAAGCGGTGGACCTCCTCCTGTATGCGGAAGATAAGGGAATACACTCCTGCTTCTGCCGCGATGGAGATCTCCTCCCCGTATGCGTTGATCAGGGCGCGCGTCTTATGATGGTCGTCCTTCACCATACCCAGGGCGGGGACGGTAACGCCGTGCGCGTCCAGGACTTCCTGCACGGTACTTATGTGTCCGATGCCGCCGTCTATCAGAAACAGGTCAGGCGGCGGAGTTCCTGCGTCCTCAAAGTGGGATATTCGCCTTTCCATTGCTTCGCGCATAGAGGCATAGTCATCCTGCACTTTTGTGTTTTTTACGTTAAATATGCGGTAGCCGCTTTTTTTCGGCTTGCCTCCCTCGAAAAGTACCATACCCGCGGTAATGTTATCGTCACCGATATTGGAAATATCGAACGCTTCTATGCGATCGGGAACTACTTCGAGCCCCGCAAGGGAAGCAAGACGCATAAGCGTTTTATCGCTCTTTGTTTTTTCGATAACGAATTCCTTTGCTTTCTGCGCGGCGTTTTCCTCTGCCATAACGCAGAGCTTGTGGATATCTCCTCTCACGGGCGTTTTGACGGTGACTTTATACCCTGCGCGCTCGGAAAGGAAGCCCTCAAGCGTTTGTGCGTCCTCTTCGGCAAGCACGCCCGCGGTATCTATCTCCTTTGGGATATATTCGCGCTTTTCGTAAAGGCTGCACATAAATGATGATATAGCGGAACTGTCAAGTATCTCGCCGCCGGAAAAAACGATGCTTTCGGAGTCTATAAGCTTGCCTGCGCGTATGTAGAATACGCAGACAGCGCCTGCGTCCTCGCCTGCATACCAAGCGATGATGTCGCGTTCCGTGTCGGGGGATGCCACGACCTTTTGCTTTTCGCAAAGGCGCTCTATGGCTTTTATTCTGTCGCGGTATTCCGCCGCAGCCTCAAACATAAGGTTGTCGGAGGCGTACTGCATCTTCTCCCTGAGCGAATCGAGAAGCACGTCCGTCTTTCCCGAAAGGAAAGTGACGGCGCTATCGACAAGCTCACGGTATTTTTCCTTGGATACTTCTCCGTCGCACACGGCGATGCAACCGATGTGTCGGTAAAGGCAATGCCGCACTTTCCCTATATCCTGCGGAAATTTTCTATGGCAGGAGGGAAGCCCCAACGCCTTTTGGAGGGAGATGATGACGTTGTTTACGGTGTCTGCGCTTGTGTAAGGTCCGAAATATTTGGCGTCCTTGCCGCGCGTGCGCGTCATAACGAAGCGCGGATAATCCTCGTTTGTGACCGCGAGGTACGGGTATGACTTATCGTCCTTTAAAAGTATATTGTATTTTGGCTTGTATAGCTTTATAAGGCTGTTTTCAAGCGTGAGAGCTTCCATTTCTGTGTCGCAAAGGATGTAATCGAAGTCGTAGATGCAACTTGTCATAGCATCGGTTTTTGCATTAAAAACACTTTCGTGGAAGTATTGGGAAACACGGTTTTTAAGCGCGCGCGATTTGCCGACGTATATTACCGTGCCGTTTTTTGCTTTCATTATATATACGCCGGGGCGAAGCGGAAGCGTTGACGCTTTTTCCCGCAGGCGCACCGCGTATTCTTGATCTACCATAAAAACCTCCCCCCCTACTTTCTTTCGGAGAAAGTAGGCAAAGAACTCTGCACGGTGAAGTGCAAGGTATGATTAAATTTTGCTGGTGTAAATTAAGTTAATGATAAAATCTTGCCGACGGCTTTCGGAGAAAGTAGGCAAAGAACTCTGCACGGTGAAGTGCAAGGCGTGATTAAAGCTTGTTGGTGTAAATTGAAATGTTATTTTGAGTAAAGTTCTTTTTCTTACCTTTCTTTCAAGAAAGGTAAGAAAACAAAAACGGCAGATATGCCGTATGCACACCAAATGCAACGCCGTCTGCCGTAATTATTTTGAGAAACTTTGGATCAATAGCTTATTCGAGGCTGTTTACAAGCTCTTCAAGACCGTTGATAGCTTCGGCTTCGTCCGGACCGTCTGCAATAATGGTAACGGTCGTGCCGGATGTGATGCCCATAGAGAGAACACCGAGCAAGCTTTTTGCACTGATACGGCGGTCGTCTTTCTGGATCCAAATTGCACTCTTAAAGGAATTTGCCTTCTGAATGAAGAAGGTTGCGGGTCTTGTATGGAGACCAACGCTGTTTTTTATTGTAATATCGCGTGAAATCATTGTGTTAAATAGCTCCCCGTTCAATCTTGATACTCCAAAAGACACAAGATTTTTTTTATTTGTTATCATCTATTATATCAAGTATCTTGAACAAAATCAATACTTTTTTTGCAATTAACAGAAATTTTTGCGATATTTTTTCAGCCTGTTATTTTTACTATTTTGATTATTACTTCCCTGTTTTTTGTATAAACGGAAATTTCGTCGCCTTCCGTTATAAGTGTCGTGCCGTTGAGGTGGAATCCTCTTTCATTCATAACACCTTTGAGCGCGAGCGTTCCGGTAACGGTGCTTTTGCCGGGAACGGATGCTTTTACGAGCTCTCCCTCTGCGTTATATGCGTATTCCCACATATCGCCTACGGTAAGATCGGCAATATATCCGATGTGGCTGTTATCCGAGGAGAGATAGAGCGAATCCTGTGCAGCAAGACCTATATGTTCGCTTGAAATGTTTGTGATCCTGAACTCTGCCGCCACGGTATCAAGCTCCGTTTTTTCGTTCATCACGAAATAAACTCTCAAAGCAATACCTGCAAGGATGAGTACCGTAACGATAAGGATTATCGCGTCCGCAATATTAAATCTGGGCTTATCTTCGATATTTTTAGTTGCCATTTTATATCCTTTCCGCGTGGTTGATGCAAAGATTATTTAATTTCAAAATCTGTTATATAAGTTGTTGCCGCATAGTTTCCGCATTTGAAATATACACAGGAGCCTACGGTTATGCGCTGGGAGCCGACGTAAGCAACACCGTTGTCATCTATTGAGGCTTTTGCGGTAACGGTGATGTAAATATCGTATCTGTCCTCATACTCTGCCTGTTTTACGGAATATTGCTGTGTACCCTCTGCAATTTCCGCAAAAGGGGAGAGCGCGCGCGAATTGTTGTGGCTTATCGCGGAGATGCTTCCCAAGGAAGCGAAAGTGGCGGAATTGAACACCTCGTTGCCGACTGCAAAGGAATCGAGATACTGTGCTTCCGTTTCCGAAAGGCGAACGGTATAGGTTATCGTTTTTTCGTTTGCTTTTTCCTGCGGGATAATGCCCGTTTCCATAAGTATGAAGTATGCAGCTCCGAGTATCAAAGCCGCTATAAGCAAAATTACGAATACGTCGATTATATTAAACCGGAATTTTTTGTTTGCGTGTTCCATTTTGTGAAAAACTCATTTCTCGGCGGCGATTTTTTATCTTCTATCCCTTTTGCCGCCGCAAAAAGGGATGTTTTATGGTGGGAGATAAGCGTTAAAGCTCACATATATAAGTTTCTTCTGGAATCTTCATCCTTACAGATGTTTACGAGTGCGGTGCAAAGACCGACAACAGCCCAGAAAAGAAGGAATATTCTGTAATTATACCAGACGTAGTCCGTAAATCCCTGAACAAGGAAAGCGCACACACCGCAGAACAGACCGATGAGTATGAATTTAAGATTCTTGGCAGAGGAATTTTTTAGCGTTGCAAGTACCATACTTACAAGCGTCACGCAGAAGAGCAGGAATATTACAAGAGCGAATATACCCATCTCCGACGTTATTTGCAAATAAAGACTGTGAGAGTGCGGAGCGACCTCCGTTCCCGCAAGCGCATAACGCGGGTAAACGGAAGAGAATGCTTCCGTGCCGATACCGATGCCGTAGAGCCAGGTATCGGAAAGCATACCGAGGGTCCCCTCCCAGATATGGAAGCGGTACAGCGTGGAAGAATCCGCCGTGTTGCCGATGCTTAAAAATCTGTTTATGACGCTTGTATCTATAAACAGGGAAGCGACGAGGCAGAGTGCCGGTATGCCGAGGAGCGTACATGCAAGGGTCTTGTGGCTGCTGAGCAGTATAAACAAAAGCACAGCGGCGATAAATCCGAGCCAAGCACCGCGAGACCAAGTGAGTATAAGGCAGGAGGAGCAGAGCATAAACGCAACGAAATATCTGAATTTCGTTCTTGCGTGCTTGGATGCTACGCACATAGCGAAAATTACCGGCGTAACAAGGATGAGGTATTCGCCGAGCACGTTTGGGTTTTCAAATGTAGATACCGCGCGGCCGCGTATATCGGAAAACATTTCCGCATCCTGCCATATTGTTGAAACGGAGCCGAAGAAGTATTGGAAAAATCCGAAAACGGATACGCCGACGGCACCCACGGTAAGACTGCGGACACAGCAAACGGCAAGCTGTTCCGAACGTATGATGTTCTTTATAATAAAGTACATAGATATGAAGCATACGAAGACCAGCATCTTCGGTATGCTGGACATCATATCAACGGATATCAAGCCGCCGGAGATGATGAAAATACAAAATGCGATGACCGTAATATCTATGGGAGTTATCTTTATAAGGCGTTTTTTGCGTATTACCTTTATAAAGAGCGATATCGCGGTAACAATAACGAGCCCTGCAAGAAGCATCGTCGGTGTGAACGGCAGAACTACGAACAGCGCTATAATACCCGTTTCGGGGGAGTTCATAATAACGGCGCACGCTATTATGACGAATATCCCGAGAAATATTTTATACGGCTCCATAACCAGTGACAGCGCACCGAGTATCATACCGAAAAATACGGAGGATGCCGCGCTGAAGTGAGATACGCTTTCGCTGTCGTCCGATGCTATCTTTCTCATTGCGAGAAAATCGAAAAAGATAAAGTTAAGCGCATAGCTTTCGTTGATAACGCTTATAAGCGTTTTTTTGGAGAAGAGAAGTATCGTAGAAACTATTATCAATATAACGGAGAGTGCAAGCGAAAGGAAAGATATCTCCGAGGTATTGAAAGCGTATTTTTTCAAAAGGATTATTGCTGCGGAATAAAATCCGAACGAAAAGCCGAGTATGCCGAGAGCGTTTAACTGGCAGAACAGCAGATCCCTTTTCAATATGCCCACAAGACGGGCGAAAATGCTCGTTTCGCAAAGACGGGATATCTTGTATCCGAGAGTATGGCTGTTCTCACGCTCCTTTTTGCGCGAGAACAGGCTTGCAAACAGCGAATCCTGAAGCTTTTGCGCAAATCCCGCATAAAGCGTGAGTATCGTGCCGAAAAGACCGTAGATGAATCTTTTATAGATTGCAGAGGTGAGCCTACAGGTATATTTATATATTGCGCTTCTTCCGAAAAAATTGGCGACCGAGCGAGAGAAGGTTTTGTTCGGCCTTTTTTGTATCAAATCCATTCACCCCTTTGTATGGACGGCTTCTTTTCCTCAAGCGTCCGTGTAATCAGTATATATAATAAATATATCACAAGTCCGAGTATAAAGACAATAGCTATTTTCAAAAAAATTGCAAGCGAAGCGTTTATTGAAGAAAAAATCGGTATAAATCTTTCGCAGAGGACCATTGTGGCAAGGCACAGAGCGCCGCCGATGGCAAGATGATGTGCTTTTCCTTTTTTTAAAGTAAATATTTCCGGGAAATGCTTTCTTCCCATAAGAGCCATAGAAAGCGCATAAACGATCTGGGCGACGGAATAGGAAAGCGATATGCCGAAAAGCCCCGTTTCAAAAACGAATAAAAGAAGCACGTTGCAAATGATGCAAGCGCATATAGCCGTAAGCGTTGCGTACATAGGTATGCGGACCTTGCCTGCGGCATAAAACACGCGGTAAAATATTTCGGAAAGCGCATACGCAGGCATAGAGAGCGCAAGCGTTCTGAGCGATAGCGCACAAGTGCGGGCAAGCTCCTCCGTGAAATTGTCGCGCAGATAGAGAAGCGCGATGCCCTCATATGATAGGGTAAAGACGGCGGCAAATACGGGAAGGATCATAAGAATTATGGAAAATACAGCCTTGCGTGCGCTTTTGGCAAAGCTGTCCCCGTCCTTTTGCGCGGCAAGGCGGGAAAGGGACGGGAAAACGAAGTTTCCCACGCCGTAAACGGCGATACCCGCGATAATTGTGTAAAGTCCTATGGAATAATCATATGCCACGAAAGTGCCGTCGGATACGAAAGAGGAAAAGAAGGACGCTATAAGCACGGAAGCGGGCGCAAGCCAAGAGCCTGCCATTATCTGCGGAGCCGTCTTCACGGAGCGCAAAAGGTATTCGTTTTTCAGCTTGAAGCAGGGGCGCGGCATCTGCTTATTGAAGATAAGAGGAAGCGCAAGCGTAAGAAACTGCAAAAACCAAGAGAAAACGAATACGAGCGAAAGCGTATAAACGGAAAAGCTTTCGCCGGCTATGATAAGATAGAGTATCATAGCGCCGTTGGATAGTGCGCTTATGGCGGCGGGAAGTATAAATCTTTCTGCGGATTGCAAGATTCCCGTGAGAGTATATGCGCCTGCCGTGAATATCATCATAGGGAACATTATGCGTAAAAGGGATGCGGCAAGGCTTGAGGCCTGCTCGCTTATCCCCGGGGAAACGAGCGATATCATCTGCGGCGCAAAAAGTGCGCCGAGAACGGAAAACAACGCACAGACTGCCGTTACGGCACTAAAAAAAACGCTCGAATATTCGTATGCGTCGTTTTCGCTTTTTGCACGTGCCTCGTTATATATGGGTATAAAGCAGCCGAGTATTGCGGCGGAAAAGAGCAGGTCGAATATTGCGCCCGGGATCTTGGAGGCTGCGGCAAAGGCGGCCGCTTCCGCGGAATCGCCAAGCCTCCAGGCGAGCATCATTCCGCGCGCCATACCGAGTGCTTTTGAAAAAAGAGTTGCCGCTATCATCAAAGAGATCGTAACGTAAGATCTTTTTACACCTTTTTTCATAGCGGCATCCTTTCTTGATTTTATTTTTTATCGGAGTCGGAAGCTTTGCTCCTTTCTTCCGTAAGGCGCTTCGCTTCTTCCTCTTTCCATTTGTCTATTTTTGCGTGGTGGCCGCTGAGAAGAATATCGGGAACCTTTCTGCCCCTCCATTCGGGCGGGCGCGTATATTGCGGATATTCAACGGTCACACCGTCGTAAAAGCTTTCTTTTTCATAACATTCGGGGCTGGAGAGCACGCCGTCTATCATACGGGAAACGCAGTCCACCACAACGCAGGCGGGGATCTCTCCGCCCGTGAGCACGTAGTCTCCGATGGAAAGCTCCTCGTCAACTATCTCGTCGATTATCCTTTGGTCAACGCCCTCGTAATGACCGCAGAGGATAACTATATTATCGTAATTTTCGGCAAGCTCCTTTGCCTTTTTCTGCGTAAGAACCTGACCGCGGGGCGACATATATATGACGCGGCGGCGAGTGCATTCGTTTGTCTGCGGCGCGGTTATTGCCGTGAAGCAATCGTATATCGGCACAGGGCTCATAAGCATACCCATACCTCCGCCGTAGGGCGTGTCATCAACGCGGCGGTGCTTGTCCTTGGAGTAATCGCGGATGTTGTGAGCGTGAACCTCGATAACACCTGCTTTTTGCGCGCGGCCGATAATGCTTTCGGAAAGCACAGTGGAAACAAGCTCGGGGAAGAGCGTCATAATATCGAAACGCATACGCACCTCCTTATTCAAAAAAGCCGTCTATGGGCGTGATGAAAATGCCTTTGTCCGTATCGCATTCTTTAATAAACGCGGGCACGTTGGGTATGAGGACTTTTTCGCCGCTTTCGCGCGTGATCTCATAGACCTCTTGGCAGGTGTACTGCAAAACGTCCGTAAGCTTTCCGTAAACCGTGCCGTTTTCCGCATCGATAACGGGAAGCCCCAAAAGATCGCATATGAAGTTTGCGCCTTCGGGAAGGTTAAGGTCTTCGCGTTTTGCGTAAATGACTTTATTTTTATATTTTACCGCATCTTCCACGGTTTTAATCCCGGAAAGGGAACAAAGTACGAAATTTCCGTTTATAATACGGGCGTGGGACACGGAAAATTCCGTTTTGTTTTCAAGATAGATGCGGGAAAGCTCGCAAAAATCCTCGGGGCTGTCGCACCAAGGGTCTATTTTAACTTCTCCGCGCACGCCGTGCGTGTTGATGATCTTGCCAATTTCAAGAAATTCTTTCTTTTCTGCCATAGCGGTAATTCCTTTGTATTTTTTGTATTTGTTTGGGCGTGAGCCCATAGTATTATATTAAAAACCTCTTCCGCCTCACAAAGTTCGGCACCTTCCCCAAGGGGGAAGGCGAAAAAGGGTATAGCCAAAATAAAAATGCCTTGCAATTTACCCTTCGAAGCTTACGCCGTCAGATCCGACGGATTTGAATTTCGCTCTGTAAAAAATCATTGCCGAAACAGAGAAGGCAATAGATATGTATGCGCTTGGCGTAGCGAGAATTTCGCCCGAATGAAAAGCATTACCAAAGCTTAAAAGGGTATAGCCAAAATAAAAATGCCTTGTAAAGCTAATGCTTCACAAGGCACACTTTAGCTGCGATCAGCTTTTGAATTTGCGCTTTCTTGCTGCTTCAGATTTCTTTTTGCGTTTTACGCTGGGTTTTTCGTAATGCTCTTTTTTCTTAACCTCTGCGATCTTGCCATCACGAGCAACCTGTCTTTTAAATCTGCGAAGAGCGCTGTCAAGCGATTCGTTTTCTTTAACTCTTACTTCTGCCATCTATAATCCCTCCCCTCGCATCAATGAAATGCAAGAGAATCTAAAATTCTCTTGTGACATTATACACAATTTACCTCTGTATGTCAAGACCAAAATTGCATTTTTGAAAAAAATTCTTGTGTCTTTTTGAAAAACTTTGTCAAAAGGGCTTTCTGCGGCATAGAATGGCGTGAAAAGGAAAGATTTTCCGCCCATATCGCCGTGTGTGCGGAGTTTGTATTTTCTTCATTATATATTATATGATATTACGGCGAAGAAAGAATTTATATATGAAAAAAAGCTATTTTGCCGCCGCAAACACGGAGCGCGGTTTTGTAAGTATTTTTGACAAGGTATTTGACGTAAGCAGACTTTCTCATTTTTATATAATCAAAGGCGGTCCCGGTACGGGTAAATCCACGTTTATGAAAGAGATAGCAGAGGACGCGCAGGAACGGGGACTTGACGTGGAGCTTTACTATTGCTCCGCAGATACGCGTTCTCTTGACGGTGTGAAGATCCCCGCGCTTGGAGTTGCCATAGCGGACGGAACTTCTCCTCATACACTGGACCCGCGTTTTCCCGGTGCGTGCGAAACTATACTCAACCTCGGAGAGAATTTTGACGTCCGTAAGCTTAAAGAAAACAGGCAGGAGATAGTTGAACTTACAAAACGCTGTTCGGAGCATTATGCGGCGGCAAGGAGATTTTTGCAAGCGCTCGGAGAGGTAGAGCGCGCAAGGCTTGAAAACGCGGCAAAGGCCTTTGAAAGCGAAAAAGCGAAAAAAGCCGCAGCGAGGCTCCTTGCAAAGCTCAAAACCGAAAAAGGCGGCGTAAGTGAGAGATATGTAAGCGCCGTTGGCGTTCGAGGAGTTGTTCACCTTGATACGGAGGAGCAAAACGCACAGAGAACCATTTATATAACGGGCAAATACGGCTTTCCGACGCTGTTTATGGATAAACTTTTTGAATGTGTTTCGGAAGCAGGCATTTGCGCTGTAAGATTTCCGAACGTGGTGCTTCCCGATAAAACGGAGGGCTTGAACATAGGAGGAACGGTATTTATGGTTTGCGGCGATGAGGAAACGGAGGAAGAAAGTATAAATTCTATGCGTTTTGTAAACGGAGAGGCTCTCTCGCTTGTGCGCGGCAAGATACGATTTGCGGCGAAATGCGCAGGCGCACTTTCGGAGGGCGCGCTCGGTGCGCTCTCGCATATGGGAAGAGCACACGATGAGCTTGAAAGATATTATGTTGGCGCGATGGACTTCCAAAAGAGCAGGACCCTTTTGGAAAAAGTAAAGGAAGAAATTTTTGCGCCGATGGAAAATAAAAAATACGAATAAGGTTGAAAAATCCCGTTTTGTGTGTTACTATAAAAATATATTCCCGTTCGGTGCGAAAGCCGAACGGGAAAAAGAAAAAATAAAATTTTCGATCCGAAAAATGAGGACAAGATTATGAAAATATCACTTATCATTCCTATGTATAACGAAAGCTCCATTATAGACGATGCTGTTTCTACTTTTGGCAATTATATGAAAGAACATTTTGAGGATTGGGAACTTATTTTCGTTGATGATGGCTCTGCGGACGGCTGCGGTGCGCCCGTTGCGGCGGCGCACGAAAAGGATGAGCGCATAAAGCTCATCTCATATCAGCCCAACCGCGGAAAAGGATATGCCGTGCGCCAAGGTATGCTTGCGGCAAGCGGAGATATTTCCGTTTTCACGGATTGCGACAACGCATACGGAACGGATGTTATAGGAAAGATATACGATATGTTTGCGGAAAATGAGGATGCGGACATCATCGTCGGCTCCCGAAATATGGACAAGACGGGTTATGAGGGTTATACTTTTGTTCGCCGCCTTGCTTCAAAAACATATATTAAGGTTATAAATATCGTTGCGGGATTCGGTAAATACGGTCTTTCGGACTCTCAATGCGGTTTCAAAGGCTTCCGTACCTACGCCTCAAAAAAGATTTTTGCAAATTGCGAGGTGGACAGGTTCGCTTTTGACCTTGAAGCTATAATGATAGCGGGAAAATGCGGTTTCCATTTCGCTCAGATGCCCGTTAAGATAATCAACCACAGAGAATCCAAGGTAAACGTGCTCAAGGATTCATTCAAAATGCTCTCCGACGTGAGAAAGATGAAAAAGAGAATTAAAAAATTGGAGATAAAATGAGTACAAGCCGTCGCGTGCGCGACGGCTTGTTTGCTATATAAAAATTTGCTTGTAGGGACCGGCGTCCCCGACGGTCCATTTTATCATAAAGTTGCTTTTAACGGCAAAGAGAATTCTCTCTCACCGCTTTCTCTATCACACGTGCGCAAACGCCTGCGTCCTCGTACATAGAATTTCCCTCGTGACGCGGGGCAAAATTATCGTCAACGGCGATTATTTTGCAGTTGACGCCGTCAAGAAGTCCGCGCCGCCTCATTTCGTCCGAAAGCATCATACCCATACCGCCCGCGCGTATATCTTCCTCAAGGAAGATTATTTTTTTCACGCTTTCGGGCAAAAGACGCGCTACGTTTTCGGCACATTCACCGTATGGCTTTATCTTTTCAAGCAATATGATACCCGTGCGCGAAAGTGTTTCGCACGCGCAAATCGCTTCCGTAACAACCGCGCCATCCGTTATGATGACGGTTTCTATATCATCGTTCTTTTTAAAGTTTGCGTCGGCAGAGAGTGCTCCCGTGTGACCATAAGGGTAAAACTCACGAACAATTTTTTCGCTTTCTCCCCCGCGAGGGTAGCGCACGGCGCAGGGAGAGCCGCTTTTAATGCTTTCTTCCAGCGCTTTTTCAAGCGTTTCTTTTGTTAACGGTGTGTATATCGTCATATTGGGAATTCCCGAAAGAAAAGCTACGTCGAAAATGCCGTGGTGCGTAGCGCCATCCGACCCGTTAAGCCCTGCGCGGTCAACGCATATGGTTACGGGCAGGTTTTGCAGAGCTATATCGTGAATGATGTTATCATAGCCTCTTTGCAAAAAGGAGGAATATATCGCCGCAACGGGGCGCATACCGTTCGCCGCAAGCCCCGCGGCAAAGGTGAGCGCGTGCTCCTCCGCGATGCCGACGTCGAAAAATCTTTCCTTGTGCGCTTCCTTGAAAGGGTTAAGCCCCGTGCCGTCGCACATTGCGGCGGTTATGGCACAGATGCGCGTGTCCGCTTTTGCCATATCGGTAAGCTTTGCTCCCATAATATCGGAAAAAGACGGAGAATTGCTTTTCTTGCTGCTCGCGGGAGGGATGCCGTGGTAATAGCACGGCTCTTGCTCCGCAGGGGCATAGCCCTTGCCTTTTTTCGTTCTGACGTGAACAAGCACGCTTTCGCCAAGCTTCTTTGCTTCGCGAAGTAAGTTTTCCGTAGCTTCGAAATCGTTCCCGTTCACGGGGCCGAGGTAAGTAAGCCCCATACTCTCGAAATAGTTGGAGCCGTAGAGCATATTCTTAATGCCTTTTTTTACCCCTCTTACCGCGCGGAAGATGTGTTTTCCGATGAACGGGATCTTTTTGAGGAAAAATCCCGTGGCTTTTTTCGTTTTGAAATATGATGATTTTATACGCAGGCGCGCAAGGTTATCCGCAAATCTGCCTATGTTTTTGGAGATGGAGATCTCGTTTTCGTTGAGGATTATAATAAGGTTGAGATCCTTGCGGCAGTTGTTGAGCGCTTCGTGTATCATTCCTCCGGTGTATGCGCCGTCCCCGAGGACGACAACAGTATAGGCATCGCTTGCCGAAAGCTTGTCCGAAACGGCAAAACCAAGCCCTGCGGAAAGGGAGGTGGAGCTGTGTCCCGCACCGAAAGCATCGTGCTCGCTTTCCTCTCTTTTGGTAAAACCCGAAAGACCGCCGGGCTTGCGAAGCGTCTGCATTTTGTCAAAGCGCCCCGTCAGCATTTTATGAACGTAGCTTTGGTGTCCGACGTCAAATATTATATGGTCGCGCGGAGAATCAAAAACGCGGTGTATTGCAAGAGTCAGCTCCACCGCGCCGAGGTTGGAAGCAAGGTGGCCGCCGTTTTCCGTTACGCGAAAGATAAGCTCTTTGCGTATTTCTTTGGCAAGTATCGGTATTTTTTCAAAAGGTATATTTTTTAGATCCTCGGGGGAGTTTACCTTGCCGAGGTATTCGTATCTTTCCGTGTCCTTCAAAGCCGTATCCTTTCGCTTTTGTTTATCTTTCTATCATTCTAACACAAATTTGTGAATAAAAAAAGGCTTCCGCACGATTTTGCGATGCAAATCTTGCAAATACTTTTACGCTATGGTAAAATAAAAATAAGAAAAATATTTAAAAGGCGGTCTTTATGAAAAGAGTGGCAATTTTCGGCTCTACGGGCTCGATAGGAGCAAGCACGCTTCAGGTCATACGCGAAAACCCTGCGGATTTTCGCGCGGTAACGCTTGTTGCGGGAAAAAATATTGAAAAGCTCATTTCACAGATAGAGGAATTTGCTCCCGAAAACGTATATATAACGAGCGAAGAGAACGCGGCACGGATATCTGCGCTGTATCCGTATCTGCGCGTGTATTGCGGAGCACGCGGTATGGAGGAAATATCGCAAAGGACGGATTTTGATATAGCGGTGTCCGCGCTTGTAGGCGTTGCGGGTCTTTCACCGACGTATAATATGATAAAAAACGGCAAGACTGTCGCGCTTGCGAACAAGGAGGTGCTTGTTGCCGGCGGAGAGCTCGTTATGAATACCGCAAAGCAAAGCGGTGCCGTGCTTCTCACCGTGGACAGCGAGCACAGCGCGATAATGCAATGCCTGCGCGGAGAAAGCGAAAACCCCATAGACAAGATATTGCTGACGGCATCGGGAGGCCCTTTTTTTGACAAAGAGATAACGGATGACGTTACCGCTGCCGAAGCGCTTGATCACCCAACGTGGAGTATGGGACCCAAGGTGACGATAGACTCCTCCACGATGATGAACAAGGGCTTTGAGATAATAGAGGCAAAATGGCTTTTCGGCGTGGAGGCTTCCAAAATAGAGGTCGTTGTTCACAGAAAGAGCCTCGTTCACTCTATGGTGCAGTTTGCAGACGGCACGATTATGGCAAGTATCGGCCCGAAATCTATGCAGATACCCATCTCTTATGCACTCAGTTACCCCAAAAGGCTTAAAAACAATATCGAAAAGCTTGACCTTTTCGATATATACGACCTTAGGTTCGAAAAGCCCGATATGAATAAATTCCCTTGCCTGCGCCTTGCATACAGGGCAATAGAGGAGGGACACAGCGCACAGGTAGTGCTTAACGCGGCGAACGAGGTGATGGTTGCAGCCTTCCTTGAAGGCAGAGTGAAATATACGGATATTCCGCGCGGAATAGAAAAAATGATGGACTTTTTCCCGGCGCGAACTCTTGGCGATGTGGCGGCTATTCTTGAATTTGACAGAGAGGTAAGAGAAAAAACTCTTGAGTTTATACCGTAATCGTACAATAAATCCAACGGATTTGTCAATTGACGTTTATACTGTGGGTATGGTTTAATAAATATATAAATAATAGTTCTAAAGGAGGACCTTTTTATGAAATTCAAAAAGCTTTTGGCATCTGTTTTGTGTGCTTCAACGGTGCTGTCCTTTGCCGCCTGCGGAAATACGGAAACCACCACGGATGCGGCGGTAACGACTGATCCTGCGGTGACAACGGTAACCACATCTGCCACAACGGACACACAGACCACTACCGAACAGACAACACAAACAACTAAACTTCAGACAGACCCCTCCAACCCGGTGTTTGATGCAAGTAATATAGTGCTTTCTTTCGGTTCTATCTCCGACGTGCATATAAACGCAACGAATAAAGACGGCGACGAAAAGTTCAAATCGGCGATCCTCCGCCTTATTGCGGAAGCTAAAAAAGACGATGCCGACGGTATCGACGCTCTTGCTATCGCAGGCGACATTGCGGATACGGGAAAGATATCCGAGGTGCAGACCTTTGCGAATATCGTAAAAACTTATTTCCCAAATAAAAATGTAATGCTTACAACCGGTAACCACGATGTTTCCGGTGTTGATATGCAGGACTACTATGATGTTATGGGCGAGGAATATTTCGCGAATGATACGGTTGACAGCGATATTGCAAGCGGAAGCCGCCATTGTATCGTGAACGGTTATCATTTCGTTTTTGTTGAGCCGCAAAAGTACGGAAGTGGCTGCCCTTACACACAAGAAACTATCGAATGGCTCGATAAGACTCTTGAAAATATTACAAAAGAAAATCCCAATGCGTACGTATTCGTATTTACGCATCCCATGATATACAAGACATGCTACGGAAGCGAGCTTGGCGGATCTTGGTACACGACATACCTTACGGATACACTTTCCAAATATCCGCAGGTTATGACGTTCGGCGGACATCTCCATTTCCCGATAAACGATGAACGCTCTATTATGCAGAATAAATTTACCTCTCTCGGCTGCGGTTCCGTGCGCTACCTTGCCATCGAGGGCGGATATGACAACGCAAGCGGTACAGTTCCCGATAATGCGTACTCTGTTTCCTCCGGTCTTCTCGTTCAGGTGGACAAAAACGGCAACTGCCGCATAACGAGAATGTTCTTCTCCCAGACAACGACATTCAAGGAAGCTTGGGAGGTTTCCGTTCCTGTGGATGACGGCTCTCACCTTACAAAATACACAACTGCACGCGCGAATGATAACAAAGCTCCCGTGCTTTCCGGTATTGTTACCTTCACGCCCACGAGCGAAGGCGCTTCCGATGGCAAGATAAGCATTGCGGCGGGAACTGACGATGATTTTGTTCATCATTATATCATCAAGATCATAGACAAGCCCACGGGCGCGGTAGTTGGTACATATACAGTCCTTTCCGATTTCTATCTCAAAGCGAATCCCTCCGATATGAGTGACACGTTCTCCTGGTCCATAGGCTCGCTTTCGGACGGCGAATATAAGGTAGCCGTTACCGCTATTGACTCTTGGGACGCTGTCAGCAACGAGATATACGGCGAATTCAAGATAGGAACTGGTATTGTGGAAGAGCTTCCGTCCGAGCTTCCCGACACTTATGCGGATATTGACTTTGCGGACGGCAAGGTAGAGGACACAAAGGGCAAGCTTCATATGACGTTAAACAATGCAACTGTTGGCGACAAAGAGCTTACCTTTGCAGGCAAGACT
Organism: Oscillospiraceae bacterium; assembly: GCA_015064725.1. Lineage (GTDB taxonomy): Bacteria > Bacillota > Clostridia > Oscillospirales > CAG-272 > UMGS731. The sequence continues at coordinate 28,766 of SVRQ01000005.1, read as the reverse complement.
GCAACTGTTCCCGCACTTACCGTTGAAGCGCGCGGCGAGTACGCTGTTGCAAGATTTAAAGATTACAGCGCGGATACCATTACAAACTTCTATAACAGCGAAACGGGCTTCTCCGTTGAAGGTGTGTTCATTAACAGATCCCCCTCCGGTTCCCAGGGCGCTATCTGCGGAACTCAGGCAGGCGGATGGGGTATTGCACAGGCAGAAGGCGTTCCTTACCTCTTTACCTATATTGCCAAGGGAAGCTCCAAGATAACTGCACAGAAGGCTTCCTCCACAACAGAGATGACGCACGCTGTAGCTACGTTCAAATACGACAGTGCGACAGACAAGACGACAACGGCTCTTTATCTTGACGGTGTTCTCGTTGCCAGAGATACAAAGACGGGTAAGATCGCAATAAGCACTTATCCTGCAGCTGCCAATGCTTTCGTTCTCGGCTCCGATATAGATACAAACGGTATGGGTCAGGACTTTATGATGACTGATTTTTCCATTATCGACGCCAAGCTCTACGCAGAAGCTCTTAACCGCAATCAGGTTCAGACGGCGTATAACAATGCTGTAAAAAATTTCGGCTGATGCGATAATAAACAAAAAAGTGTGCGATGAGCACACTTTTTTGCGTTATAAAACTTATTCCGTCGGCAAAATATCGCAGAACATAAGAAGCGTTGCCGTTGTGCCTTCCTCCTTCGTAAGAGGCTTGAAAACTTTCGTGGAGTAGAGCACGTCGAGCGTCATAATGGATGTGAAGCTTGCCATAAAGCCGCCTATTTCAGTGGAAACGATAAGATCCTGCATATGCGCGGGGTATTTTTTCGCCTCTATCATAGCACTTTCGATGGCGAATTTTGCAAATTCCTGCTTGTATTCCTCGGGAAGAGAGGGAAGCTTATCGGCAAATTCTTTATGGGTGCCTTTAACTACCATAATGTTGGGCTTGCCGTCCTCTGTAAGGAAGTTTCGCTCGCGCAGTCTTTCAAATTTTTCTTTGCTTGCCGCGTCATCCTTGATAGCGCCGCTCATCACCTCGTAGAGATATTCGTAATCCTCTGTGAGGTTGTTTTGCCACGCGCCCTTTCTTGTGCAGAATTTCGTGTCAACGGACCAGGAGTAAACGGGGTATTTATCCGACCAACGGGTCATATCTCCGCACGACCAATAGTTACGTTTTTCGAGCGTGGGCTGATATTCGGGGTCGGAGCACGTTTGCTCGAGGTTAACGTAAACCAGGTAATCGCTTCCGTGCGTGGTCTTGATATAATATTTTGAAATGTCGATATTGGCGTTTATTCCGCATTTGTTGTTTATCGCATAGAATATTGCCGCCGCCTCAAAAAGCTCGCGGTTGCCGTTCGGGATATAAACGTCCGTCATATCCTTGATCGCCTCGCGCACCATAGGAACGTATTTCTCTGCGAGCATAAGTGCCGCTTCAAGCTGCTTTTTCTGCCTTGCTTCTATTGCTTCGAGCGAATACGTTTCGGGGCGGAAGCAAACGTAGGTGGTGTATTTACCGCCCGACGTGGGAACGAGAAAGCCGTTCTTTTCAAGATAATCTATCTTATCCTCAATGTAAACGGGAGTGATACCAAGCTCCTCTGCGATCTCCTCCTTTGTTTTAGGCTCAAAATAAACGCTGTAGCAGATGTTTATTTCGAGTCTGTTTCCTATATAATATTCGGGACCCTTGCCGTCGGCGGGGGAGCCTCCGTGTCCCATACCTGTATATTTTACGGGGTTAAGCCCGAGTTTTCCGATTCTTCTTTCCATATTAAAACCCTCCTTGAGTTCGTTCCTTGCTTTGTTAAGATGCCATTTGACCGTACCTTCGGAAAGCGAAGTTTTTTGGGCGATGTAAGAAATGCTTCTGCTTTCGTAATAGAAAAGATAAACTATCTCGCGGCGCTTTTCGGAAAGAAAAGCTATCTCGCGGCGCAGACGGAGAATATCCTCGTCTGAGTTTTCAAAGGAATATTCATCGTAAAAGGGCAGAGCCAGACCGTCTATGGAAACGCCCTTGTGCCTTTTCTTGGAGGCAACGTATTTTGAATACACGTGTTCGCTTATGCGCCATACGTATCCGTCCGGATTCGGAATTTCGTCGGCTGAGCGCAGGGAAAGATATACCTCTTTTACAATATCGGCGGCAAGCTCCTCCGCTTCATCGTATGAAAAGGATTTTTTTACGGCAAAGCCGTATATCTTTTTGATGTATTCGTTTATTATAACGTCTGCTTTCTGTTTATCCATCTTTTTTCTTCCTTCGGTGCTGTTTGGCTTTCTTTGACTATACAGTGGGGGTGAGAACGAAAAGGTTGGCGGTTTTAAAAAATATTTTTTGAATTTATTTTATTATAGCATATTTTTTTGCGTTGTGTAAATAGAAAAAGGCGAGCTTGCAAGCTCGCCTTTGGCAATATATACTGATTTTAGATAGGTTTAACATAAGCACCGACCGCTGTTTTACCCCTGCGGAATTACACAAACGGAGCAGCCGTCATCCTTTTTAAGCGTCATTGCCGCGATATTGGCAATTTTTGCGGGAGAGTCTTCCGTTATCTCCATTGCCGAGCTGCAAATAACGGTTATTTTATCACCTGCGACGATACTTGTCGAGGGATAAAACCAATTCGGCGCTTTTAAAAGATCTGTGCCTATGGCTTTTCCGTCCGCGCCGATTGCGGAAAGGATGATTTCGCTGTCATTCAGATCCGTAACTATAAAGGTATAGTTGTAATTTTCGCATTTGTTTCCGGCGGCAGACCCCCATATTATTTCGGTTATTTCAAAATCGAACCAAACGGCTTTGTCTTCGATAAACGTGACGAATTTATAAAGCCCTGCTTCGTTTAAATCATATCCATCCAGCGGATATTGTTTTACAACGCTTTCTCCGAATGGCAGAGTATAGATAACGTCGGGAAAATCCACGTTGTCAACACGGCTCAACCCCCAGCCGTCATCGGTTTTCTTATATATATAAAATTCGGGTGAATATTCGATATCGTGCCCGGATTCGTTCACAAGCTTTGCCGTAATATACGGCTTTTTGCCGAAAAAGTCCCAATCGTGCTGTTCTTCTATGCCGATATCGAAGTAAAGCCCCTCGTATTCGCTGCCGCTTTCGCGCACACCTGCGGAATAATGAAATTCCACTGTGTTTTCCTCTATTCCTGTTGCCGAGAGAAAGATGGCGGGGACGGAAACGACCACAGCAACCACAACGGTTAGTATTGCCGTGCATATCCAAAACGTCTTTTGCTTCATTATGGAGAGGAGATGGAGCTCTTTTTTATAAACTATAGCTTTGATGAGAAGCGTAAGAGATAGCAATACCGTAAGCAAGAGGGGGATGTCAAGGCTGTCGTCTATACTTAGCGAGGCGATGATCGTTGCAAGAGCAAGAAGTGTGCTTACCGCACCGAAAATTTTTTCGCCAATGCTTCTTTTGCACTTGTCGAGAGCGCGCAGTACGGCAAGCCCAAGCTCGATAAGGGCAACGTAGCAGGGAAAAGTGTAAAGAAAGATCGACAGAAGTTTCAGCCAGTACGGTATTGCGATAATGCTGCCCGTGTCATCCGCGAAAAGTGCGAGTATGAATATTGCGGGAAAGTATATTATTGCCGCGGCAAGAAAGAGGCATTTGAGCGTATTGAAAGCTTCTTTTCTTTCGTGGCGGACGATAACACTGTCTTTTTCCTGCTTGAGGACGTCCTCACTTCCGCGAAAAGACATTTTTTCGTATATTTCTTTGCAATGCGGACAAGTTTCAATATGTTCTTCTATCATTTCTTCGCTTGCCTTGCTGCAAGCTCCGTCTATATAAAGCGGCAGAAGATCCTGTATGATATCGCATTTATTGCTCATTGTCATCATCCATCCTTTCTTGAATTTTAAGTTTGGCGCGGTGATACGTCACTCTTGCCCAGCTTTCCGTTTTGCCGAAGATCGCAGCTATTTGTGAAAAAGACAGCTCCCCGAAAACGCGAAGCCCGAATACCTCCTTGTAAGGCTCTTCAAGCCTGTGCAGGACAAGGTGGATGCGGAAAGCCGTATCGGAATCCGCAACGGTCTGTTCCGTGTTTTCTTGCGCCGAGAGGATTTCCGCCTGCGAAAAATCGGCAGTCTTTTTTTCCTTGCGAAGCTCGTCAAGGTAAATGTTTTTTGCAATGGAGCAAAGCCAGGTGAGTTCGTCAGATCGTCCCTTGAATTCGGCTTTGGACGTCACTGCTTTGTAAAAGGTGTTTTGCGCTATTTCCTCGGCGTGAACCTGATTTTTGCAAAGAGATACCGCATATGAATATACCTGCATATAATATGAATTATACAGCTTTTCGTAGTCCATTGTCGTGACGTCACCTCCTTTTTGCTTTCATGGGTTAGACGCGGAAAACGCACTTTCGTTACAAGCTTTTTTATAATTATATCATATAAAACGAAAAAATGCACCTTTAGGCTCGTTCTCATAAGGGCGTTTACAAAATTTGAAAAAATCACTTTTCTTTCTGCCGGTTTTGCTGTATAATGAATACAATAAATATTGGGGGGAGTAAATGAATAATGAAATAATAAATTTATTTTCAAAGTTAAAAATCACCGGGCAACGCTCAGCGATTTCGATTGAAGATAAAAGAGAAAAAGATTTGAGGCTGATAGCTTATCTTAAATCCATTATAGGAAAAAACAGCGTTACCGATTTTGAGGATATCGGATTTTGCTATTGGAATATTTCCGATAATTATGCGCTACTCAGAAACGGGCATTCCCTATGTGAAAACCATAAGAAGTTTTATGATCATATTATCAAATCAGACTCCTGCTATTTGTATTGGCTTGTTTGCGATGCCACGCAGAGACTCGCATTAGAAAAGGATGGATACCATTCTTTTTGGTGGGATCTATATAGGGAGGCAGTGGAGCAAAATCCAAATAGTAAACACCATTTTGCTGAATTTAATGCTCATAGGGCGGCTTTGTATTCCGGCAACCGTGCGCCGACTTCTCAAGATGCTTTTAATTTTGCCGTGCAAAACTATGAGAAATTTCTTGCAAAGACAGAATCCGCTTCCGAAAATTTGTTTTATCATATAATATATCTTTCTCTTGTGTCGAAGAGCTTAGATATTGATAATAATAAACTTTGCCATTTGAGTTATATGTTATTTGAATATTTATCCTTACCGAGATCTTCTGACGATTTTTTGGTGGGGGAATGGAAAAGTTTTATTACTCCTTTTGATAAAAAGAAGCAAGCCGTAATCGGTATTACTTCTGCGATAAATGCTTTAATTTACAGTAATGATATGAAAATGGTAAAATCATTGTATGCGGAGGCTTGCAATATGGGATTGCCAAAAAACCATTACATTGAAAGAAGATTGAATGAGAACTAAAAATATTTGTTTCCCATCAAAACAATTTGCTGTGTCTTGCGATTGAAAAAATCAGATTGGCTCTTGATCTGAATTATATCATATAAAACGCAAAAAACTCTTCCTTTTTGGAAGAGTTTTTTGCGTTTTTGCATTTTTATCAATACATACCGCCCATACCTGCGCCTGCGGCAGCAGCTGCGGCTGCGTCAGCCTTGGGGTCGGGCTTATCTGCAACGACAGCTTCCGTTGTGAGGACTGTGGAAGCAACGCTTGCAGCGTTCTGGAGCGCGGAACGGGAAACCTTTGTGGGGTCGATGATGCCTGCTTCAAACATATCAACGTATGTTTCCGTGTAAGCATCAAAGCCGAAGCCGGGCTTGCGGGAGGTTTTGATCTTGTTGATAACGACAGCACCTTCAAAGCCTGCGTTGCTTGCGATCTGGCGAACGGGTTCTTCAAGAGCTTTGAGAACGATCTTAACGCCTGTCTTTTCGTCGCCGTCAACGGAGGGAAGGAGGGCTTCAACGTCGCGGATAGCGCTGAGGAATGCGATACCGCCGCCTGTTACGATGCCTTCTTCAACAGCAGCCTTCGTTGCGTTGAGAGCGTCTTCGATGCGGAGCTTCTTTTCCTTCATTTCAACTTCTGTTGCAGCACCTACCTTGATAACCGCAACGCCGCCTGCGAGCTTTGCAAGGCGTTCCTGAAGCTTTTCTTTGTCAAATTCGCTTGTCGTTGTTTCGATAGCGGAACGGATCTGCGCTACGCGGCCTGCGATCTCGGAAGCTTCGCCTGCGCCGCCAACGATGATGGTGTTGTCTTTGTTGATCTTGACCTGACGAGCGCGGCCGAGCTGGTAGAGGGCTGCGTCCTTGAGTTCAAGACCGAGCTCGCTTGTGATAACTTCGCCGCCTGTAAGGATGGCGATATCGCGGAGCATTTCTTTGCGTCTGTCGCCAAAGCCGGGAGCTTTAACGGCAACGCAGGTGAACGTGCCGCGGAGCTTGTTGAGGATAAGAGTTGTAAGTGCTTCGCCTTCGATATCTTCTGCGATGATAACGAGCTTTTTGCCTGCCTGAACGATCTGCTCAAGGAGGGGGAGAAGATCCTGAATGTTGGAGATCTTCTTATCTGTGATGAGGATGAGAGCATCATCGATAACGGCTTCCATCTTATCCGTATCCGTTACCATATAGGGGGAGATGTAGCCGCGGTCGAACTGCATACCTTCAACAACTTCGCAGTATGTTTCCGCGGATTTGGATTCTTCTACCGTGATAACACCGTCGGAAGAAACCTTTTCCATAGCGTCAGCGATGAGGTGGCCGATAACTTCATCCCCTGCGGAGATGGAGCCTACACGTGCGATGTCTGCCGTGCCGTTTACTTTTCTGGAATTTTTGATAAGGCTTTCAACAGCGCGGTCAACCGCTTTCTGGATACCTTTTCTGAGGACCATAGGGTTTGCGCCCGCCGTTACGTTCTTCATACCTTCGCGGATGAGTGCCTGCGCAAGGAGAGTAGCTGTTGTTGTACCGTCGCCGGCTGCATCGTTTGTTCTTGTTGCAACCTCACGAACAAGAGAAGCACCCATATTTTCCATCGGATCTTCAAGCTCGATCTCTTTTGCGATCGTTACACCGTCGTTTGTGATAAGGGGAGCGCCGTATTTTTTGTCGAGAACTACGTTTCTGCCTTTAGGGCCGAGTGTGATCTTAACTGTATTGGCAAGCTTATCGATACCGCGTTCAAGTGCGGCACGAGCGTCCATACCGTAAGCAATTTCTTTTGCCATTGTAATTTTCCTCCGTAAAAATCAGTTTGAATTATTCAACTATTGCAAGAATGTCGTCTGCGCGGACAACGATGTATTCGTTGCTTCCGAGCTTAACTTCCGTGCCTGCGTACTTGCTGGCGATAACCTTGTCGCCCACTTTAACGTCGAGAGCGATGCGAGCTCCTAATTCTGCATTATATGCGCCGGGGCCTACTGCGATAACTTCTGCTGTCTGGGGTTTTTCCTTTGCACTGCCGGCAAGGATGATGCCGCCTTTTGTTGTTTCTTCCGCTTCGAGCATTTTGAGCACAACGCGGTCGGAAAGGGGTTTAAGTGTCATAAAAAGACCTCCATTTATATTTTGAAAAAATTTTAGACATTTATTGTTTTGGCACTCAGACGTGCTGAGTGCTAATTTCGTATATCATTTTACATAACACAAAGGAAAAAATCAATAGATATTTCCATTGTTAACAATTTGTTCACAATTATTAAAATTTAAACTCAAATCAGGACACAAAAAAGACAAAAAGTAATTTTCCTTTTGCTTTTTTCATACTATTTATGGAATGAAAAGGGGTGGTCTTTTGAAATTTTCCGAAATTTTGCGATATTCGCTTTGCACGCTGATCTTCGGCGGCGGTGCCTTCTTTCTTTTTTATTTGAAGGGCTTTTTTATTTTTCATCCGATAAAAACAGTGCGGGAGATGTTTCGCCGCACCGATAAGAACGGAATTTCGCCGCTTCGCGCGCTTTCGGCCTCTCTTTCCGGCACGTTGGGGGTGGGGAATATCGTGGGCGTTGCCGTGGCGATGATGATCGGCGGTGCCGGCGCGGTCTTCTGGATATGGATAAGCGCGATCGTTTCGATGATACTGAAATACTGCGAGATAACGCTGGGCGTAAAATACCGCAAAAAAAGCGCCGCGGGGTTTGAGGGCGGCCCGATGTATTATATGGAAAATGGTATAGGCGGAAAATTCGGCAAGGCGTGCGGCGCGCTTTTTGCGCTAGCCGCGGTCGCGTCCTCCTTTTCCGTCGGCAATATCGTGCAGGTATATGCCGCAAGCGACGCGGCGAATATTATCTTCGGAATGAACGAGCTTGTTTTCGGGCTGATCTTCGCCGCCGCTATTGCTTTTGTTATTTTCGGCGGATTTGACCGTATATCCCGTGTGACGAGCGTTCTGCTTCCGGCTATGAGCGCAGTGTACATTTTGCTTTGCCTTGCTGTGACCGCAAAGAACGCGCAGCTTATCCCTGCTTTTATGAAAGAGATATTTTCGCAGGCGTTCGTATCCGAAAGCGCGTGCGGCGGCGCACTTGGCTTTCTTTTCTCGAGGGCTTTTTCCGAAGGTGTTTGCAAAGGAACTTTTTCGCACGAATCGGGAAGCGGCACAGCCCCTATGGCGCACGCGAACGCACAGACGGATACGCCCTGCCGACAGGGGCTTTTGGGACTTTTCGAGGTTTTTGCCGACACGATCGTTATGTGTACGCTGACCGCGTTCGTAATACTTGCCGCGTGGAAGGGCGGCGCACAAAACGAAAACGGAATGGGACTTGTGCTGGATGCCTTTGAGCTTGGTATCGGGCGCGGAGCTTGCTATGTGATAGGTTTGTGCATATTGCTGTTTGCTTTTTCAACGCTCATATGCTGGGCATATTACGGAAAGTTTTGTCTTTCGTACCTTACGCGCTCGAAAAAAGCAGGGAAAGCCTATATGGCTGTTTATCTTGCGTGTATCGCTTTTGGGACGCTGCTCTCGCAGGAGGCGGTATGGCTTACCGCCGACGTTGCAATAGCTATTATGACCTCGCTCAATCTGCCCGCAATGATTTTGCTGCGAAAGCAGATAAAGCACGAAACAAATGTTATTTTTTGAGCTTTCCCAGGACCTTTCCGAAGCAAACTATATTGTTGAATTCGGAAAATTTTATATCATTATAGTCAGGATTTAAGGAAATGAGTCTGTCCCCGCCGAATTTTTTTACAAAGCTTTCGCCGTCAACGGAGAAAATGCCGAAATCCCCGATATTTACGCTTCCCGCACTCTTTATAAGAAGTATATCGCCGCTTGTAAATTTGGGAAGCATACTGTCGCCGTAAACTTTAACGGCGAAGTCTGCCTCATCCGTGACGGGAGTGGAATAGATGGAGATGTTCGTAAAATCCGAGGAAGAAAGGTAAGATCCCGTTCCCGCGGAAGCCGCGATGTTATAAAGCTTTATGGAGCGCGTTTGCGGCATATCGAGAGAGTAGGTAGCAAGCGATTGTTCGCGCAGGATGCGCTCGTGCTCGCGCTCCAGCACGCGGTCAACGGCATCGCGCCCATCCTTATCAAGCTCCATATATTTTTGAAAATATTCGTTTTTTATATAAGAGGGCTCTGCTTGTTTCTTTCTGCCCGTCATTTCGTCGATGGAAATGCCGAAAGCATCGGAAAGGGCGCAAAGTGTGGAAAATTTGGGGTCTGCGCTTGCCCCCGAAAGCAGTTTGTTGAGCGTGCCGATGGAAATGCCGGACATTTCGGCAAGAGCATCGTTTGTAAGATTTTTTTCTTTTTTGATCTTTTTTATATTAAGGAGCCAGTCCATAAAAACCTCCGATGGAACGAAATTACCTTTTACGGTAAAATTATAACACGAAAATATTATTTTGTAAATAGGAAACGGTAAAAAAATTGCGAAAATTGCAAAAAATTATCAAAAATGCTATTGACAATTACCGTCAAAGGTTGTATAATGGAAACACAAATTACACCGAACGGTAAAAAACGGAGGCAGTTATGGAAAAATATTATAGCGAAAATATTTGCGGATACACAGTTCACACTTACTATGTGGATTGCCCAGACTACGATAAAAAGCCCGCCCCTGCACGCAAATTTCTCGGCCTGCGCCGTTTTGCCTTCTTTATGCTCGCGCCCCTTGCCGTTATGGCGGATGCGGCTGTTGCCCTTTTCAGATAATGGAAAAAAGCTGGTCGTTTCGCAGCGCGGGCGTGCTTATACGGGACGGGAAGATACTTGTCAGGCGTGAGCCGGGCGGGGAAGAATATGCGCTTCCGGGCGGGAACATAGAGCTTGGCGAAACGTCGAGGCAAGCACTTGTGCGTGAATACGCGGAAAAAACGGGCGCTCATATTTCCTGCGGGCGGCTTCTCTGGATAGAGGAAAGTTCTTTCCTCAACGGTGAAAACAGTGCAAGCGCACTCAACTTTTATTATATGGTAGAGCTTTCGGGCGCGGACATCCCGGGCGCAGGCGAATTCGTGCCGTTTAAGGATGAGGAACGGATGCTCTATATTTGGCTTCCGCTTGAAAATATAGACAAGGTAAAAATATATCCGAAGTTTTTGGGCGGGGAGTTATCCGATCTTGCAAAATACCCTAAGCATTTCAGAAGCAGCTATTGCTAAGGGGTCTCCTGATAAATTTTATACAGAAAGCAAAACACGGGCGCACGCCCGTGTTTTGCTTTTGTCAATACTTTTTTCAAGAAAAAGTATTTGTCATAATTGACAATGTTTTTTTGACTATTTTGACAAAAACGCCGAAATTTTTTCGTAAAACTTTGATAAGGTTGACTATGACACAATAAAATTATATAATTAAAGTATATTATTATAATGAAGCCGAATGTGCTTCGGCTTTGAAAGGAATTTCTTATGAACACAAAAAGAAAAAGCTTTTTGACCCGCGCGATCGCAATCACACTTACTGTGTTTTTGATGCTGGCGCTCGTTGCGGCTGTTTGCCCCCTCTTCGCGAGTGCGGCTGACACTGACGACACGTATCTTACGTATCCGATTTCGGATATAAATTATGCATACGACGGCTACACGCCCATTCCGATGATCGTTATTCAGACATCGTTTGACGCGGACGGCGACGGTGTGGACGATAACCCCGACGGCAGCGGCGAGAGCGCTGTTAAGGACAAAAATTCCCCTACATACGGCGAACAGTGGTGCCACACGAAGGATGAAGAATGGATCCCTGTTCTCTTTTCCACGGAGGGGGCATCTCTTAGAACATATTACGAATACGTTTCCGGCGGTAATTTCTATTTCTACGCAGCCGAAGAAAACTATGGTACACCCAATGACGGTATTATCAGTATCATTATTGAAGGTGTGCATCCTGCTTGCAAGGATAACTGGCTTTGGTGCTTTAACGCAGGTATTCAGGCTGCTTCCGAATATGTTGATTTCTCTGCTTTCGACACAAACAAAAACGGAAATATTGATACATACGAACTTGCAATCTGCTTTATTCTCGGCGGTTATGAATCCAGTAGCGGCAGTGCTACAAGAAGCGAAGTTTTCGGCTTCCATGCAAACTATAAATCTGCGGATGCACAGAACTCCGTTGTTACAGACGGTGTTACGGTCATGAATCCCGGCAGATTTGGTACCGGCTCCATTTCGGGCGGCCACGCGCTCAATTTCGGCGTATTTGCACACGAGCTTGGACATTACCTTGGAGCTCCCGACCTTTATGACGCGAGCACGGGCAGAAAATATGACTATGCAGTAGGAATGCTTTCTCTTATGGCAAAGGGCGCGCACGGTGCAAGCCCCGCACATCCCGATGCTTGGAATCTGCTCGGTTTCGGATTCTATGATGAAACTATAGCGACAAACGGCGAATATACGCTTTACTCCAAGGCAAGCAAGGAAGGCGAGTATAACATTCTGAAGATATGCACGCCCAATCCCAATGAATATTTCCTTGTTGAAAACAGATATCTCCCTACGACGGAATCCGGACATTTCGACGGTGCTGCTACAATGCACCAGGGTATTGTCATATATCACGTTGACGAGCTTATCTATTCCAAGACAGGTATGACTTGTAACGAAGCCGGCGATGGTTATGATCCTACTATCGTTGCATACGGCACGGCAACAAAGGTTGCAGGCTCTATTCAGCCTTCCGCTTTCGGCAAGGGAAAAACTTGGTCTGCAAACTTTTACCAATTCCCCGTATCAAAAACTTGGCACACAAACCTTACTGCTGAAGAGGCTGCAGTAATGCAGGATCTCAAGATAGAGGTAATTTCCGATATAGGCTCAGAGATGAAGGTAAAGATCTCCGGCGCGAATTACATTCCCGATATGAGCTGGATCGCTTCCGTTGCGAACGAAACTACGGAATCCTTCACCATTGCGGGAAGAATTACAAACCTCGCGACAGCTACACTTAACGATTTTAATATCACTCTTAAAGAAAAATCCTCCGGCAAGGAGATCTCCACACAGCAGCTCAAAGTAAAGGCTGACGGAACTTTTGCAGTTGACTACACAGGTCTTACGCAGAACACAACTTATACATACACGATCACGGCAGATACCTCCCGCGGCGAGGTTAAAACGGAAAACAACGCTTACACGGCTGTTGGCGAGATCGTAAAGACAAATTACACTGTTTCCGCTTACAGAAACCTTACGGATAACGATACGAGCCCTCGTACCATAAAGGTCAACCTTGGCGAAAAGCTTGAATATTCCTTCCCGATGACAAAATCCGGCCACGCATTCTTGGGTTGGTATCTTGATCCCGAATTCACAAAGCCTTTCGATATGAACTTCACGCAGGACGAAGCCGTTGACTTCAGCATCTATGCTAAGTGGGTTCCCAATGCAGAAGCGGCAACTCTTAAAATAAACGGTGCTACGGCAGAGAACAAGATATTTGCCGTTCTTCCCGGTGAAAAATTCATCGAACCCGTTCCCGCGGCAAAGGCAGGATATGAATTTGAAGGCTGGTTTGCGGACGCAGCGTTCACAACTCCCTTTGATTTCTCCGCGCCCGTAAGCGCTACAGGTACGGTAAACGTATATGCTAAATGGAAGAACCTCAATCCCGAAACAACTCCCGAACCCGTGCAGACAACGGAGCCTGTACAGACAACTGCTCCCGTTGGCGGTGACACATCAAGCGGCAATATGACTGTTGTTATCATCGTTATAGCTGCGGTGGTTGTAGTTGCAGGCGCGGCTGTTGCGGCTGTGGTTATAGTTAAAAAGAAAAAATCCTAAAGCAATTGAATAAACTACGGTAAAGCGGTGGAAACACCGCTTTACAATATAAAACACAAGAAAGGATAGAGATAATGAAAATATTCAAAAAAATAATGGCACTTGGCTTGTCTGTAATGTTGCTTCTCTCCATCTTTGCAGTGAGTGCTTTTGCCGCTATCGAACCCACAAACACGGGTAAATACTCGGAGCCCATTCCGCTTCTCGTTATCAAGATCTCCTTCGACGCGGACGGAAACGGCAAAAACTCCTGGACGGATGACAAAAAGATAGACAACGTAGACCCCGATTCCCCCAGATACGGCGAGCAGTGGTGCTACTCCCCCGACTCCTGGTGGTATGAACAGCTTTTCTCCGACGAAGAATATTACTCCCTTAAAAATTATTACAAATACATTTCCAACGGTAAGTTCTGGTGGGAACCCGTAGAAGAAACGTATGGCACCGAAAACGATGGTGTCGTTCACGTTATACTCCCCAACGTAAAGCATCCCAACACAACTATGGGTGACACAAAGAGCGGCTCCGAACGCGGACTTGCCGTGAAAGCTGCCGATGAATACGTTGATTATTCTAAATATGATAAAAACGGCAACGGCGTTATTACATACGATGAGCTTACTATAGCTTTTGTTTACGGCGGTATGGAAGCATCCATCGGTCAGGGAAATACACGTCAGTTCGCATTCAATACACACGCACACGTTTCCTCTGCTTATGAAAATATTCCTCTTGACGGCGTTAAGGTCTTCAACGGCGCTTATCTTCGTGTTGGCGAATCCATTTCCACGGCAGAGGGCAAATACCTTGCTTACGGTACGTTTGCGCACGAGCTTGGACACGTTCTCGATGCAAAAGACCTTTACCTTTCCGACGGCGCGAAATGGTGGGGAAGCCCCGGTCCTCTTTCGCTTATGGGCGGCGGCTCCAAGGGCAGAGCAGGCGGCAACGGATATACCGGCTCATCTCCTTCCAGCCTTGATCCCTATTACTGCGTGGATTATGGTTTTGGCGATCTTATAACGGCGGACAGCTCTCAGACTGAATATACTCTTTACTCCCACTCCACGGGCAAGTATAACGTACTCCGCATCAATACCCCCAACCCCAACGAATATTATCTTGTTGAAAACCGTTACGGCGGCGAAAAGAGCTATGACAGAAACGGACTCCGTGCGAATGCGGATACGGACGGCATCCTCGTTTGGTACATAAACGAGCTTTCTATGAATAATTATACTCGCCCCAACAACGGCGGCGAGGGTCACGATATCGGTATCACGGTCCTCACACCCGAGGGCGGCCTTTCCGGTGACATTGATAACCCTGTATATTCCTCCAAAACAGCAAGCTTTGATAACCACAATTACAAGTTCCAAACAACGGGTACTTGGTCTGTTCTCCTTACGAAAGAGCAGATGGAAGATTTCCACATTACCATTGACTTCCTTTCGGAGCCCGGCGATGAAATGACTGTCAAGGTAAACGGTATTTACGATATGCCCGTTCAGTATAAGGTAGTGGAATATGACCTTACAATGACGGAGATCGGTCTTAAAGCTGTTATTTCCGGCTATAACAACAACGAAGTTGTTTCTGCAACAGTTAAGCTTTCCTCGAACAGCGATATGTCCGATGCAAAAACTGCAACGGCAACGCTTCTTGAAGACGGCTCTTACGGTGCAAAACTCACGGGTCTTACGGAAGACACTAAGTACTATTACGAGTTCGAGATCGTTGGTTCAAAGAACACGAACGTTGTATCAGGTGTAACATATACGAATGCGAAGCCCGTTGAAAAAACGAATTACACTGTTTCCGCTTACAGAAACCTTACGGATAACGATACAAGCCCGCGTGAGATCAAGGTCGATTTCGGCGAAAAGCTTTCCTATTCCTTCCCGATGACAAGAAGCGGCCACGCATTCTTGGGTTGGTATCTTGACCCCGAATTCACAAAGCCCTTCGATATGAACTTCACGCAGAACGAGGCCCTTGACTTCAGCATCTATGCTAAGTGGGTGCCCAATGCAGAAGCGGCAACTCTTAAAATAAACGGTGCTACGGCAGAGAACAAGATTTTTGCCGTTCTTCCCGGTGAAAAATTCATCGAACCCGTTCCCGCGGCAAAGGCAGGATATGAATTTGAAGGCTGGTTTGCGGACGCAGCGTTCACAACTCCTTTCGATTTCTCCTCTCCCGTAAGCGCTACAGGTACGGTAAACGTATATGCTAAATGGAAGAACCTCAATCCCGAAACAACTCCCGAACCTACGCAGACAACAACGGCGGCAACGACTGCTCCCGTTGCAGGAAACGAAGAACCCGCAAACAACACAACTACTATTATTATCATCGCGGTAGTTGCTGTTGTA
The DNA here is from genome assembly GCA_015064725.1 of Oscillospiraceae bacterium. Classification (GTDB taxonomy): domain Bacteria; phylum Bacillota; class Clostridia; order Oscillospirales; family CAG-272; genus UMGS731. The sequence goes on along the minus strand of SVRQ01000005.1, from coordinate 13,187 downwards.
GTTCTCGGTGCAGGCGCGGCTGTTGCGGTAGTTATGGTTAAGAAAAAGAACAAATAATTGAACAAAGGCAATAAAAAAAGTGTGCGAAAGCACACTTTTTTTATTGCCTTATCTTTCGCGGCACACATAATTTTTGCTTCTGCATAATATATCATAAGGGGAGGACCCCCGAATGAAAGGAGGAAAACGACACGGATAAGAAGAAAATGACCTTTATAGGCGGAGATGAAAGGATGCTTTTTGCCGCGGGTGCTTTTGCGGAGGACGGCTTTGACGTTTGCGTTTGCGGCTTTGATATAGACGTGCGCGAATACGGCGCGATAAGACGCGAAAATACGCTCTCTGAGGCACTTTCGGAAGCTGATCATATAATTTTACCTTTGCCGTATTCAAGCGGAGAAAGGTGCATAAATGCGCCTTTTTACTCCGGTAAGATAAGCCTTGACGATGTTTTGGCTTTGCGCAAAAACGCACTTGTTATGGGCGGAAGGCTTGACAAAGAAGTATTGCCTTTTGCCATAGATTATTATGCGCGTGAGGATTTTGCCGTGCTGAACGCTCTGCCGACGGCAGAGGGAGCTGTAAAGCTTGCAATAGAGCAGACAAAGCGAACGCTTTGCGGAACGGACGTCGCGGTGCTTGGCTTCGGCAGGGTCGGAAAGGTGCTTGCAAAAACGCTTGTGAGTCTTGGTGCAAACGTGACGGTCTATGCAAGAAGCGCCGAAGCGCGCGCATGGGCAAGAGTATTCTTTTGCAAAGCAAGACGCTTTGAAAATATTTGCGAACATATCGGAGAGCATAGCTGTATTTTCAATACCGTGCCCGAAAAAATACTCGGTGCGCGTGAGCTTGCCTGCGTTTCCAAGGGCGCGCTCTTAATGGAGCTTGCCTCCGCGCCGTACGGAGTTGATGCGGATGCGGCAAAAAAATGCGGCGTGCGCTTTTGCATAGCGCAGGCTCTGCCGGGAAAAATAACCCCGAAAAGCGCGGGGCAGATAATATACCAAACAATAAAAGAGATTACAGAGGAGGAAGAAAAATGATAGGATACGCATTTTGCGGTTCATTCTGCACCATATCGAAGTCCATAAAAGTGCTTTCCGACCTTGTGGCGGAGGGAAATGAGGTTCAGCCGATCATGAGCGAAACAGCCTATTCGACGGACACGCGCTTCGGTGCGGCGAAGGATATAGTGTCACAGGTGGAAAGGATATGCAAAAGACCTGTTATCCATACGATAGTAGATGCGGAGCCGATAGGTCCGCGTGATTATCTTGATATGCTCGTTATAGCGCCGTGTACGGGAAATACGCTTGCAAAGCTTGCGGGAGGCATTACGGATACGGCGGTAACTATGGCGGCAAAGGCGCAGATGAGAACAGGGAAGCCTGTTGTCATCGCGCTTTCAAGCAACGATGCGCTTTCCGCGAACCTTGCGAATATCGCCAAGATGAGCGTTAGAAAGAACGTGTTTTTCGTGCCGATGTATCAGGACGATACGGAGAAAAAGCCAAACTCCCTTGTATGCGATCTTTCGGAGCTGAAAGCGACGATGGTGTGCGCCTTTGCAGGAAGACAGATACAACCGTTCTGGAAGGCGTAACTTCTTATATGTTGACATAGATAAAACGGTTATGATATAATACAGAAAAAGGAAACAAAATCGAAGAGGACGTATAATATGTATCTTGCAAAGCTTCAGCACGCGGCGAATGAAGGATGGAACACACTATATAACGAGAATATTCTTTCACACGTTCTTTTGCCGTGGGGTTTTTCGATAAATTTAAGCTTCAGAAAAAAATCAAGCGGGGAAGCTTTGCGCTCTCTGCTTATAAACAGGGAGTCTCCCGTTCGCACGGATGTGCGAAGCATTGACGGAAGCTACACTTGCCTGCATATTCGCCACGGCAATGTGCCTATAAAGGTGGAAAGCGCAAGCGCTAACGGAGAACAAATAATTATAGTAACGCCCGAAGGGTATTACAGCGCGGATGAACAGCTTATAGTGGAAACATCGTTTCTCTGGGGACGCGACGGCACGCTTGTAAAGAAAAACGGAATGCTCGGCGCGATATGCCCCGATGGCAGACGAATACAGCTTTATTCCAATACCGCGCCGTGTGCTTTTTATCTGCCGGAGCAGATATTACCATCGATGATTTTTGAAATGAATTCTCCCGTTGTTATTTCGACGTTCCCTTGCACGGCGGAAAAGGCGTGCGGCATCGTGGGGGAGTTGCGCGCGGTGCTCCTTAAAGATGCACAAAAATACGCCGAACACGCAGAAGCTTATATTGCTATGCAAAGCTGTCTTGGTTGGAACACGGTATATGACCCGATAAAAGATCGCGTGTGTACGCCCGTAACGAGAAATTGGAACAAGGGAAAGAACATAAACCTTTTCTGCTGGGACACATTTTTCGGCGCTTTGATGATGTCATTAAATGACACGAAGTTTTCATATCTTAATATAAAGGCTATAATTGACGAAATGACGGCGGAGGGAATGATACCTAATTCTTTGGGAAGCAACCATTCCCAACCGCCCGTAGGCAGTATGGTGATAGAAGAAATATATAAAAAGAACGGAGATGTTGAGCTTTTGCGAAAGGTGTATCCGAGCCTTTTGCGCTGGAACACCTGGTACTGCGAAAACCGTATGACGGAAGAAGGCTATATGTGCTGGGGTACAGGCTCTTACGGTAAGGGTCGGGAAGACCTTTTTGGTGCGAAGTGCGAATCGGGAATGGATAATTCGCCCATATTCGACGATGCGGTTTGTGACGAAAAAAGCGGTCTTTGTATGATAGCCGACGTAGGACTTATGGGTCTTTTCGTTAAAGATTGCCGCACACTTATAGATCTTTCGCGTGAGCTTGGCGCTTATGAAAATGCCGAGCTTTTGAAGAACCGTATGGAGCGCGTTCAAAATGCGCTTGATACGCTCTGGAACGAGGAGGATGGAATTTTTGAAAACCGTTATCTTAACACGGGAGAGTTTTGCCGCCGACTTTCTCCGTTTAACTTTTTCAGCCTCTTTTCCGCAAGCGTTAGCGAAGAGCAGAAAAAATCTATTGTTGAAGACCACCTTTTGAATGAAAATGAGTTTTGGGGCGAATACGTTTTACCATCCATAAGCAAAAAAGACCCCGCTTTTGCGGAGCAGCATTATTGGCGCGGACGCATATGGGCACCGCTCAATGCGCTTGTATATTTTGCGCTCAAAGATGCGAAGCTTTACAGGGAAGCAAAGCTCCTTGCCGAAAAAAGCGAAAAGCTCTTGCTCAAAAGTTGGAACAGCGAACGCCGTATTTATGAAAATTACGGAGCTGCCGATGGTCTTGGCAACAGCGCGCGACAAAGCGATGCATTTTATCATTGGGGCGCATTGCTCGGCTATATTGCGTTAGATGCCGAAGATTTGATTTAAGACGATTTCATATAAAGCAAAAAAGCAAGTCAAACGACTTGCTTTTCTGTTTCTTCCGTTTTCGCTTCTTCTGCGGCGGGAATCTCTTTTTTCTTTTTTAATTTAAGTATGAGCTCAAGCGGACCGTACATCACAAGGAATACGGCGGCGGCAAGCACGGGGAAGCCGAGCAAATGGTTGCCCCAATTTTGCTCGAACCAATAGAGGGGATTACCCTTATCCGCTTTTGCAAGGAACATATAATTCGTTCCCATAAACTCGTTAAAAATATATACGGGTATCGCCATACATATAAGCATAAGAAGGCATTTGGGTATGTATTTTGAGCGGGGCTTTATGTCACCGCCTGCTGTGAGCATAATGGGATAAAGCGCAAGGAGGATGTGTATTGTAAAGCTGTGGATGTGCATAAAGTTTGCCATGGGCAGCTTTGTCCAAGTGGGGAAGAAGAGCGCGAAAAACGCCGCGGGAACGCATATCGTATAAAGGAAATTATCGATAAGCTTTGAAGGCTTTACAGTGTGGAACGCGATGATAAAAATATTTATCGTGCAGAGCTGCAGGGGAAAATAGTTTTTCGTCCAAAGTCCCGTTGCAAGGAGCATTGCCCATTTTCCGGCTTCGTCAAGAAGTATGAGCCCTGCCACGGTGAAGCGGAAGCGCTTGCGTCCTTTTTCGCCGCATTTGCGGTAAAAGAAGCTGCATATAACGCAGGCCGCAACAAAGATAGCAAGCCAAATAAAATGAGTTGTGCTGAAATGCTTGAAACCGACACCCTTAACTATACTGCCGGTCGTTTCCCAAAAATATTCCATAAATTATACCGCCTTATCGTCAGATTTTGATCTTTTGCGTTTTATAAGCCTGTAAATTTCTATCGGCGCATACATTACGATAAGCACTGCCGCAAGAAGCACGGGGAAGCCGAGCAAGTGGCTGCCCCAATTCTGTGCAAACCAATAAAGGGGATTGCCTTTTTCCGCTTCCATAAGGAACATATAGTTCGTATCGAAGAAGTAATTGAAAATGCCAACGGGTATTGCCATACCTACAAGGAGCAAAATGCACTTGGGAATAAGTCTTGCGCGGGGCTTTATATCTCCGCCCACGGTGAGCATAAGAGGATAGAGCACGAGGAGTATATGACCCAAAAAGCTGCGTATATGCATAAAGTTGAGGAAAGGCAGCTTTGTCCAAGTGGGGAAGAGTATTGCCATAATTGCAGCCGGTATGCATACCGTGTAAAGGAAGTTATCGATAGTCTTTGTGGGCTTGAACATATGTACAGCTATCAAAAATACGTTGATGGGGCAAAGATGCAGGGGCAGATAATTTTTTGTCCAAAGTCCCGTTGCAAGGAGTACGGTCGTTTTCAGTACCTCGGAAAGGATGATGAGTCCTCCCACGGTGAAGCGGAAGCGTTTGCGTCCTTTCTCGCCGCATTTGCGGTAAAGCAAGCTCAAAACGATGCAGGATACAAGGAAGAAAGCTATCCAAGCAAGATGAAGCGGGCTGAAATGAGAAAAGCCGAGACCTTTTTTGATACTGCCCGTGGTTTCCCAAAAGTATTCCATAGTCATAATGTTTCTCCGTGAAGTTATTTTTAAAAATTCGTAATAAACGCCCTCAATTATTCTGAACCGAGGGCGTTTATTGTGTGTATAACAATTTTATTATATCATAACAATGCATATAATACAATAAGCTTTCGTTAACAAAAAGTTTAAGAATTTATTAAAATTTTATAATATAATTAAGATCATTGTTTATATATTTTTCATAATCGACTTTTATAACGAGGTCGGTTGCGTTTGTATATGAGTTGTTTGAAGCTTTCCTTATGCAAAAACGCCCTTTTAAGGGCGTTTTTGGTTTATGAAGTAAACTCTGTTCTTTTATCCGCATTGCAACACAAGCCAGGTTTTATCGAATTTTCGCTTTGCAAGATCCTGCTTGCGAATATAGAAATAAATATTTCCAAGATCACCGAACATCAATTCATAATCATCATCTTGGATGGAAGCCATTTGAAAAAGCAAAATCCAATCTTTTGCCGCTCCATTGATAGCTTCCTCCTGGTCCTTGGGAGTATTTTTATAGCTTTCGGGATCTCCGCAATAAAGACCTCTTGTGGTCCTTTCACACTCGGTAAGCATTTCGTTTTGCACTATATCTGCATATCCGAGAAGCTTATGGCGTTCAAAATCCGCATCATAACCTTTTCTTTCAAGTGCTTCATCGTATTCTTCCCAATCAAAATCCGCATCAATGTGGCAATCAAGTTCTTCAAAGCTGGGGTAAGAGGTCTTAGACGCAAAACGCAGATCATATTCTTTAATACGGTATTCCTCATTCAGATCTTCGGGCAGATTTACGGGTGAGAGCACGCTTATATCATCAAAATAATAGACGCGCGAACAGCCGCTATCCTGAGGGTCAAAGCCCCAACGCATAGACTCTTGCTCATAGAAGAAAAGGAGCGATCCTTTATCGGGAAGTAATTTATCTTTATCATATGCTTTGATTTCTTCTAAATTTATTTGACAAATGAAAGAAAGCGGTCTGTTTGCAATTTCTCCATCGTAATTTTCTGCTTCAAATCTCGGCCATTCAAATCCTGCAGGAACAGAAGGTTTTCCTCCGATCTTGCTTCTATGCATATCACCGTTACTTTTGGCTTTTCGCACGGTGATGGCAATTTCGTTTTTTACCAAGGAATTCAAAACGTTTTCAATGTCATTGCTTTTTTTGGAGGCAAATATTTTTTCAAATATGGACATAATGTATTCTCCTTTTGCGCGTATCTTCTTCCTTTCGACCTCTCCAACCGAGGAGCTGTGTTATTCCAAGGATAGCGTTTCCTCGGATAACGTCATCCTTGCAGTTTTTGATCACCGCGTCGAAAAGCTTGATGGCTTTTTCTTGCTCCGCGATATGTTTTGCGCTGTCCTCGTATTCAAAAGAACGGTTGGAAACTACGCACGCAAGATTTATAAGCCACGGCATATCGCTCGGGTATTCCAATACCGCGCGCTCGCTACTTTAGTCGTTAATTGTAAAATAGCTTTTTAGCACCGTCACAGTTGAGGCAGATCTGTTTGCCCGATCCATAGCAAACACGGCAGGTATTGCTTCCATTGATCATATAGCCCTTGCCTGAGCCGTGGCATCCTCTGCAAGTGAAAGAGCCTTGCCCGTTGCAGCTGGGACAGATGTGTCCAATGCAGTAGTCGTTGCCGTGTCCTGCACAATAGTCGCATCCAGCGAGTCCTATATGATCAGGGAATTTTCCAGCCTCTTCGGGAAGCCGATTGGCTTTTCCGGCCTGACAGTATTGGGACAATGTAAGATATTCGTAGGTGGTCGTCATCATTTCACCGGTACGATAATCCTTTTCTGTCATAGAAATTAAATTCCCGTTTTCATCGTAAATATAGTTGTATTCGCCAATCGGGCCGACATTCGGAGAGATGGGACTAGCAGTAGTCTCGGCAATTGTACTACCAGTAGTCACAGCAATTGGCATATAAGTAGTCTCGGCAATTGTACTACCAGTAGTCACAGCAATTGGCATATAAGTAGTCTCGGCAATTGTACTACCAGTAGTCACAGCAATTGGCATATAAGTAGTCTCGGCGATTGTACCACCAGTAGTCACAGCAATCGGCATATAAGTAGTCTCAGCGATTGTACTACCAGTAGTCACAGCAATTGGCATATAAGTAGTCTCAGCGATTGTACTATCATCAATATAAGCGATTGTACTACCAGCAATATAGCTTACGACTTTCTTCGAAAGATGCCCGCTGGCATCGTAATAATATTCATACTTTTGGTTGGTTACGTCACCGGAGCAGCTGATTTCAAAGGAAAGCGTTCCGTTTTCGTTGTATGTATATTGTGTTTTCGAATTTCCAGAGGTCTTCGAGATCAGACGGCCTTCACTATCGTAGGCGTAGTCTGTTCTCGTTCCTGCGTGAGAAGTTACCGAGGTCAGCAATCCGTTTGCATCGTAGTGATAGGTTGCTTCGTAATGGCTGTTGTAGTCGCCGAGTGCATTGTTCCTTGCAGAGGTGGTTTGTATGCGTTCCGTTTGTCCGTTTATGTTATTGGTATATTCGGAAATGCTGTAAAACTTGCCCGTGTTGGTATAAGATGCTCGTGTAGCAAGTAAATAGCCGTTGGAATCATAAAAAAATACCGTTGTCAAACCGTTTGGGGTAACCTCTGACGTTTTCAGCCAAATCTCTTGTTCAATAACAGCATCATTTCCTCCGGTGTTATTCCCCAGCACTCCGTTTCCCGACGTTCCGCCTTTTTTCAGTGAACTGCCACATAGCGCACAGAATTTGTTTTTGACATCGTTTTCGTGTCCGCAGCTTTCACAAACCGCAAGCATTTCAAAGCGTGCGCCGCAGGCTCCGCAAAAAAGCGAATCGCCTTCGCGATCAGCTCCGCAATTAGGGCATTTTATAGTGACGTTTGCCGAGCAGGAAAACAGAGAAAGTAACGTGAAAAATACAAGGACGAGTGATAAAATCTTCTTCATAATCAAAACCTCTCTTTGAATTGAACCCGTGAAAACGGGTGCTTGTACAAATACAGAGATATTATAACATATTAGAGTTTTGAATGCAATGTTTTTTAATATTTTTGCGAGTTGCATTTCGATGTTGCAAGTCGTATCAGATAATAATATTGAGTAATTTCATCATTTGTAATAAAATTACCTGCTTTCCGGAATGCTTTTTAACGTTCCTCCGTATAGTCGTCACTTTTGAATTTCGGTTCGAACTTGAAATGATTTTTTTATTATATCATAAAAATGAATTAGTCTATAGCGAAAGCGCCAAGAACAACCAAACGGTTACTCTCGGCGGTATATTGTTTTAATTCTTTATAACAGAAATATCAGTTTTTTATCATTTTCAACTGTTTTTATCCAATCCATCTCAAACAGCTTACCTCAACTTCTGACTATCAAACTGTGCTTCTTCAAGATACTTATAAAAATCCTGCATCAACGTTTCACCCTCGTTGCCAAGCCACTTGCGCGTGTCTTCTTCAATACGGTCGAACCATGGGGAAGTGTATCTGTAAACGCCGGGTCTTGAAAAAACGATATGGTCGTAATCTTCCGCATATTTTTTCATTTCGAGAAGCAAGCTTTGAATCCTTTCGGATCTTTCGTTCGGCTCGTTTTTGAGTATGCGGTTTATTTCTTTTTTCACCGCATAATACAAATTATGATTGAATTCCAGATAGTTGCCATCGGGAAACATAACCTTTAAAATATCACGTATTGTTTGCGTATATACACTTGGCATCAACGATAAGTCATAAATCATACCACGCAGGCACTTCATAATCCGCTTTTGCTTGAAAAGCATCAGCTCGTCGCCGTCAAGAGTGTTTTCCAAAACGGCATCGCGTGTTATCATAGCTCTTTCGGGAATCATTTCAACGTATTTTCTCGCTTCTTCCTTTCGACCTCTCCAACCGAGGAGCTGTGTTATTCCAAGGATAGCGTTTCCTCGGATAACGTCATCCTTGCAGTTTTTTATCACGGCATCGAAAAGCTTAATGGCTTTTTCCTGCTCCGCGATATGTTTTGCGTTGTCCTCGTATTCAAAAGAACGGTTGGAAACTACCCACGCAAGATTTATAAGCCACGGCATATCGCCCGGGTATTCCGATACCGCGCGCTCGCATATCTCTTGCCGTTTTGCAAGATCCTCCGTTTTGAAAGTGCGGTCATATTCCGATTTGAGTTCTTCATATCTTTTGTCGGCTTCCGTATCGTTGACACCGAGAAGTTCATCCGCGGAAATGCGGAATATTTTTGTAATGGGAACTATCAAGGAAAGATCGGGGCTAGATACCCCCGTTTCCCATTTTGAAACGGTTTGAAATGTGACGTTCAAATATGAAGCAAGCTGTTCTTGCGTCATATTATTTTTGTTCCTGTATTCTTTGATTTTTTCGCCTATCGACATCATAAGTAAATATCCTTTTCAAAATCATTCCGTTCCGGTTCGGTGACTTCATTATAGCATAAGAATGTTACGAAAACAATAACACGTTTTTTGAGCGTGACTCGAACGGAACGCGAATGAACGCAAAAAAACCGAAAGCGAAGGCTTTCGGTTTTAAAGACCTTTTAAGTATCATTTTTTTTGAATGCATAGTCGGAGATCATAGAAGTATCTCTCACAACTGCCCAGCAAGCATCATTGGACAAAAGCTCTGCAAGCTTATAGATAGCGTGTGCATACAAGGCGTTTGAGATCAAAAATATATATTTTTTTGTTTTGGTTTTTGTGTCGGTATAAACTTCATTGATGTTGACATCCTTTAAGAGCCTTAATGCCGCTGCGGTCTCATTCTCCGTAAGATTGCAACCGTTCATAATTTCATCAAAAGTAAATTCTGTGTTATTAACCTTCGATTTTTCAAATGCGGTTTTGTATTGATAATAAAAAACTTTTCGGAAATTCTGATCGGTCAAATACATTAAAGTGTAATCATCGGCTTGATTTTTAATTACGTTTTCACTTCCGGCGGCTTTATAATCAGAATCGATGAATGAAAAATCTTCTGTTGTGACGATCGCGCCTTGTGTATTGGAAATGCAGCCTGTCCTACAGCCCTCCATCAATTTTTTTATTTGAAATTCCAACTGTTCTTTATCGGAAGAGCCGATGTGCGTAAATCTCATTTTTGTGTTATAATAGAATAGCTCAATAAGTTTTTTATGGCAGAAAGACGGAAATTCATCTGCTGTAATAGACGTTTTTTCGGCTTTCTTTTCTATTCCGTAAATATCCTCTAAAGATATTTTCAACGCATCGGCAATTTCGGGAAGAAGCATTACGTCAGGCATAGAAACTTCGGATTCCCATTTTGAAACAGCTTGGTTGGTAACACCGAGCTTTGCCCCCAACTCCTCTTGCGTAAATCCTCTTGCTTTTCTGTATTTTGCAATATTTTTTCCGATACTCATAAATGTAATCCTCCTTAACTTTTGTGATTATATTATACCACGTTGAGGTTTTGAAATGAAGATACCATTTGTCGAATGGGCGAATATTTATCTAATAAAAATCGCCAAATGGTTGGAAAGCACCTGTATTTGCAGGTGCTTTTCCGTAATATGAGCTGAAAATGAGTCCTATTTAAACAGATATTTTTGATTAAAATCTTTCACAACGGATTTTATAGATACATCTATTCGACCATCACAAAAATCCTTAATATGCTCGGGAATCTCTTTATAATAAGCTTCTGCAATACCGCCGGCTATGCACGCCTGTGTATCTGCATCACCGCCAAGAGAGATTGCATTTCTGATTGCACTTTCATAATCTGTTGATTCCAAAAAAGCAATAATTGCGGGTGGAACGCTATACGATGTACGGCTATCAAACACGTGCGTTTCTTTGAAGTTGGAAAGTGGTGCTGACAGCTTATATTTGAACGCTTTTTCCAAATATGCTTTAATTTGCTCTTTATCTGTACCGTTGCGTGCCATAAAGATTGCCGCGGCAACTGCTTGTGCTCCCACAATTGCCTCGCGGTGATTGTGGGTAGAAAGACAGCTTGCTTTTGCTTGCAAGAGTGTTTGTTCTAACGAATCATATGCATATCCGATTGGGATAACACGCATCGATGCGCCGTTCGCATAACTGTGCCCGTTTCTTGCATATGGGTCTTTCGCCCAAGCGGCAAACATGTTACCGAATCCGGCGTGTGGGTGATACGAATAATATTGACGGTATAGTGAGGCGTATTCTTTTGCGCGAGCGCGAATAGTCCATTTGGATATTTCAGATGGATTATTGAGAATAGCCTTGCAGACTGCCGCGATCAATACGCTATCATCTGTAAAAAAGCTGTCTGTGTTAAATTCAAAATTGTAATTCTTTGTACAATGAACTTCATAATACGAACCGATTACATCTCCGTATATTGCTCCAAACATTGCCCTACCACCTTTCTAACATCATTATACCACAATTTTGTAAACGTTTCAACTACTTCGCATAAATAGGCTCCTTCCACCACTTCCTCCCGGAGGAAGGCTTTCGCCGGTTCGAATCTGTCGAAAGCTCCGAAATGCATCTGCGAAATTTCAAAAAAGTTTAGAGCCGAATATCACTGCAAAGCAATAGAACTCGCCGCAGGCGAATATAACAGAAAAAAGCACTTGCCGAAGCAAGTGCTTTTTTCAGTGACGTGTGTCCGATTTAGATGCATACAGAATTTGCAGAGGGTACACTAATCCCTTGCGATGATGGGAGTTAAAAGGTTCCGCGTTCTACCGGACTTTTAACGCTATGCTTGTAACGAGTCCTATGTATTTACTGTTCTATCTTTGGTTTGACATACTTCGTCAAAGTGTACTGTATCAAATTTTCAATCTGATCCTCGGACATCAACTGCCAATTATAGATTTGGCTGTCGTGTATCACAACGCGCTCATATGTTTTTCTTGCGTAAAAATCCGATATATCGTGTATGCTGACGTTAAAATAATACTCATCCGAAAATGCCGATTTTTGTGCTTCAAACGAAAGTGCCGTTCCGTTACACAGATCTTTCGTCCATCTTGTACCTTTCTTCTTAAAACCAAGCGGTTTCAATACGGGTGTAAAATGGTCAAGAAAGGCTTTTTGTCTTGTCTTTTTAAGAGCGAGAATCTCGTCTTTTGAGTAGTCCTTATACTGCATATAAAAATCTGAGATTATTTTGCTTGCATTCGTTTCATCCTTCGCATCGCATACCGAAAAAATGTTTCGCACTTGACAAGAATCATTGTCAGAGCCGTTGTTTGCAAACCATTCCTCATCACCTGCCATAAACGCGGTTGATGCGAAGCCGTACATTACTGAAACGCCACGCTCCTCATCGTCAAGGTTAATAACAAAAGCGGTCTTTTCCGTTGCTTGACGGAAGAAATGACCGTAATGCTGTTTTGCCTCAGAGAATTCTGCTGACAGAAGCTTATCTCGGTACTGCATATAACGCTCACTCTGCTTGGGATATGTTTTGGGAAGAATGTTCTTCTCACACTCCTCAATCAAGCGGTTAATCATGTTCTTTTCTTCATCGGTAGAGCAAGAAGGAATGTATGATTTCAAATATTGCAGGGATTCTTCGTAGTTTCCATCACAAATCTTTTGAAGAACGGATGCAATATGCACCTTAGCCTTGTAGCTATCACTAAAAAGAGTGTCTATATCCGCACCAAACCGTGCAAGATACCCCTGCCACTTCTCTTGAAATTTTGAATCCTTGAATATATTTTCTGCGAAGATTTCCGCAATGTCTTTTTTCTTTGCCATCTGTCTTCGTCCTCCAAATTAGTTTTAGATTCATTTCATTGCTGTTTCTGGCTTTATTATACCACAACTTTGTAAACATTTCAACCGTTTCGCCGGTTCGAATCTGTCTACAGACCCGAAATGCATCTACAAAATTTCGAAAAACTTCAGAGTCAGAAAATAGCCCCAAGATGCGGAGACATCTTGGGGCAGGAGAAATCTCTCGAAATCTCCGCTTTTCTCGTTTTACTTAGTTTCTTTACACTAACCCCTTGGCGATGATGGGAGTTGCACTTGACCGCTATCTTCCGGGGCGCAACGCCATGCTTGCAACGAGTCCTATGTATCCTTAAAAAATATCGTGTTTTCCTTCCATTGCAAACAAATTACCAAAAGTAACCTTTTTGAAAAGACCGACTTTATAAGGCTCA
>SVRQ01000023.1 GCA_015064725.1 Oscillospiraceae bacterium | reverse complement strand
CCACAGTTTTGTCCTTCCAAGGCATTTTAATAACCTCCTTTGTGGTCATTTTTCTGCCTTTATTATATCACAAAACTGTATACAATCACCTTGCACTACCTGTATACTATCATACTACACTGTACAGCCCTCGACGTCCCGTTTTTTTCGATTTTTCTCAAAAATGCGGATCTTCACCGAAAAATCAAAAAAGTTGGCGTTGCCAACTTTTTTGTTTTATTTTTAGTCAACCGCCCATTTGTCGATAGGCTCACCTGCAAGAAGCTTCGCAGTGTCGGAGATAAGCTTTTCAACGGATGCTCTGCGGATGCAGGAGCCCATCTTTTCCGCTTCTACCTTATCCTCGGAAAGAAGAGTTCTTGAGCCGTCTGCCTCTATGCGGTACGTTCTTGTAACCGAGTTGGGGACAACGAGCATATATGTCTGGTTAATGGTTTTCGTTACGTTGCCGTTTGCGTCAACTCTTTCCTCATACATATCGTAAAAATCGTACTCATAAGTAGTAACGCTGTATTCAGCCGTTGCATTTGTGAGGGAGAGATACGTGGGAACAACTTCGTTGTTATCGTTATAGGTATATGCACGGGGCTTCGTTTCGCCGTCCGCCGTATCCTTTTCCTTTACGAAATACTTTCCTGTCTGTTCGTTGTAATAAGCCTTATCATAAGTGAGTGTCTTGCCGTTTGCGGAAGTACCCGTAAGATTTTTTACTACAACGTGACCGCCGATATACTGTACAGTAACGTAGCTTCCGTTTTCGATAACTTTCGTATCGCCTTTATATTTGTAATATTGGCTGTTTCTGTCGCGCATAATGGTCTGCGCTTCTATGCGGAGCACAGGTTCCTGCTCTTCCGGAATTTCTCTTACATCCTCGCTCGTATCGATCATTCTTGTGATAAGAACGTAATAGAGATTTCGGAATTCTTCAAAAGGACCTGTAAAGTTCGTATCGAACTTTGTTTTTTCATATTCAACGTCAAAAACAAGGTCCTTGCCCGCGCCGTCCTTTATCGTTGTCGTGCCCAAAGCATTTTCAACGTCAACGTGGTAAGTGAAGGAATTACCCGTAAGAGTAAAGCGAACGTCCGTCTTTTTATCTGCGGAAAGGATGGAGAAATAGTCAAGAGAGCCTATCGCTTCAAAGAAGAGTCTGTCGCTGGTGTATCCCGTAACGGGCCAGGAAACAAAGTCAAAGGCAGCGGCATCCATCATAACTATTTCATACTGTTCGGGCACATACATATAATAGCATTCCGTGCCGTCGGGAAGGAGCTTCTTTTCGCTTATATAAAGCGTATTGCTGTAAGGCTCGCCGTTGTTATTTCGGCAGGCAAAGCTAAACTTGATATAGTTTTCATCCGTACCCGCTTCAATCCTTTCGGGGTCAAGGTCAAGACCGTACTGCTCGTAAACGGCAGGGTCATATACCTCGTCGCCAAGCGCAACGACTGCTTTTGCCTCTATATAGGTAAGCGCAGTAAGAACAACGCTTTCAAAATCCATATCGTTGATAAGATAACCTCTGGGGTATTCTATCGCATATGCGGCAGAGGTAGCAGTTTCCGTATTTTCGTTCGCACCGATCTTGATAATGAGTTTGCGCTCTCCGTTTATCTCTCTGTATATTTCAAAATTGGAAAGGTATGAAACACCGTTGCCGATATAATCGCCGACAACGGGAGATACAAGACCCGTTTTATCATAGAGAAGAGTTGCGGAGCTTGTCGTATCAAGCACGTAAACTATATAATAGGAAGAAGTTGTGCCGTCCTCGTTAGTAACGACATTTCTTCTCGTTTCATCCTCAAGGTAAGCATAGTGGCTTTTGCCCGTGGGGAGCGCATCTCCGATAAAGATGCGGTATGCCGTGCCGTCCTCCAGCGTTACTCTGAACCAGGCAGGATCGGAAGCTTCGTCAAGACCGTATTTTGCAAGGTCTTCCTTTGTAGCGTATTCATCCGCGCGGTAGTTTTTGCTGTCCGCCGCAATAGCAACGGGCTGACCCGCGGAAACGACAACGCCGGCAAGAGCATATTCATCGAGCTTAACGCCTTCGCCGCCCTCAAGAGTAAAAGTTCTTCCTGCGGCGCTTCCCTTTCCGTTAAGCACGTAAGAGCCGTTTTGGTTCTTGACCTCTATCTTTGTCATTTCGGCTCTTTTATGCGGTCCGACGATATAGAGCGTTGAGCCGTCATAATATTCGCCATCATAGGTGTACGTTACCTCGGCTGTTTGGGTCTGTATCATCGGGTAGATGAAGAAATAGAACACGGCAAAAAGAAGTGCTATCGCCAGACCTATAATAATAAAGATATACTGCTTTTGCAGGGTGGTCTTGCCGGTCTTAACGGCAACACCGCCCGCAGCGTTTTCCTGAGTTTCTGCTTTTTTGATATTTTTTCTCATGAATGGCGTCTCCTTATCCAAACGACAGTGCCCGCGGTAATGAATGCAAGCGGAATAACCGCAACGCAAGCTATCGTCCAAGCGTTTGTCTGTGCGCTTGTAACGGAAAGAGTGTTATCGTCAAAAGCTTTGTATTTGATGTCATCAAACGTCACCGTGCCGCTCCACATAAGACCGAGGGAGTAATACATAAGCATTTTGTTGTAGTTGGAATTATCATAATCGGGATTCACAAAGTCGGAAGAGCCTATGCACATAACGTAGTGCGTTGTTTCGCTTGCTTTGTTAACGTCGCCCTCGATGAGAGTGATGGAAGCAAGAGCCGTTTCCGCATTGGAGGGAACAGTGCCATCCACCTTTGCGGAGGAATAGGGGGCAAGGAGCACCTCGCAGGTAGCTCTGCCGTTCGTGGGAACGATTATCTTGGAATCGTCATAAACGTAGATCGCACGGGGATTTGTGAAGATGGAGGGTGCCTGATTTGTGCCCGAGCCTATCGTGCCCTGAAGAAGCTGCTTGGAGATGCTGTCCTTCGTGCCGCTGTAATCCGCAAGGATCTTTGTAGCGCCGGAGCCAGCAACGTCGTGGTCCTTATCCGTAACGATACCGCCGATGCCGACGCCCCATTCGCTCATAAGGTTATTGAACGCGGGAAGGTCGGAGGTCATTGCATCAAGAGTCACTATAACGTTGCCGTACTGTGTTGCGGCAAATCTGCGTATCTTCTTAACTTCGTTTACGCCGCCGTCTGTATTGTCAACGTAAAGGTCTGTTTTGGGGAGGTTCACAAAGAGAATGGAGCCTTTTGTAATATTTTCGGGGAAATCCTCGTAAATAAGGTTTATTTCTTTAACGGAGAAGCCCGCATCACGGAAGAGAGCGACCCAATCCGCACCGTCTTCAAGCGTAGCCTCGCCGTGACCCTGAAGGTAGTAAACAACGGGAGCTGTTTCCTCGCTTACTTTACCCGAAAGCTGCGCAAAAGCGGAAAGGAGCTTTGCTTCCGCATTGTATGCAAAAACTTCGTTTGTGTCGGTGTCCACCATATAGAACGTGTTGAGCGCAAGCTTCTTGTAGCCAAGATCGCTCTTGGAGTTATGGTCCTTGTCCGCAACCTCGATGATAACGTCCGTAATGGAATAGTTATCGGAGGAGGTCTTCTGGTAACGGTCCTTAATAAGCTCGGGGTTCTGTGTGGAGTTTATCGCCTTGAGCTCGATGTGGTCATTCATAGCAACCACCTGCTTGAGAGAACGGTAAACGTAATAAGTCGTTGTGCTGTAATCCTTGAACGCATCCTCGTCCATAAGGAGAACGATGTTGAAGTAAAGGTCATTTGCCTCGTCCGCGTCATAGTTTACGTCGAGAAGACCCTCCAGGTTCTTTTCAAACTCTTCCGACATAGAGTAAACGGATTTACCCGTGAGGTCGGCATACCAGGAGAACGTGTTGCCAAGGGAAGCTATAACAAGGTTGAGAAGTATTACCGCCGCAACAACGACCGCCGTAAACGCAGCGGCAACACCGCCGTATTTAAGGTTTCTTTTATTTATTGTTTTCTTTGTCATTTTAAATTATCCTCCGAATATAATTATGCCCAACGGCGTCTTTCAAGCACTCTTACCGTGAGGAAAAGGAACAAGCCGGAAAGGGATACGTAATATATGAGCGCGGGCCAATCCAGCACGCCGGAAGCGAAAGAAACGTAACGGGACGTTACGGAGAGGGCGGAGATCGCTCTGCGGATAAGCTCGTTATTGATGTAGCTGTTCAGGGAGCTTGCAAAAACGAAAGGAATGAGCATTGCCATCGTGCTGAAAGCGGCGATGAACTGGTTTTCCGTAAGAGCAGAAGCAAACACGCCGATAGCAATGAAAGCACCGCCTGCAAGAAGCACGGCGAGAGCACAGCAGAAATATATTACCGCGTTGGGCTCGCCGTAGAGAGAAAGCGGGATGTAATAGATAACGGAGGAAACGGCAAAGGAGCCGCCGAATACCGTGTACGCCGCAAGGTATTTTGCAATAACGATGCCGGGAAGCGTAACGGGACCGGTAAGTATGAGCTGTTCCGTTCTGAGCTTTCTTTCCTCGCTCATCAGCTTCATTGTAAGAAGCGGAATGATGGCAACGAAAAGAACGAGTATTATCTGGAAATATGAGCCGGGGCTGCTGGCTTCACCCTGCTGGAGAGTATAGGACATAAAGAACCACGCGCTTACAGCCATAAATATAGCAACGAATATATAGCCGATGGGCGAGGTAAAATAGGAGCGCATTTCGCGCTTGTAGATAGCGATCATTTTTATTTATTTCCCCCTTTTTTCTGTTCGTGTTCGCTTTCGTCAACAACGGAGATGAACACGTCTTCAAGATTTGCGCCGGGAAATTCCAGCGAAAGTATGGGCCAATTGTTCTTTGCGAGCATATAGAACATAGGCTTTCTTATATCAACGTCCTTCTGGCTTTCGATAAGGAAGGAAGCCGTGCCGTCGCCGTATTCAGCGCCGATGCTTGCATATACAACACCCGTAAGCTTTTTAAGCTCCGCAAGAACGCGGTCTGCAGGGCCGTCTGCGCGCATGGAGATGCGGCGGTTGCCGCGAAGCTCGCCCTCTATGTTGCCTGTAAGCTGGTCCGCAACGAGTTTACCGTCATTGATGATGAGGATACGGTCGCAGATGGATTTTACCTCGGAAAGGATGTGCGTGCTGAGTATTACGGTATGATCCTTGCCAAGCTCCTTGATGAGGTTGCGGATATCGATGATCTGCTTGGGGTCAAGACCGTTCGTGGGTTCGTCGAAGATGATGACCTCCGGGTTGCCGACGATAGCGCCCGCAATGCCCGTACGCTGGCGGTAACCCTTGGAAAGGTTCTTGATCATACGGTTTTCCGTGCCCTCAAGCTTTACAACGCGGATTATCTCGTTGATATGCTCGCGGCGGTTGAGCTTGCACTTGCGAAGGTCATAGATGAAGTTAAGGTATTCGCGCACCGTCATATCAAGGTAAAGCGGCGGCTGTTCGGGAAGAAAACCGATCTTCTTTTTTACCTCCATAGGATGTTCGAGGATGTCGAGCCCATCTACCATAGCTTTGCCCGACGTGGAGGAGAGATAGCCTGTGAGTATGTTGAGCGTTGTGGATTTACCCGCACCGTTAGGGCCGAGGAAACCGACGATCTCGCCCTTACGGACCTCAAAGCTGATGTCGTTTACGGCATATCTGTCTCCGTATTTTTTTACAAGGTGTTCTACTTTTATCATTCCTGTAGTAGCCTCCCATTTTATTTTTCTTGTTATTTATTTGTCATTCCTTAACAGAAATAAAGTTTTCTATGTAAAAATGCAAAAAGAACATATTTATTATATACCCCAAAAGCGGTTTTGTCTATACTTATGTGCCATTTTTGCGTCTGTTTAAGTCATTTTTTACAAATCGGACAAAAAATAAGGGGATTTTTTTATACTCTTTAGGGAGTTAAAACGCACAGCGTTTTAACAGAATTATTGTATTCAACTTTTTCTTGTTTAAAGAAAAAGTTGCAAAAAGATAAAAAACCCTGCAGGTTTATCGGCTTGTTCTGACTTTAGTTAAGGCTTCTTTCAGCTCCCCGAGCAGTTTTCACTCGCAAACTCGCAAAAACTACTCGGAACCACGCTGAAGAGTGCTAATATCTGATTTTATTTTTTAAACGCGAGATAGCAAAGATATAATTTAAATTAAAAATCTCACGCGGTTTTGCAAAAGTCAGAAATCGCTTCCCTACGTTCGAGTTGAGCGCAAACACAACGACTATTGAACTAATAGTTTTGAGAAATTTTAGTGTCGTTTGTGTGCAGCGCGAGTGTCCGAGAACGATAACGATAGTCGGAGTCCGCACACGCCGCTAAAGCCGACGCGAGGCTTTTTTACTTCTTTTGCTCCGCTTTTCTTTTAAACAAAGAAAAGCGGAAATATAATAATTCGAGAAAACGCGCGCGTTTTCTCTCCTTACCACAAAACTATTGACAAAAAAGCACATCTGTGATAGAATATTATACGAGAAAAAAATCTTTAAGACGGTACCGTGAGACCGGTAAGATTGGTAGCATATATAGGATATTTATATATAAAGGCTATTTTTATGTCTTGCCGCACGGTGGCAGGGCATTTTTTGTTGCCCGGAAAGGAAGGATTCGATGAAAACTATCCTTAAAGGCGGAAACGTTTTTATGAACGGCGAGCTTTGCGCCCTTGATATTCTTATCGAAGATTGCTGCATTAAAGAAATAGCTAACGATATTGACGACAAAAACGCGGAGATCATTGATGTTCGCGGTCTTGCCGTCTTTCCCGGTTTTTCAGATGTTCACGTGCATCTTCGAGAACCGGGTTTTTTATCGAAAGAGACGATAAAAACAGGAACTCTTGCGGCGGCGCACGGCGGCTACACGGCTGTCTGCTCTATGCCCAACCTCGATCCCTGTCCCGACACGATGGAGCATCTTGGCGTTCAGCTTGATGCCATCGAGCGCGACGCTTGCATAAAGGTAGTGCCGTACGGCACAATAACCATGGGAGAAAAGGGCGAAGCCCTTTCCGAAATGGAAGCTATGGCAAGTTACGTTGCCGCTTTTTCCGATGACGGACGCGGCGTACAATCGGACGGTATGATGCTTTCCGCTATGGAAAAGGCAAAAAGCCTTGGAAAGCTCATCGCCGCACATTGCGAGGATAATTCGCTTCTCTTCGGCGGCTACATTCACGACGGCGAATACGCAAAAGCGCACGGACACCGCGGCATCTGCTCCGAAAGCGAATGGAAGCAGGTTGAGCGCGACCTTGAGCTTGTGAGAAAGACGGGCGTAGGATATCACGTTTGCCACATTTCAACCAAAGAAACAGTGGAGCTTATCAGAAACGCGAAAAAAGAGGGGCTTGACGTAACGTGCGAAACGGGTCCCCATTACCTTACTATGACGGACGCGGACCTTGGGGAGCACGGCAGATTTAAGATGAATCCCCCGCTTCGCGCAGAGGAGGACAGAAAAGCGCTCCTTGCGGGTCTTCTGGACGGCACCATCGATATGATAGCAACGGACCACGCACCCCACACAGCGGAAGAAAAGAGCCGCGGACTCGAAAAAAGCCCCATGGGCGTCGTTGGTCTTGAAACAGCGTTCCCCGTGCTCTATACGGAGCTTGTTAAAACGGGCATCGCACCTCTCTCTCTTATCATAGAGAAGATGAGCGAAACCCCCGCAAAGAGATTTTCCCTTGGCGGCGGCAAAATAGAAGAAGGCGCACGCGCAGACCTCTGCGTGTTCGACCTTGAAAAGGAATACGTAATAAATTCTTCGGAATTTTTATCTATGGGCAAAGCGACACCCTTTGAAGGCAAAAAAGTCTTCGGTCGCGCTAAAATGACAATTTTTGGAGGTAAAACAGTATGGCAGGAAAAATGAACAAAAAAATCGTGCTTGAAGACGGTTCCGAATTTTACGGATACGGTTTCGGCGCGCAGGACGTATCCCGCGTTTGCGAAATAGTCTTCGACACATCTATGGTGGGATACCAGGAGATCGTATCCAACCCCGTTTACGCGGGCGCGGCTGTTGTTATGACGTATCCGCTTATCGGCAACTACGGTATTACGGACGAAGATTTTGAAGCGAAAACAGCTTCCGTCGGTGCTCTTATCGTAAGAGAATACAACGATTTCCCCTCCAACTTCAGATACACAAAAACGCTTTCCGAATACCTTGAAGAAAACGGTGTTCCCGGTATCTACGGTATGGACACAAGAGAGCTTACGCGCAAGATCCGCGACGGCGGTACCTGCAAAGCTGTCATAGTTGACGCAGACGTTCCCGCAGAAAAAGCTCTTGAAGTTATCAAAAACGATTGCGCTTCCAAGGACCTTATCGCAGAAGTCTCCTGCAGCAAGAGATGGTATGCGCGCACGGCAAACGCAAAATTCTCCGTTGTCGCTATAGACTGCGGTCTGAAGCTCGGCACGGTACGCACGCTCAACGAAATGGGCTGCAACGTAACGGTTCTTCCCGCTAAAAGCACCGCCGCTGACGTAGAGATGATGAAGCCCGACGGTGTGCTTATCTCCCAGGGCCCCGGAGATCCCGAAAACGCAAAAGACGTTATCGCACTTGTAAAAGAGCTTGCAGGCAAATATCCTATGTTCGGCATCGGGCTTGGACATCAGATAATCGCGCTTGCATACGGCGCGAAAACATCCAAGATGAAGTTCGGCCACCACGGCTGCAACCACCCCGTCAAGACACTTGCAACAGGCAAGCTTGAAACGGTTACACAGCACTACAGCTATATTGTTGATGCAGACAGTGTGGACAGCACGGACCTTGAAGTAACTCACATCGATATCCTCGATAAAACGGTTGCAGGTCTTGCTTGTGCAAAAGACAAAGTATTCTCCGTTCAGTTTGAGCCCACGACGATGTCCGGCCCCGACGGAAGAAAGAACCTTTATGAACAGTTTATCGCTCTTATGAAGGAGGGCAAATAATTATGCCGAAGAGAACAGACTTAAAGAAAATCCTTGTTATCGGTTCAGGTCCTATCATCATCGGTCAGGCTGCTGAATTCGACTATGCAGGCACACAGGCGTGCCTTGCGCTCAAAGAAGAAGGCTACGAAGTAGTCCTTGCAAACTCCAACCCCGCGACTATTATGACGGACACGACCATCGCGGACAAGATATATATGGAACCCCTGACGCTTGAATACGTTGCGAAGATCCTTCGCTACGAGCGCCCCGACGCTATCGTTCCCGGCATCGGCGGTCAGACGGGTCTTAACCTTGCTATGCAGCTTGAAAAGAAGGGCATCCTTCGCGAATGCGGCGTTGAGCTTCTTGGTACAAGCAGCGAATCCATCGAGCGTGCGGAAGACCGCGAAGGCTTCAAAAAGCTTTGCGAAGAGCTTGGCGAGCCCGTTCTTCCCTCCCTTATCGCCCACACTATAGAAGAAGGTCTTGCGGCTGCCGAAGAGATCGGCTATCCCGTAGTTCTTCGTCCTGCGTTCACGCTCGGCGGTACGGGCGGCGGCTTTGCGGACAACCCCGAAGAATGCACAGAGCTTCTTAAAAACGGTCTTAAACTCTCCCCCGTTTCCGAAGTCCTCGTTGAAAAGAGCATAAAAGGCTATAAAGAGATAGAATACGAGGTTATGCGCGACGCAAACGACACAGCCATCGCTATCTGTAATATGGAAAACGTGGATCCCGTCGGCATCCACACGGGCGACTCCATCGTTGTCTGCCCCACGCAGACCCTTACAAGCAAGGAATGCAATATGCTCAAGGAGAGCGCGCTCAAGATCATCCGCGCACTCAAGGTAGAAGGCGGCTGTAACGTACAGTTCGCGCTCGACCCCCACTCCTTTGAATACTACCTCATCGAGGTAAACCCCCGCGTTTCCCGTTCCTCCGCGCTCGCTTCCAAAGCCAGCGGCTATCCCATTGCAAGAGTTACGGCGAAGATCGCTGTCGGTATGACGCTTGACGAAATTCAGCTTGCAAGCGCTCCCGCGGCTTGCGAACCCACGCTCGACTACGTTGTTGCAAAATTCCCCCGCTTCCCGTTCGATAAATTCGCGGCGGCAAACAACAAGCTTTCCACACAGATGAAAGCAACGGGCGAGGTCATGAGCCTTGGCAGAACTCTTGAAGAATGTATGCTCAAAGCAGTTCGTTCCCTTGAGATCGGCGTTTGCCATATGTACATGGCAAAATTCGACGAGTACACGACGGATGCGCTTATGGACTACATTGCCATCGGCACGGACGACCGCATCTACGCTATTTCCGAGCTTCTCCGCCGCGGCGTTGACGTAAGCCTTATCGCGGAAGCTACGAAAATAGATATGCTCTTCCTTGAAAAGATAAAGAACATCGTTGTTATGGAAAACGTGGTCAAGAATGCAAAAGGCGACGTTGAAGTTCTCAAGGATGCTAAAAAGATGGGCTTTTCCGACAAATACATCGCAAAGCTTTGGAACTGCCCCGAGATCGATATCTACAACCTCCGCAAAGCAAACGCCATCGTTCCCGTTTACAAGATGATAGACACCTGCGGCGCGGAATTTGCAAGCTACGTTTCCTACTTCTACTCCACTTACGAAAACGAAAACGAATCCGTTGTTTCCGATAAGAAAAAGGTCATCGTTCTCGGCTCCGGTCCTATCCGTATCGGTCAGGGCGTAGAGTTCGACTACTCCTCCGTTCACGCTATCAAGACTATCAAAGCTTCCGGCTACGAAGCTATCATCATAAACAACAACCCCGAAACGGTTTCCACGGACTACACCTGCTCCGATAAGCTCTATTTCGAGCCCCTTACTGTCGAAGACGTTATGAACATCATCGATATGGAAAAACCGGACGGCGTTATCGCCTCCCTCGGCGGTCAGACAGCTATTAACCTTGCCGCACCTCTTACGGAACGCGGCGTTAAGATCATCGGTACGGACGCAGAAGCTCTTGACAGAGCAGAAAACCGCGACTCCTTTGAAAAGCTCCTTGAATCTCTCAACATTCCTCAGCCCAAGGGCAGAGCCGTTACAAAGATCGAAGACGGCGTTGCTGCCGCGGCAGAGATCGGATACCCCGTTCTCGTTCGTCCCTCCTTCGTTCTCGGCGGACGCGCTATGCAGATCGTTGCAAACGAAGAAATGCTTCGCAATTACCTGCGCACAGCCGTTGAGATAGACGAAGACAAGCCCGTTCTCGTTGACAAATACATCTCCGGCAGAGAAGTTGAGGTTGACGCAGTTTGCGACGGCGAAAACGTATTCGTTCCCGGTATTATGGAGCTTGTAGAGCGTACGGGCGTTCACTCCGGCGACTCCATCTCCGTTTACCCCTCCTTTACACTTTCTCAGAAGGTTAAGGACACTATCCTTGATTACACAAAACGCCTTGGTATCGGCATCGGTATCGTAGGTCTTTACAATATCCAGTTCATCGTTGATAAATCCGAAAAGGTATATATCATCGAGGTTAACCCCCGTTCCTCCAGAACAGTTCCCTTCCTTTCCAAGTCCACGGGCTACTCCCTTGCGGACATCGGTACTCTTGCAATACTCGGCAAGACACTTCCCGAACAGGGCATAACGACTATCTATCCCGAGGAAAAGAAACGCCACTACGTAAAAGTTCCCGCGTTCTCCTTCTCCAAGCTCCGCGGTCTTGACGCATACCTCTCCCCCGAAATGAAGTCCACGGGCGAAGCTATCGGCTATGACGACAGCCTTAACCGCGCACTCTACAAGGCTCTCCAGGCTTCCGGTATGCAGGTTATGAACTACGGTACGGTATTTGCAACCATCGCAGACGCAGACAAGGAAGAGGCTCTTCCCCTCATCCGCCGCTTCTACAATATGGGCTTCAATATCGAAGCTACGGCGGGAACTGCCGCATTCCTCAAGGAACACGGCATCCGCACAAGAGTTAAGAAGAAGATCAGCGAAGGCAGCGAAGAAATCCTCGATTCCATCCGTCAGGGCTACGTAACTTACGTTATCAATACAAGAAACCTTGACGCAGCCTCCGGCACAACGTCCGACGGCTTCCAGATCCGTCAGTGCGCAACTGAAAACAACGTATCCATCTTCACATCTCTTGACACACTCAAGGTTCTCCTCGACGTACTCGAAGAGCAGACGATCTGCATCTCCACGATCAACTGAAAGGACAGGAAATGACAACAGAAAGCATTTTTACGATAATATCTAACGAAAAGATCGCAAAAAACACTTATAAAATGGTTCTCTCGGGCACAGCGGAAGGCTGTGCTCCGGGAAAATTCGTCAATATACAGATCGACGGATTCTTCCTTCGCCGCCCCATCTCCGTTTGCGATCAAGAAGGCGATAAGCTCACCCTCGTTTACAAGGCTGTAGGCAAGGGCACGGAAAAAATGGCGGCGATGACAGCGGGCGAAAAGCTCAACGTGCTTGCGTACCTTGGCAACGGCTATGACCTTTCCAAAAGCGGCGATGCACCGCTTCTCATCGGCGGCGGCGTTGGCGTTCCTCCCCTCTATATGTGCGCAAGAAAGCTTTGCAGCGAAGGAAAGAACGTAACGGTCATCCTCGGCTTCAACACAGCGGAAGAAGTTTTCTATAAAGACGAATTTGAAGCCCTCGGTGCGCGCGTCCTCGTTGCAACGGCGGACGGCAGTGTAGGCACAAAGGGCTTTGTAACGGACGCGATGAAGGAAGCCGGCGAATATTCCTACTTCTACACCTGCGGCCCCGAGCCTATGCTCAAAGCTGTTTACGCGGCTACGGCAACGTCCGGCGAATTCAGCTTTGAGGAGCGTATGGGTTGCGGCTTCGGCGCATGCGTCGGCTGCACCTGCAAGACAAAATACGGCAACAAGCGCATCTGCAAGGACGGCCCCGTGCTTGTTAAGGAGGAGATCATATGGTAAACACAAAAGTTACACTTTCCGGTGTTGAACTCGACAACCCCATTATCCCCGCCAGCGGCACTTTCGGCTTCGGCTATGAAATGGCAGAGTTCTATGATATAAACATTCTCGGCACGTTTTCCTTTAAGGGTACGACAGCAGAGCCCCGCTTCGGCAACCCCACGCCCAGAATTGCGGAAACCCCCTGCGGTATGCTCAATGCGGTAGGTCTTCAGAACCCCGGCGTTGACAAGGTTATTGCGGAAGAGCTTCCCAAGATGGAAAAGGTGTTCCACAAAAAAGTTATGGCAAACATCGGCGGTTTTTCCGTTAAGGAATACGCCGAAACAGCAGAAAAGCTCGACGCGGTTGACAGCGTCGGCCTTCTCGAAGTAAATATCAGCTGCCCCAACGTACACGGCGGCGGCATCAGCTTCGGCACGGACGCGAATGCAGCTTACGAGGTTACAAAAGCCGTTAAAGCTGTAACGAAAAAGCCCGTTTATATGAAGCTTTCCCCCAACGTAACAGACATCACGGAGATCGCGCGCGCGTGCGAGGCCGCAGGCGCGGACGGCGTTTCTCTTATCAACACGCTTATGGGTATGCGAATAGATCTTCGCCGCAAAGCACCCATAATCAAAAACAAAACGGGCGGTCTTTCCGGCCCTGCGATCTTCCCCGTTGCGGTAAGAATGGTTTACCAGGTCTATGACGCAGTTAAAATTCCGATAATCGGTATGGGCGGCGTACAGAGCGCGGAAGACGTTATAGAGCTTATGCTCGCGGGCGCAACAGCGGTTCAGGTGGGTGCGGCAAACCTTGTTTCCCCCTGCATCTGCCGCGACATTATAAATGATCTGCCCGCAACAATGGAAAAATACGGTATCACAAACCTTACAGATATTATAGGAGGCGCACACTAATGGGAAAAGACGTAATTATTGCTTGTGATTTTGACAGCGCGGAAAAAGTTTTCGCATTCCTTGATAAGTTCACAGGCAGAAAACCCTTTGTTAAGATCGGTATGGAGCTTTATTATGCGGAAGGTCCTTCCATCGTTCGAGAGATCAAAAAGAGAGGTCATAAAATATTCCTCGACCTCAAGCTCCACGATATCCCCAACACAGTTAAAAAATCTATGGCGGTCCTTTCCCGCCTTGACGTTGATATGACTAACCTTCACGCTGCCGGCACAGGCCGCATGATGGAGGCAGCTATCGAAGGCCTTACGCGCGAAGACGGAACACGTCCTATGCTCATCGCCGTAACACAGCTCACGTCCACAGACGAAGAAACAATGAAGAAAGACCTTCTCATCGACAAGCCCATCGCAGACGTTGTTATGCATTACGCTCACAACGCCAAGGTTGCAGGTCTTGACGGCGTTGTTTGCTCCCCCCTTGAAGCAGGCAAGGTTCACGAAACCTGCGGCGCAGGCTTTGTAACAGTTACACCCGGCGTTCGCTTTGCGGACGGCGACGTTGGCGACCAGAAGCGCGTTATGACACCCGCGGAAGCGAAGAAGATCGGTTCCGATTACATCGTTGTCGGCAGACCCATCACAGCGGCGGCTGATCCCGTTGCCGCATACGAAAGATGCGTTGCCGAATTCGTTGACTGAGTTACCTTTCTTGAAAGAAAGGTAACCAAGCCTTCCCTTATGGGGAAGGTGGCAACCGCAGGCTGACGGAAGAGGTTTTCGAAGAAAAAGTAACCCAAAGAACTTTCCTCAAAAACAAAACGGACGACCAATGGTCGCCCCTACAAAGAAAAATTTCATTTTTACAAATTTTTTGATAAAAATAGATTTCTTCATTAAATCGCGTGATATGTAATCGGTTTCTTGCCGTTGTTTTTGCGCGTTTGAAACAAAAGATTGAATTTTGTGCCCTTCAGCGTGGTTCCGAGTAATTTTTGCGAGCATAGTGAGTGAAAATTGCTCGGGGAGCTGAAATAACCATCAGTTCAAGTCCGCACAAGCGGATAAAGCGAAGGGCTTTTTGCTTCTTTTTGCAACTTTTTCTTTCAAAAAGAAAAAGTTGACTAAAACACACAAAGGAGATATACCAATGGAATCTTACAAAAGAGAGTTTATACAGTTTCTTGAAAGCGCAGGCGTCCTCAAATTCGGCGATTTTACTGCAAAAAGCGGCAGAAAGATCCCCTATTTCGTAAACGCAGGCGAAATTAAAACAGGCGAGCAGATCGCAAAGCTCGGCGAATTCTACGCAAAGAGCTACCTTGAAAAAGTAGGCAACAAAAAAACAGTCCTCTACGGACCTGCATACAAAGGCATCTCCATCGCCGTTTCTTCCTCCATCGCTCTTGCAAAAAACGGCCTTGACGTTCCTTTCTTCTTCAACAGAAAAGAAGCTAAGGACCACGGCGAAGGCGGTATTTTCGTAGGCTACGTTCCGAAAGCAGGCGAAGAGATCGTTATCGTTGAAGACGTTATCACAGCAGGCACAGCTATCCGCGAAAGTATGGAAAACCTCTCCACGCTCGAAGGCACAAAGGTTGCCGCTACGTTCGTTATGGTTGACCGCAAGGAAGTTGGCAAGGGCGGCGTAAAATCCGCTATGGCAGAGATCGCAGACGAATTCGGTTTCCCCGTTTACTCCGTTGTTGACGTTTACGACATCATCGAATACCTTGAAGAAGACGAAAAGAACGCCGAAAACGTAACTCGCATCAAAAACTACCTCGCTATCAACGGCGCAAAATAATTACACAAAAAAACAGGCGGACGAAAGCTCCGCCTGTTTTGGAATACAACAGAACGGAGATATAAATATGAGAAGCCTTATAGATATTCTCGATCTTTCTCTTGAAGAGATAGATTCACTTATAGCAACAGCATCCGATATTAAGAAAAACCCCGCAAAATATGCGGATAAATGCCGCGGCAAAAAGCTTGCAACGCTCTTTTTTGAACCTTCCACAAGAACAAGACTCAGCTTTGAAGCCGCTATGTATGAGCTCGGCGGCAACGTCCTCGGCTTTTCGGAGGCAAACTCCTCCTCCGCCGCAAAGGGCGAAAGTATGGCAGACACAGCAAAGGTCGTAAGCGGATATGCGGACATTATGGCTATCCGCCACCCCAAGGAGGGCGCACCCCTTGTAGCCGCTAAAAACGCTTACGTTCCGATCATCAACGCCGGCGACGGCGGCCACAACCACCCCACGCAGACGCTTGCTGACCTCTGCACCATCAAAAACGAAAAAGGCAGACTCACAGACCTTACAGTCGGCTTCTGCGGTGACCTTAAATTCGGCAGAACGGTCCATTCCCTGCTTGCCGCGCTCTCCCGTTATACGGGTATCAAGGTCGTGCTCATCTCCCCCAAGGAGCTTCGCATACCCAGCTACGTTAAGCACGAGACCATCGGCAGATCCGGTATGGATTACATTGAAACGGAAAGCCTTGAAGAAGCTCTTCCCCAGCTTGACGTTCTCTATATGACCCGTATTCAGAAGGAGCGCTTCTCCTACGTTGAAGATTACGAACGCCTTAAAGACAGCTACATACTCTCCGTAGATAAGCTCGCCGGAGCAAAAGACGATCTTTGCATTATGCACCCGCTTCCCCGCGTAAACGAAATTTCCGTTGCGGTGGATAAAGATCACCGCGCACGCTACTTCGAGCAGACGCTCTACGGCAAATATATGCGTATGGCGCTCATCCTCTTCCTGCTTGACGAAAAGCAGAAAAATGCAGAAGAACGCCCCGAAAAATACCGCCTTGTTCACGATAAGGTCTGTGTTAACCCCAACTGCATCACCTCCACGGAGCAGGAGCTTCCCCAGATATTCCGCTGTGTAAACGAAGAAGAAAGCGTTTACCGCTGCATCTGGTGCGAAAGCCGCGCAAAATAAAAGTTTTCATTACACAAAAAAAATCCGATACGGTAGGAACCGTATCGGATTTTCTTCTTTAATATAAAATATCTGCATTTATCTCTTGGAAGTTCCAATAACCGTCGGGCAGGGTTATTTCAACATCCTCTCCGGGATTTTTGAAGCACACACAAGCTTCAATATCCGAATAAACGGATTGATCGTTTCCAAGGGGGATTTCCACGCCGTAGATAACGGTGTACGTTGTAATATATCCGTTGGCATCTATCGCTATGTTCACGTAAGGCGCATATATTTTATATTCGCTTACGTAAGAGCCGACAATGCTGTAATTAAGCTCAGATACTATAACGTCAAAATCCTTTATAAAAGTTTCTGCATCAAGCGCCGCTGCGATATTTGTAACACCGCCCGAAATCATAACGCTCGCGTTTTTCATTGCCTGTGCGGAAATAGCCTTTACAACGTCGAACGTGGGAGATGTGGAGCGATAATCGTCTTTTGCAACGCCCTCGCTGAATTTAAAGCTTTCGCTGTTATCGCAGTAATAATAATATCCGTTTTCGTAATAGATGGAGTACGCTTGAGTTTGATTTCCAAGCGTTACCTGTGTGCTGCGGGCAACCGTGGGAACGGACGCAAGATTCCTTGCGCGGACAACGTTCAAAAGCTCAAAGGTCTGCTTATTATTGCCCATCTGCATTTCCACGACCATATCGCATTCCGCGTGAATATCGTCAAGGCTCTGCATAAATGCAACGCGCTGTGCAAGAAGCGTATAAGCCATTTCGTCCGCTGCTATCTCATCATAAGAAGCATAACCCTCCGGCGCGGTCACGGAAACGTCGCCGTATTTTTCAAAATCGATGCTCCAGACCATATCGATCTCGCTGTTTGCGTACATTCCTCCGATCTGAACAGCCCAATCGAAATGCAGGGATACAGTATAAACGTCTATATAACCTTGCGCAGTTGTGGTCGCACGGATGTAAGCACCCGTGAACTTGACCTCGCCAAGGCCGCTTTCCTCAAATGAGCTTACTGTTTCTTTTATAATATCCTCAAAATCCTTTTCGCAAGCCTCTGCGCTTACGTCAACAATAACGGATCTTCCGCCGTTAAGAGGCGTTACTGGAACGGACTCATAGCAAGATTCGGAAAGAGGGAAAAAGTATTTATTTATTTCTGCTAAATAATCATAAGCATCGCCGCCGCGGCTTGCGGGAAGCTTAACTTTCAGACCGTATGTATCGACATAGTAATTATTATTTTCAAAATATACGTTCGTATTTATTTTTTCGCTGCCTTCCGTATATTCGGAAACGGCAGAGAAGCGCAGCGAAGAGGTGCATACGCCTTGCGCATTTATTTTTGTTTTTACGGTCGTGCTTTCGTTTACGTTGAGGTATTGAACGGAAACGTGGGAGCTTGTTGTCGCACCGAAAGAAGAAAGGCCCGTAGTTTTATTTATAGCGTTCAGCACAACTTCGTATGCGCTTGCATCCTCCGGCGGAATTTCGGGGTTTTCCGTTGTTGCCTGCGTGGTCTGTTCGCTCTCGTTTGTTTTTTTAGGACCGGTTATTGTTTTTGTGCAGGCGGCAAGAGAGCATATAAGCGCAATCGCCAGCACAAGAGATATTATTTTTTTCATAGTAATGCTCCTTGGTGTTTCGTGTAAATACAGTATAGCATACGGAGTTTTATTATTCAAGAGGTGTAAAAAAAGATTTTTTCGCAAAAAAATATTGGTTTTTCGCAAAAATCACGGATTTTTATAAAAATTGAATTTTCTTTATTTAACGGACCGTCGGGGACTGTACAGTGTAGTATGATAGTATACAGGTAGTGCAAGGTGATTGTATACAGTTTTGTGATATAATAAAGGCAGAAAAA